>NZ_JBEXGE010000005.1:0-146615 GCF_040607155.1 Micromonospora sp. NPDC005324 | reverse complement strand
CCCCAAGATCGTGCTCGATCCTGGATCTAGTGGCCCGATCGCGTCGGACACCACTACATCAACGTCAACGCCGTTGCGTTAGGCGGAGTGGCTGTTCGTCAACCTCGCACCGCCTCGTCGATCATGGAGTTGTGATGGGTGACAAAGCGCCCGCACGGCACCAAACCAGGCACCACAACTCCATGATCGACGAGGCCGGGCTGCGCCCATGCCGCGATCTTGCACATACTGTCCCGACGTAAGGGGCATTCCGTGCTTTTTCGGCGACCGACAGTGCAAGATCGGCGCGGGTGGGGCGTTCCTGGAGTCTGAACCTCGGCTTCGGCGGTGCACACTTGCCCCTTGACCCACGCAACCGATCGCCTTACGCGACGGTGTTGACCTCCACGTTCAAGCACGATCTTGGCCGCACGACGATGACGATCATGGGGTTGGCGAGGCGTTCGGCCCAGACCGCCCCGGTCAAACCCATGATCAACGGCTGCGGGCGATGCGACGGCGGCGGCCGATGCGCAGGGTGCGGGCGGTGCGACGGCGGCAGGCGGTGCGGACGAGCACGGTCAGGAGCAGGGCGGTCATCGCCAGGGCACCGGGTGCCTTGGTGACGCGGGCCAGGTTGGTGCCGTCGGGCAGGGCGAGGAAGGCTGCCGCCGCGGTGGGCAGCACGAACCACGTCGTACGGGCGGCGGTGAGCGCCAGCAGTGCCAGCGGCCAGGTCGCGTACCAGGGGTGGAAGACCGGGGACAGGACGACGGTGGCGACCAGCGCCAACGCCGCGCCGTGCAGCGCCACCCGGGGCGCCGTCGTCTCGACCGGCGCTGCCCGCCGGGCGTCGTTGGACCCGCGCAGGGTCTGCCAGGCCCGCCACCAGAGCACCACCAGCACTCCGACGAGCAGCAGCAGCGCGACCGCCCGGACTCCCGGCACCGCCTGCGGGTCCCGGCCGACCAGCGCGCCGGCGTAGTCGACCACGAAGCCCACGGCGGTGGGTGGTGACGTCCACTGCTCCGAGTCACCGCTGTGGGTCAGCCCGCCCACCCAGCCGAAGCCGAGGCCGGAGACCGCCGAGGTGACCAGCAGCGCGGCGAGCAGCCCGCCGGCGAGCCAACCACAGTGGCGCAGCAACGCCCGAACGGTGTAGCGGCCGGGCATTCCGGCCAGCACGGCGAACGGCACCACCACCACGGCGCTGGCCTTCACCGTGACCGCCAGCCCGAGCAGCGCTCCGGCCAGCAGCAGCGCCGCCGGCCGACCCGGTCGACGGACCACGACCAGCAGCCCACACAGCAGCAGGCCCAGCATCACTGCGTCGTTGTGGGCGCCGGCCACCAGGTGTACGCCGACCAGCGGACCGGCCACCGCCAACCAGACCGCCCGCCGGGCCGGCACCCCGGCCGCCCGTGCCAGACCGGGCAGGCAGAGCGCGGCCAGCAGCAGCCCCGCCACGGCGATCACGCGCAGCGCCACGATGGTCCCGGTGAGCCCGCCGCCGAGCCCGACGGCGAGCGCCGCGAGCAGGACGAACACCGGCCCGTACGGCGCCGGGGTGTCCCGCCAGATCGGCGCCACGGTGTCCAGCCAGGGGCAGCCCGCCGCCGCCACCCCCACCGTGTACGGGTCGACGCCGTGCGCGTACGTCCAACCCTGGCAGGCGTACGAGTAGACGTCCCGGCTGCCCAGCGGCGGCGCGAGCAGCAGCGGCAGTGCCCACAGCCCGGCGGTGACGTACGCCCAACGGGTCGACGGTGCACCCTCGCGCAGCGACCACCACGCCCCGACCAGCAGCACGGTGCCGATCAGCCAGCAGGTCAGCGTCGCCGGGCCGTCCGGGGTTCGCCAGATCGACGCGGGTGTCACGCCCAGCGGGGCGTCGGGCAGCGCCCCGCCGAGGTATCCGGCCACGGCGAGCAGGACCGCGCCGGCCAGGCCGACGAACCGCGCGGCGCTGGCCACCGATGGATGAGGGGGCGGGCCGGGAGCGGTCACCGGCGCACCTTCCCTCAATCGGCGGCGACCGGCTGACGGGCCGCCCGAGCCGACCGTACCAACCGGATGACCAGCACGATCACCAACAGCGTCATCAGCGGTGCCCCGACCGTCTTGGTGTACCGGGGCAGCCCGGTGCCGTCGGGCAGCACCAGGAAGGACGCGACCAGGGCGACCACTGTGAACCATCTGGTGCGCTGGGCGGTGGCCGCCAGCACGAACAGCGGCCAGGTCCAGTACCAGGGGTGCACGACGGGGGCGAGCGCGACGGTGAGGGCGAGCGCGAGGCCGGCGTGGTACAGCGGGTCGCGGGTGCGGGCCCGCCACCAGAGCCAGACGAGCAGCACGGCCAGGAGGACCACTGCTATCCCGCGAGTGACCGGCAGCGCGTCGATGTGACCACCGAACAGCGCCGCGACGTACCCGACCGTCTGTCCCACGGCGGTCGGCGGCGAGGTCCAGGCGATGGCGGTGCCACCCTGGGACAGCCCGCCGACCCAGCCGAAGTCCAGCCCACCGGCGAGGGTCACACCGACCACGCTGGCGACCGCCCCGCCGACGACCCAGCCGCCGTCGCGGATCAGCGTGCGGATCCGGTACGGCCCGGCGGTGGCCGCCAGCGCGGCGAACGGCACCACCACCACGGCGGTCACCTTGATCGCCACCGCGACTCCGAGGAGCAGCCCGCCGACCAGCAGCATTCCGCGCCGGCCCGGGTGCGCCGCCACCACGGCCAGCCCACCGACCAGCGCGGCGAGCATCAACACGTCGTTGTGGGGTCCGCCGATCAGGTGCGCGGCCACCAGGGGGGAACCCAACGCCAGCCACACCGCCCGCTTCGCCGGCACACCGGCCCGACGCGCCAGCGCCGGCAGGGCCCACGCGGTGAGGGCCACTCCGACCAGCGACAGCGCACGGAACAGCACGATGCTGGCGGTCAGCGATCCGGTGGCCTTCACCACGGCGCCCGCGATCAGCACGAACAGCGGCCCGTACGGCGCCGGGGTGTCGCGCCAGATAACCGAGACCGTATCCAGCCAGGGGCAGGGCAGCGCGGAGACGCCCTGCTCGTACGGGCTGATGCCGCCGACGAAGCTGGCGCCCTGGCAGGTGTACGCGTACACGTCCCGACTGCCGAAGGGCGGCGCGAGCAGCAACGGCAGCAGCCAGAGCCCGACGGTGACCAGTGCCCACCGCGTCGAGGGTCCCCCGTCGCGCAACGCCCACCAGGCGTACGCCATCAGGCCGGTGCCGACCACCCAGGCGGCGAGGATCAGCGGGCCGTCGGGCCCCTGCCAGATGCTGACCGGGGTGCTGCGCAGGGGGCCGCTGGGGAACGCGCCGCCGAGAAAGGCGGAGAGCGCGAGCAGCATCGAGCCGGCCAGGCCGGTCCAGCGCGCGAGGTGGGAGGGCACGCCGGACATGCTGCCAGCCCGTCGGTGGGAGGCCGACGGCAGGCACGGGTCAGCAGTGGCGCGCCGGTGCCAGCCCACTGGAGATCGAGTAGTCGCCGGCGGCGCGGACCCGCACCTCGGTCCACCCGTCCGCGCCCGGTCGCAGGCAGCCGTCCGGGCCGCTCAACGTGAGCCAGCGCGACCAGCGCACCCGGACCGGCACGTCACCGGGCGTGGCGGTCAGCCGGACCGCGCCGCGGTCGGCGGCGACGAGTTGGCCCGGGGCACCGACCAGCGGGGTCGGATCGACCACTGCGTACATCTGCCAGGTGGCGTCTCGCCAGACCTCCCGCAGGTACGGCAGGCCGGCCCGGATCAGCGCGGCCTCGTCGCGGCCCCACCGGTCGGCGGGTGCGTCCGGGGCGAGCACCACGTAGGTCACCGCCTCGTGCCGTAGCCACTGCTCGTACGTCTGCGCGCTCAGGTTGCCGTCGTAGAACAGCGCGTTGCGGTCGCTGTCGACCTGGCGTTCCCAGCCCCGGGCCAGTGGCACGGTCGGCGGCAGGTACGCGGACTCCCAGTGGTCGCGTAGCGGCACCACCTCGACCCGCCCGGCCGGCTGCCGCCGGTCGAGTTCGGCGACGAGCGGTTGGTAGAAGCTCTTAGCGCTCTCCGGGGCGCCTGCCCGGGTCACGTCGCTCGTCATCACCGGGGACTGCCACCACACCGCCGCGGCGAGCAGCGCGGCCAGCCACCGCCCCGGCAACGCGGCGTACCCGGCCAGCACGGGCAGGGCGAACAGCATCGGCAGTCGTAGCGCGTTGGAACCGATCGGGCTGGGCAGGTAGTACGCCCCGATCAGGAGCAGCACGGTGAGCACCGCGCCGACGCGCAGCACCCGGCGGCGACGCGGCAGCACGACCGCCACCAGCACCGCGAGCGCGACGTTGATGCGCATCGACTCGGCCGAGTACGGCTGGGTGCCGCCGTTGCCGAAGACGAACGCCATCGGGGCGAGCGTGACGGCGGGCGCCACGGCCAGGACGAGCCCCTCGGCCAGTGGTCGCTCGGCTCGCCAGCCTCCGGGCAGCGGGCGGCCCGGCCCGTCACCGGTTCGCAGGGCGCCCAGCAGCAGCGCCGCGCCGGCCAGCCCGGTGAACAGGCCGGCGACCGGGCTCGCCGCCGTCGCCAGGGCGGCGCAGCCGGCGGCGAGCGTCAACCGGAGCCAGCGGGGTGGGCGTTCCGCGCTGACCGCGCAGAGCGCCAGCAGCCCGAACGCAAGCCCGACCGCGAAGGTGATCCGACCGCTCGCCAGGTTGCCGACCAGCACCACAGCGCCGAGGACGCCCGCCAGCAGCGGTCGGCGGGCCCGGTTGCGGATGAACAGCCAGCCCAGCGCGGCCGCGCCGACCACGGCGGCGACCGCGCCCAGCGGACGCACCCCGATCAGCTCGCCCAACCTGGCCGTGAAGAGGCTGTAGCCGTACTGGTTGACGCCGCCGTACCAGCCGAAGTCGACCGGCGTCGCCCCGTACCGCTCGGTGAACCCGGCACGGGCCACCTGGGCGGCGAGGTCGGTGCCCATCGGCGGCGCGAGGAGGAACGCGACGGCGAGCACCACCGCGGCCCCGGTCGCCGCCGCCCAGCCGGTGCCCGCGATGCGTAGCCCGGTTGGGCGCGGCGACGCGTCAGGCATCGAGGACCCGTTCGGCCGCGGCGCGGGAGCGGCGGCCGGTGCGCAGGTACTCGTCGAGGAACTCCCCCGGGTCGTCGCGGCCGAGCAGCCGGGCCACCCCGGCCAACTCCACCCCGTGCCGAGGCAGTTGGTCTCCGGCCCGGCCCCGGACCAGCATCAACGCGTTGCGGACCTGCGCTGCCAGGGCCCAACCGGCGGCCATCTCCGCGGCGTCCGTGGGATCGATCAGGCCGGCCCGCTCGGCCTCCGCGAGGGCGTCGAGGGTACGCGTGCCGCGCAGCGCCGGGATCGCGCCGGCGTGCCGGAGCTGGACGAGCTGCACCGCCCACTCGACGTCGGCGAGCCCACCGCGACCCAGCTTGGTGTGGGTGGCCGGGTCGGCGCCACGGGGCAGCCGTTCGGTCTCCACCCGGGCCTTGATCCGCCGGATCTCGACGACCTGCTCGCGGGTCAGCCCGTCGGCCGGGTAGCGCACCGGCTCGATCATCGCCTCGAACTCGGCGCCCAGGTCGGCGTCACCGCAGACGAACCGGGCGCGCAACAGTGCCTGCGCCTCCCACACCCGCGACCAGCGGGCGTAGTACGCCGAATAAGCGGCGAGGCTGCGGACCAGCGGACCCTGGCGGCCCTCCGGTCGCAGGTCGGCGTCGACGCCCAGCGGCGGGTCGGGGGCGGGTACGCCGAGCAGTCGGCGCAGCTCCTCGGCGACGGCGTGCGCGGCGGCGGTGGCGGCGCTCTCGCTGGTGCCCGGCGGCGGGTCGTAGACGAAGAGCACGTCGGCGTCGGAGAGGTAGTTCGACTCGTACCCGCCGAGCCGGCCCATGCCGATCACCGCGAACCGCAGCCCTGCCGGTGCGGGCTGGCTGGCCTGAGCGGCCCGCAGCGCGGCGGCCAGTGTGGCGTCGGTGACGTCGGCGAGCGCCGTACCGACAGCGGTGATGTCGGACAGCCCGCGGGCGGGCCGGTTCGCGCCGTCCGCCCGGGTGGGGCTGGGCGCCAGCGCGCCGGCCCGGCAGAGCACGTCGGCGCAGGCCACCCGGACCAGCTCGCGACGTCGCAGCGCGCGCACCGCGCTTGTCGCCGCGACCGGGTCGGTGTGCCGGGCCGCCGCCGCCAGGAACCCCTCCCGCAGCACCTCGGGCGGGCGGGGCGCCAGCTCGTTCTCCTCGGCCAGCAGCCGCAGCGCCTCCGGGTCGCGGGCGAGCAGGTCGGCGACGTACCGGGACAGGGCGAGGACCCGGGCCAGCCGGCGGGCGACCGGGCCGCCGTCGCGCAGCAGCCGCAGATACCAGGGGGTGCTGCCCAGCTTGTCGGAGACCTTGCGGTAGTTGAGCAGCCCCCGGTCCGGCTCCGGCGCGTCGGCGAACTCGCTGAGCAGCACCGGCAGCAGGGTTCGTTGGATGGCCGCCGTGCGGCTCACCCCCCCGGTGAGCGCCTGGAGGTGGCGCAACGCCCCGGCCGGGTCGGCGAAGCCGAGGATCTCCAGGCGGTTTTTGGCCGCCTCCGGGGTGAGTCGCAACCCGTCGGCCGGCACCCGGGCCACCGACTCCAACAGCGGCCGGTAGAGCAGTTTGGCGTGCAGTCGGCGTACCTCGGTGGCGTGGGTGACCCACTCGGCCCGGAAGCTCTCCACGGCGCTGCGCCCCGGCGCGGCCGTGAAACCCAGCGCGGCGGCGAGCCAGCGCAGCGCGCCCGGCTCGGCGGGCACCGTGTGCGTACGACGCAGGCCCTGGAGTTGCAGCCGGTGCTCGACGCTGCGCAGGAAGCGGTAGCCGCGCAACAGGGCCTCACCGTCGGCCCGACCGACGTAGCCGCCGGCGACGAGCGCGCGCAACGCCGGGATGGTGCCGGGCGGGCGCAGCGTCTCGTCGCCGCGACCGTGCACGAGTTGCAGCAACTGGACGGCGAACTCGATGTCGCGCAGCCCGCCGGGACCGCGCTTGATCTCCCGCTCCAGCTCCTTCGGCGGGATGTGGTCGATGATCCGGCGGCGCATGGCGCGGACGTCCTCGACCGCCTCGGGCCGCTCGGCGGCCCGCCAGACCAAAGGCGCGAGCTGATCGATCCACTCCTGGGCCAGCGGCAGGTCCCCGGCGGCCGGGCGGGCCTTGAGCAGCGCCTGGAACTCCCAGGTGCGCGCCCACCGCCGGTAGTAGGCCAGGTGGCTTGCGAGGGTCCGCACCAGCGGGCCGCGGCTGCCCTCGGGTCGCAGCGCGGCGTCCACCGGCCAGGCGACCAGCCCGCAGATGGAGATCAACCGGGTCGACACCTGTGTCGCGGCGGACAGGTCGGCGTCCTCGGCGGCCACGAAGATGACGTCCACGTCGGAGACGTAGTTCAGCTCGCCGCCACCGCACTTGCCCATCGCCACTACCGCGAGTCGGGGCCGCTCGGTCCCCTCCGCCAGCTCCGTCACCGCGATCTCGTACGCCGCGGACAGCGTCGCGTCGGCCAACGCGGAGAGCGCGGCCATCGTCTGCTCCAGGCCGCGACCGCCGGTCAGGTCGGCCGCCGCGATCCGCAGCAACGCCAGGCGGTACGCGGTGCGCAGCGCCGCCACCGCGTTGCCGCCGTCGGCCGGCTCCAGCCGCCCCTCGGCGATCGGGGCGAGCCCGTCCGGGGCGGTCCGCAGCGCCTGGTAGTGCTCGGGGTGCGCCACCAGGTGATCGCCGAGCGCCGCCGACGCGCCGAGCACCGCGATCAGTCGTCGCCGCAGCCCGGGGTCGCTGTGCACGTCCGCGAGCAGCGGCGATTCGGCGCCGCCTTCGGTGGCGCGGCCCTCGGCCTCCACGATGCGGTGCAGTTGGCGCAGCGCCAGGTCCGGGTCGGCGGCCCGGGACAGCGCGGCGAGCAGCTCCGCGGCTGCCTCGTCGACCGGCTCCTGAACGGCCGGCTGCCACAGCCGCAGCCCCTCGGGGCCGAGCAGGTCCGCGGCGCGCGCGCCGCCGTCGCCTTCGGCGGTGCCGAACCCGTACCGGGCGAGCCGGCCCGGTGCTCTGGTCGGCCGGCCCATCAGTGCCCGAGCAGCGGCAGGCCGCGCCGCGTCGTGCTGTCGTCCAACTCGCCGAGGGCCAGCGCGGCGAACCGGGCGGCGAACGGTTGCCAGACCTCCTCGACGTCGGGCAGCACCGAGGCGCAGGCCGCGACCACCAACTCCGGGTCGTAGCCCAGCTCGGCGAGTTCGGTCGAATCGGTGGCCCAGTCGGCGATCATCGCGGCGTCGCACTCGATGTGGAACTGCAACCCCCACGCCCGGTCACCGAGGCGGAACGCCTGATGCGGGTAGCGGGTGGAGGCGGCCAGCAGGGTCGCGCCCCGAGGCAGCTCGGTGATCTCGTCGGAGTGCCACTGGAGCACGTCCGGGATCAACGGCACGTACCGGAACAACGGGTCGTTCTCGGCGGCGTCCCGCCGGCCGACCACGCCGGGGCCGATCTCCGGCCCGGACGGGCTGCGCTCGACCAACCCGGCGTGCGCGGTGGCGAGCAGCTGCGCGCCCAGGCAGACCGCCAGGGTCGGCACCCGGTACCGGACCGCCTTGCGCAGCAGACCCTCCAAGGCCGGAAACCACTGTGCGCCGGGAGAACCGTCCGGCATCGGGTACGCCTGTTGGTCGCCGCCGAGCACCACCAGCGCCGCGTACCCCTCCAGGTCGGCGGGGAGTTCGTCGCCGGCGTGCGGGCGCACCACCCACAGCTCCAGCCCAGCCTCGGTCAGCCACTCACCCAGCCGGCGCGCGTCGTCCGTCGGGTCGTTCTCGATCACCAGCGCGGTTGCCACAGGTCGAGGCTAGCCGGTACGCCGCACGGCACCACGCCCCGGCACGGGCTGCGCGGCCGGGTGGCGTTCGCTTCTCGGCCGGGTCGTTAGGCTCTGCGGTTGTGATCAGCGAGGACACCACCGCCGTACGCCCGCCCGTGCTGCGCCCGGGTGACACGGTGCTGCTGGTGTCGCCGTCCGGGCCGACCTCGCCGGAGCGGGTGGCCCGGGGCATGGAGCTGCTCACCGGCTGGGGCCTGCGCCCGGTGCCGGCGCCGAACGCGTACGCCCGCCACGGCTACCTGGCCGGCGCCGACGACCTGCGCGCCGCCGACCTGAACGCCGCCTTCGCCGACCCTGAGGTGCGCGGGGTGATCTGCACCCGGGGCGGCTACGGCGCCCAACGGATCGTGGACGCCATCGACATGGCCGCCGTCCGCCGTGACCCGAAGGTGGTGGCCGGCTTCTCGGACATCACCGCGTTGCAGTTCGCACTGTGGCGGGGCGCCCGCCTGGCCGGGGTGCACGGCCCCGGGGCGGCCTGGCGCGACGAGCGGACGCCGCTGCGCTCCGCCGAGTCCCTGCACGCGGCGCTGATGACGACCGAACCGGTGTCGATCGCCGCGGTCCCCACCGAGGAGACCTTCGGCGTACGCGTCCCGGGTCGCGCCACCGGCACCCTGCTCGGCGGCAACCTGTGCATGATCGCCGCGTCGATCGGCACTCCGGACCTGCCCGACCTGACCGGTGCGGTGCTGTTGATCGAGGACGTGCAGGAGCCTCCGTACAAGGTCGACCGGATGCTTACCCACCTGCGCCGGGCCGGCGTGCTGGACGGACTGGCCGGGGTGGCGGTCGGGCAGTTCACCGACTGCGGCGACGGCTGGGACACCACCATCGCCGACGTGCTCACCGAACGTCTGGGCGACCTGGGCGTACCGGTCCTGGGCGGCCTCCCCATCGGCCACGGCCCCAACCAGCTCACAGTCCCGGTAGGCACAACCGCCACCCTGGACACCACCACCGCCACCCTCGCCGCAACCCCCGCAGTCCACTAACCCCTCCCTCCCCGTCCCCTCCCCTCCCCCAGGCACCGTTGATCATGAAGTTGTTGTCACTCGCCACGGCTTGGGGTCAAGGGGTGAGTGCAATTGTTAGGCGGCGATGAGGTGGTCCAGGCGTTCGGCTGGGGTTGCCCAGTCGAGCGTCTGGCGGGGGCGGGTGTTTAGTTCGTGGGCGACTTTGTCGAGGCCGTTCTGGTCGATGCTGCGGAAGTCGTAGCTGCCTTTGGGGAAGTACTGGCGCAGTAGGCCGTTGGTGTTCTCATTGCTGCCGCGTTGCCAGGGGCTGTGGGGGTCGCAGAAGTAGACCGGGCAGCCGGTGGCGACGGTGAAGACCGCGTGAGCGGCCATCTCGCTGCCTTGGTCCCAGGTCAGTGAGCGGCGCAGATGTGCGGGCATCCGGGCGGCGAGGTCGGTGAGTACGCCGATGACGGCTTCGGTGTCTCGACCCTGAGGCAACGCGCCGAGCATCACGTAGCGGGTGGCTCGTTCCACCAGCGTCACGATCGCTGAACGGCCGGCCTTGCCGATGACCAGGTCGCCTTCCCAGTGACCCGGCACGGCCCGGTCCGCGGCCTCGGCGGGCCGGTTGCTGATGTGCAGGTCCCCGATCCACGGGCGACGACCCCGATCCGCTGCCGCCATCCGCGACTGGGAACGCCGATCAGCGCGTCCCGAGCGCAGGGCGACCTGCCGCGTCAACTCCTCGCGCAGGCTGCCCCGCGACTGCACATAGATCGCCTGATAAATCGTCTCGTGCGACACCCACAACTCCGGCCGGTCAGCGAACGTGGCCCGCAACCACACGGCGATCTGCTTCGGAGACCACCTACGCGCCAGTTTCCCCCGCACCACCTGCCGCAGCCGCGTCCCGGGACCCAACTTCGACGCCCTCGAGCGCCGACGCGCCATATCCGCACGCCGCTGCGCCCACTGCGCCTGATACCCCCACCGATACGGCGCCCGAGCCCGCCCAAACGGCAACGAACGCCCGAGCGGATTCTTCGTCCCATGCCGGGCACTGTGATACCGGGCCACCTCCCGCGACACCGTGCCCACCGACACCCCGAGCACCCCCGCGATCTGCGAAATCGTCCACCCAGACCCCCACAGATGCTCCAACACCTGCCGATGCCCGAACGTCACCACACCCGGCCTCGCCACCAGTACCCCCAGTCCAACCCAAGATCAGTTGCACTGAAGCCTAGAAACCACCCGGCGTGTCGCGGCAATAACTTCATGATCGTCGCGGGTCAGAGGGGGGTGGGCCCAGGTGGTTGGTGGGGTCAGGTGGGCTACTGCGCCGATTTCCAGGGCCGCCCAGATGCCGGTGGGGGTACGGGTGATGCCGTGCGGTTCGGCGTTGGGGGTGAGCAGGGCGTGGCCCTCGATCCGCCCGGTGGGGTCGAGGTGGCCGATCCGGTTGGCACCCCACTCGGTGAACCACGCGCCGCCGTCCGGGTCGGCCACGATCGCGTGCGGGCGGGCCGCCCGGTCCGGCAGCGGGAACTCGACGATCTCGCCATCCGGGTCGATCCGACCGAGCTGACCGGCGGCGATCTCCACGAACCAGATGACGCCGTCAACGCCCAGGGTGATGCCGACCGGGCCTGCCTTCGCTGTGGGTAACGGATAGAGCGTCACCCGGCCGTCGAGGTCGATCCGGCCGATCGCGTTCGCCTGGTTGAGGGTGAACCAGAGAGCCTGGTCCGCGCCAGCAGTGATCATCGAGGCGAATCCGCCGCTCACCGGCAGCGGAAACGCGCTGTGGGTGCCGTCGGTCTCCACCCGGCCGATCGTGTCGGAGGTCATCCCGGCGTACCAGAGCGCGCCATCAGGTCCAGCCGCGATGCCGCCCGGCCCGGTGCCGCCCGGCAGCGCGATGGTGCGCTGCTCGCCGTCGACGGTGATCCGACCGATCCGGTCGTCCCCGGAGCGGGTGAACCAGAGCGCCCCGTCCGGCCCCGCCGTGATGATCAACGGGCGACCGCCGGCCGGATCCAGCGGGTAGGTCCGGACCTCGCCGTCGGGCGACAGCCGGGCGATGCCGCCGGCATGGGCCAACGTCAGCCAGAGCGCGCCGTCCGGGCCGGGCGTGATGCCGTACGGCCCCGCGTCCGGCTCGACGAGTGGAATCTCCCGAATCTCGACGGTCATTCCGCGGTGTCCTTCCGTCGGTGGATCGTCCACCCTGACCGCTCGGCCAGCGACGACACAACCCGATTTCGCCCAGCGGCGGCCGCGATTGTCAGCTCGCTGACAGGGTCGCCACGGCTTCCGCCCAGACTGCCCGGTCACTGTCGGTCACGACAGCGCAGGATGACCGAACCTCTGGAGGACAGCATGTCCCGCACCATCCGTAGGAAGCACCTGCTGGCCGGCCTGGCCACCGCCGGCGTCCTCGGCGTCGGGATCGCGGCCCCGACGATCGCGTTCGCCGCCGACACTCCCACGCCGACACCGACCGCCAGCACCGACCAGGCTCCGGGCACGGCTCCGGGCGCGAAGGCCGACCGGCAGGGCGAGTTCGCCGAGGCGCTCGCCAAGGAGCTGGGCGTGCCCACCGACAAGGTGACCGCCGCACTGGAAAAGGTCCGCGAGCAGCACCGACCGGCCGACCGGCCGCAGCGCCCGTCCGCCGAAGACCGGCAGGCCGCGCTCAAGCAGCGCCTGGACCAGGCGGTCAAGGACGGCAAGCTCACCCAGGAGCAGGCCGACGCCATCACCAAGGCCGTCGAGGCCGGCGTCTTCCCCGGCCCGGGCGGCCACCGTGGCCCGGGCGGCCACCACGGCGCAGGTACGCCCGGCAAGTAGTCCGACGGGCCCGGCCCCGGCAGGCCCCCGGCCGGCCGGGGCCGACCTCGGCAGGCCCGGGGCGGTCCGGGCCGGTCTCGGTACGCCCCCCCCGGCCGGCGTCCGGGCCGGTCTCGGTACGCCCGGCCGGCGTCCGGGCCGGTCTCGGTACGCCCTGGCCGGTCCGGGCCGGTCTTGGTACGCCCCGGCCGGGCCGGTCTTGGTACGCCCGGGCCGGGCCGGGCCGTCTCGGTTAGACCGGCCGGACCTGTTCCGTCCTGTCGAGCCGTGCCGCGGTCGCGGCTTGATCGACTCGGTTTCCTTGAAGTTGCGGTGCCCAAGCGCGCCGGACACCGCGTCATCATGAAAGCCGAGTCGATCATCCGCCGGTGCGTGCGGCCAGGCTGGCTCGGCCGTCACACCCGCTCGGGGTGACTGCCCCCCCAGCCAGCCCGGCCCAAAGCCAGGCCGACCCAAGGTCAGGCCGACCCCACGGTCACGCCCACCCCAAAGCCACGCCCACCCCAAAGCCAGGCCCACCCCCAAGGTCAGGCCCACCCCCAAGGTCAGGCCCACCCCTGAGTCAGGCCAGCCGGGCATCAGCGCGGCCCTAAAGGGGTCAGGGCTGCGGGGGCGGGGGCGTGAACACGCCCAGGTGGTTGCCGGCCGGGTCGAGTAGGTGGGCCAACGTGAGACCGCTCGGTGCCGTACGCGCTGGCACCAGCACCCGGCCGCCGGCCGCTTCGGCCTGCCGGCAGGTCTCTGCCACGTCGGCGACTTCGGCGTAGAACACCGCGTAGTTCGGCGACGTCCCGTCGGTCGCCCGGATCGCTCCGGCGATGCCGGTGTCGCCACCGGCCCCGGTCACGCGGTAGGACCCGCCGTCGGTCGAGCCCTGCTCCTCGAAGGTCCAGCCGAACAGCTCTCCGTAGAACCGCTCCGCGTCCTCGGGACGGTCGGTGCCGATCTCGAACCAGGTGATGGGCGTCGTGGACCTGGACATCTACTGCCTCCAGAATTTTCGTGCCGGCCGTTCGGCCGTCGTCTGAAGCAGTTTCGGGGCCGTTGGCGACAGCGTCCTGTCGGTGTTTCCGGATCACCCGGCGGGATTTCGCACGACGATGCACGCCCGGCCGGCCGCGCCGCCGACGGGTTTCAGACCAGGCTCAGCGGGCGGACCCGTTCGTGCGGGATGTCGAGGTCGGTCAGGCGTAGTTCCCGGAGCACCACGTCGGGCAGCGCCCAGACGCTCCGGATCCGGTCGGTACGGAAGCAGCGCAGCTCGTCGCGCAGACGGCACCAGGCGACCAGGTACCAGTGTCGGGCGTTGCCGAGGTAGCCGAGCGGTTCGACGTCACGGGTCGAGTCGGCGCCGGCGCGGTCGGCGTACCGGATGCGCAGCACGCGCCGCGCGGAGACCGCGTCGGCGACGGTGGCCGGGACGGGCGTCGCCGGCCCGTCGCCGATCAGGTGCACCCGACCGGCGAGGCGGTGCGCCTCGGCGGCGTCGGCGGCCGGCAGCACCGCCACCAGCTTGCGCAGCGCGGTGGCGGCCGGCCCGGCGAACGGCGAGCCGGCGAGCCGGTGCAGCGCCACGGCCATCGCCACCGCCTCGGCTGGCGTCAGGTTGACCGGCGGCAGGGTGCGGGCGCGGTCCAGGACGTAGCCGCCGGTGCGCCCGGGCTCGGCCCAGATCGGCACCCCGGCCTCCTGCAACGCGCCGAGGTCCCGTTCGATGGTTCGACTGCTCACCTCGAAGCGCGCGGCCAGCCAGCGGGCGCTGCGGGGCCGTGGTGACACCGCCCGCAGCTCCTCGACCAGCGCATAGAGGCGATCCGTGCGGTTCATACCCGGCACGCTACGGCCGAGGTACGACGCCCCGCGCCGACCGCCCACAGACGCGAGCGCCCCGACCGGCCGCAGGCGATCGGCCGAAGACGACGGCCCGCAGACGCACGCCCGCAGACGACCGGACCGCAGGCGGACCGCCTGCACGGCGGCGCGGAGAGCTGCCGTCAGGCGATGCAGGCGCAGACGATCAGCGCGGCCCCGAAGTGGGTGGCGGCGCTGACCCGGGCGGCCGGGTGCGGGTCGGGCGAGCAGATCACCTCGCCGAGCTTGCCGGGGGTGAGCAGGTCCAGCACCACGAAGGCCAACGCCATGATCGCCAACCCGACCAGTCCGAAGACCACTGTGGAGGCGATCCCCTTGCCGAAGTCGCTGTAGCTGGTCAGGATCGCGGTGAAGACGATCCCGGCGATGCCGAGCTGGTTGGCGGCGAGCAGCAACCCCGCGTTGGCGTTGCGTTCGACCCAGATCAGGTCTCGCAGCCGGCCCGGGGTGAGCAGGTCGACGAGCCCGAAGCCGGCGGCCATGAGGCCGACGCCGACGATCCCGAACACGACGCTCTGCCAGGCCCCGCTGAACAGATCCTCCAGCACCGACTTGCCTCCCGACTCTCCGCCCGGAGGGGTACCGGCGCGGTGATCGAGACGATAGCGGCAGCGCGCAACGGCGTCAGCCCCTGCGTCTACAGCGCCAGGTAGCGCTGCCGCTCGTACGGGGTGACCTCGCGGCGGTACTGCTCCCACTCGGCCCGCTTGTTGCGCAGGAAGAAGTCGAAGACGTGCTCGCCGAGCACCTCGGCGACCAGTTCGGAGCCGGCCATCACGTCGATCGCCTCGGCGAGGTTCTCCGGAAGCGCCTCGTAGCCCATGGCGCGCCGCTCCGCGCTGGTCAGCGACCAGACGTCATCCTCGGCGCCGGGCGGCAGCTCGTACCCCTCCTCAATGCCCTTCAGGCCGGCACCGAGCAGCACCGCGAAGGCGAGGTACGGGTTGGCCGCCGAGTCCAGCGAGCGGACCTCGACCCGGGCCGAGTTGGGCTTGCCGTACGCGGGCACCCGGACCAGCGCGGACCGGTTGAGGTGACCCCAGCAGACGTACGCCGGGCTCTCGGTGATCCGGTCCGGCAGGTGCTGCGGGAAGAGCCGCTTGTACGAGTTGACCCACTGGTTGGTGACCGCCGTGTACTCCCGGGCGTGCACCAACAGACCGGCGATGAAGGACTTCGCCACCTTGGACAGCTTCATCGGGTCGCCGCTGTCGTGGAAGGCGTTGCGCTCCCCCTCGAACAGCGACAGGTGGGTGTGCATCCCGCTGCCCGGCTGGTCGGTGAACGGCTTCGGCATGAAGCTGGCCTGCACACCGGTGGAGAGCGCGACCTCCTTGACCACGTGCCGGAAGGTCATGATGTTGTCGGCGGTGGTCAGCGCGTCGGCGTAGCGCAGGTCGATCTCCTGCTGGCCGGGGGCGACCTCGTGGTGGCTGAACTCCACCGAGATGCCGATCCGTTCCAGTGCGAGCACGCCCTGACGGCGGAAGTCCCGGGCCACGGCGTGGGTGGTGTGCTCGAAGTAGCCGCCGGTGTCGACCGGGATGGGCACCGAGCCGTCCTGGGGACCATTCTCCAGCAGGAAGAACTCGATCTCGGGGTGGGTGTAGAAGGTGAAGCCCTTCTCGGCTGCCCTGGACAGCGCGCGGCGCAGCACGTGCCGGGGGTCGGCCCAGGACGGGCCGCCGTCGGGCAGCAGGATGTCGCAGAACATCCGGGCGCTCTCGCCGCTGACTCCACCCTCGAAGGGGAAGACCTGGAAGGTGGTCGGGTCGGGCATGGCCACCATGTCCGATTCGAAGACCCGGGCGAAGCCCTCGATCGCCGAGCCGTCGAAGCCGATGCCCTCCTCGAAGGCCGCCTCGAGCTCGGCGGGTGCCACCGAAACGCTCTTGAGCGTGCCCAGAACGTCGGTGAACCACAGCCGGACGAACCGGATGTCCCGCTCTTCCAGCGTGCGGAGGACGAACTCCTGCTGACGGTCCACTTCCCCAACCCCTCGCGACACTCTTTGTCCGCCTTGGCCGGGCTGTACCCGACCTGATCGCCCAGTGTTCCCGGGCCTGGTTACGCAGACGTTACGCGAACTGCCGCCGGCCGTCCCCTCATGTCCCGCCCGGCGAGCGCGGGCCCCCGCCGTGCCGTCGCGTCCGCCGCCACGACGGCCGAGCTCACGCCGCCGGGCCTCGCGGGCGCCCGTCGCGGCAGGTGGCGGCAATCTCGCCCGAGGGTACGGATTGTCGCGCGGGGGCTGAGGCAAGATGAAGGCATGCCCACCCTGCGTCTCGCCCTGTCCCAGGTCAACCCGAGCGTCGGCGACCTCGCCGGTAACGCCGACCTGGTCCGCAGTTGGACTCGCCAGGCCGCCGATGCCGGTGCCCAGCTGGTGCTCTTCCCGGAGATGATGCTGACCGGCTACCCGGTCGAGGACCTCGTCTTCCGGCGCTCCTTCGTCGCCGCGTCCCGGGCCGCCGTGGAGCGGCTGGCCGCCGACCTGGCCGCCGACGGTCTCGGCGAGTTGCCGGTCGTGGTCGGCTACCTGGACGCCGACGGCCCACCTCAGGTCAGCGGGGACGCCGAGCCGGGCCGGGGTGCCCGCAACGCCGCCGCGCTGCTGCACCGGGGCGTCGTGGCCGCCCGCTACTTCAAGCACCACCTGCCCAACTACGGGGTCTTCGACGAGGACCGGTACTTCGTCTCCGGTGACGCGCTGACGGTGGTGCGGATCGGCGGCGTGGACGTCGCGCTGACGATCTGCGAGGACCTGTGGCAGGCCGGCGGTCCGTTCGCCGCCGCCCGCAGGGCGGGCGTCGGCCTGGCCGTCAACATCAACGGCTCGCCGTACGAGCTGAACAAGGACGACATCCGGCTGCCGCTGGTCCGCCGCCGGGCCGCCGAGGCGGGTGCCGCCATCGCGTACGTCAACATGACCGGCGGCCAGGACGAGCTGGTCTTCGAGGGCGACTCAATGATCGTGAGCGCCGACGGTGAGCTGCTGACCCGGGCCCCGCAGTTCGTCGAGCACCTGCTCGTGCACGACATCGAGTTGCCGGCCGCCGCCACCCCGCCGACCACCGAGACGCTGGCCGACGGGATGCGGATCGTGCACAGCACGCTGGACGGCGTTCCGCCCGGACCGTCCGGCCCGGCCGCCACCGGTGGTCTGATCGAGCCGGTGGCCGACGAGGCCGAGGTGTGGCAGGCGCTGGTGCTGGGTCTGCGCGACTACGTCAACAAGAACCGGTTCCCGTCGGTGGTGCTCGGTCTGTCCGGCGGTATCGACTCGGCGGTGGTGGCCGCGCTCGCGGTCGACGCGCTCGGGCCGGACCGGGTGGTCGGGGTGTCGCTGCCCAGCCAGCACTCCTCGGAGCACTCCCGGGAGGACGCCGCCGACCTGGCCAAGCGCACCGGCCTGGACTATCGCGTCGAGCCGATCCAGCCGATGGTCGACGGCTTCCTGGCCAACCTGTCGCTGTCCGGCGTTGCCGTGGAGAACCTGCAGGCCCGGGTCCGTGGCGTGATCCTGATGGCGCTGTCGAACCAGGAGGGCCACCTGGTGCTGACCACCGGCAACAAGAGTGAGCTGGCGGTCGGCTACTCCACCCTGTACGGCGACTCGGTGGGCGGTTTCAACCCGGTCAAGGACGTCTGGAAGACGCTGATCTGGCGGCTCGCGAAGTGGCGCAACAGGGACGCGGCGCGGCGCGGTGAGACCGCCCCGATCCCGGAGAACTCGATCGGCAAGCCGCCGAGCGCCGAGCTGAGCCCGGGCCAGCTCGACAGCGACAGCCTGCCCGACTACGACGTCCTGGACCCGATCCTGATCGGCTACGTCGACGGCGACCTCGGCCGCGACGGGCTGGTCGAGTCGGGTCACGACCCGGCGATCGTGGACAAGGTGCTGCGGCTGGTGGATACCGCCGAGTACAAGCGACGGCAGTCGGCGCCGGGCACGAAGATCTCCATGAAGGCGTTCGGCCGGGACCGCCGTCTGCCGATCACCAGTCGGTGGCGCGAGCACGGCTGAGCCGTACCCCTGGGGGTGCCGGGTCGGTGACACGGCCCGGCGCCGCCGCGCGGTGCCCTCGCGGCGCGGTCCTCCGGTGGCCGCGTGGGCGGCTCCGCGCTGGTGGAGTGACATCTTGCACTGGGCCCTGCCGTCAGCCCGTCTCGCGGTGCGACGATCGCGACGGAACCCGGGGACCGCGCAGGCGGCCTCGAGGAAGGGAGACAGAGATGGTGGAGTCCACTCCGCACGAGGTGACCGCGTTGTACGGCGGCCCGGCCACCCGACGGGTCCGCACCCGCGACCTGATGGCCGCCAAGGAGCGCGGCGAGCGCTGGCCGATGCTCACCTCGTACGACCAGTACACGGCGTCGATCTTCGACCAGGCCGGTGTGCCGGTGCTGCTGGTCGGCGACTCGGCCGCGAACAACGTGTTCGGCTACGAGACCACCCTGCCGATCACCGCCGACGAGCTGCTTCCGCTGGTCCGGGCCGTGGTGCGGGCGACCCGGCAGGCGCTGATCGTCGGTGACCTGCCGTTCGGCTCGTACGAGGAGGGCCCGGCCCAGGCGCTGCGCACCGCCGTCCGGTTCATGAAGGAGGGTGGCTGTCACGCGGTGAAGTTGGAGGGTGGCCGCCGTAACGCGGCGCAGATCGCCGCGATCGTCGGCGCCGGCATTCCGGTGATGGCGCACATCGGCTTCACCCCGCAGAGCGAGCACACCCTGGGCGGCTACCGCGTGCAGGGTCGCGGCGACACCGCCGACGAGGTGCTGGCCGACGCGCGGGCGGTGGCGGAGTCGGGCGCGTTCGCCGTGGTGTTGGAGATGGTGCCCGGCGAGGTGGCCAAGCGGATCACCCACGAGCTGCCGATTCCCACGGTGGGCATCGGCGCGGGCCCGGACACCGACGCGCAGGTGCTGGTCTGGCAGGACATGGCCGGCCTGCGGACCGGCAAGGCGCCACGTTTCGTCAAGCGCTACGCGGATCTGGCCGGCGCTCTCACCGACGCCACCCGCCGTTTTGCCGACGAGGTCCGCGACGGCGAATTCCCCGCCGCCGAACACACCTTCTAGCAGTGACGAGGGTCGGGGTGCCCCCACGCCGGGGACACCCCGATGCCGGCGGCCCGGTCAGAGGTCGGTGACGCGGATGCCCGCGTGCGCCTTGTAGCGCTTGTTGATGGCGATCAGGTTGGCGGTGAACGCCTCGATCTGGTGGGCGTTGCGCAACCGGCCGGCGTAGATGCCCCGCATGCCGGGAATCCGGGCGGCGAGCGCGCCGACGATGTCGACCAGCTCGCGGTCCTCGGTGCAGATCAGCACGTCCAGGTCGATCCGGTCGACCTCGGGGTCGGCCAGCAGTGGAGCGCTGACGTGGTTGAACGCGGCGCAGACCCGGGAGTCGGGCAGCAGCGCGGCGGCCTGCTGCACGGCGCTGCCCTCGGCGACGGTCAGCGCGTACGGGCCCTGCTTGTCGAAGCCGAGCGGGTTGACGCAGTCGACGACGATCCGGCCGGCGAGCGGCTCGGCGAGGGCGGCGACGGTGGCGGCGTGCCCGTCCCACGGCACCGCGATGATCACCACGTCGCTGCGTCGGGCCACGTCGTCGTTGGCCGCGCCGGTGACGCTGCCGCCGGCCGGCACCCCGGGCAGGGCGGCGATCTCGGCCGCGGACTCGGCGGCCCGCTCAGCCGACCGGGATCCGATCAGCACCGTCTGGCCGGCCCGCGCGAACCGGTAGGCGAGGCCCCGCCCCTGGTCGCCGGTGCCGCCGATGATGCCGACCGTCAGCCCGGACACGTCGGGCAGCGTGCTCGCGTCGTATGCCATGGCCTCATCCTCGCAAACCGCTCGGTCCGTCAGCAGCGCCGAGCGCTGTGAGAATCCCCGCTGCGGTGAGCGACAGCGCCTGCGAGGACCGAGCCAAGGCGGGCGACCGCGCCCACGGGCGAGAACAGGGCCAGGGCCGGCGGCCCGGTCAGGCCAGCTCGAACAGGACGGTACGGGCCGCCGGGTCGGCGGTGACCAGGCGGACCCGGACCCGTTCGCCGAGCGGCAGTTGACCGAGGCAGCGGGCGCGTACGGGTGGGGCGTCCAGCGCGACGGTGCCACCGGGCGGCCGGGGTCGGGACTTGCCGTTGGGCGGTGCGTCGACGTCGAGGACTGCCGCGTCGAAGGTCTCGCCCACCCGGTGCTCCAGGACCGCCGCCTCGGCCAACTCGACGGCGCCACGAGCGGCCGCCGAGGCGACCCGGTCGGTGCTCGCCATCACCTCGGGCAACCGGGGCAACGCGGCGCGGGCCCAGTCGGGCACCGGCTGGCCCGCGTGCAGGGCCAGGCAGACCTCGGTGGCGTACCGGTCGGCCAGCCGCCGCAACGGCGCCGTCACGTGGGCGTACGCGGCCGCCACGCCACCATGTTCCGGCTGCTCCGGCAGCTCCCCGTCGAAGGCGGTGTACGCGGCACCGCGCATCAGCTCGGCGGCCTGGTCGATGAACGCGGCGGCGCGCGGCTGGGCGGCGTCCAGACCGGCGATGACCTGCCCGGGGCCCACGTCGTCCGGCCAGTGCACGCCCAGCGGCGCGGCGGCGGCCCGCAGTCGCTGCACCGCCTCCGGCTTGGGCGCCGGCATCGTCCGCAGCAGGCCCACCCGGCCGGCCAGCATGATGTCGGCGGCGGCCATTCCGGTCAGCAGGGAGATCTGCGCGTTGTGCTCTTCCATCGGCGCCGGCGCGCGCAGCACCAGCCGCCAGCCCTCACCGTCGGGCTCCAGATCCTGCTCGGGCAGCGGAAGGTTGATGGCGCCGCGCCGCAACCCACGCGCGGTCAGCCGGTCGCCGATCTCCGGCAGCAGCGCGATCGGGTCGGGTAGCCGCCCGGCCTCGGCTGCGGCCTGCACCCCGGTGTAGTCGAGCTTGGCGCGGCTGCGGACCAGGGCGCGTTCCAGCTCGACGGCCACGGTGGCGCCGTCGGCGTCCAGGTCGATGGTCCAGACCACAGCGGCCCGGTCGTCGTCGGGCAGCAGGCTGGCGGCACCCTCGCTGAGGCTGTGCGGGTGCAGCGGCACGTTCCCGTCGGGCAGGTAGATGGTCTGCCCCCGCCGCCACGTCTCCGCCTCCAACGCCCCACCGGGGCTGACGTGCGCGGCGACGTCGGCGATCGCGTACCGCACCCGGTAGCCCCCACCCGGGCGGCGGCTGAGGTGCATCGCCTGGTCCAGGTCCCGCGAGCTGGCGGGGTCGACAGTGACGAACGGTATGTCGGTGCTGTCGACGGGCGGCTGCGGCGGTGCCGCAGCCGCCTCGTCGGCTTCACGCTGGGCGTCGGCCGGAAACTCCTCGGGCAGGCCGAGCTCGCGGCGCAACGCGCCGAAGTCGATGCGGGGCGCGAGTACGCGTCGGATGACCACGGGTCAATCCTGACAGCGCCACGGGTGATCCGCTTCCGGTGACCGGCCGGAAATCCGACCGGCGAGGGGGTGGTCCGCGCTCAGCCGGTCGCCTTGCGGGCGGCGCTGCGGGCCCCCCTGGGGGCGGTGGCTCGGGCGGCGACCGGGCGGGCCGGAGACGTGCGGGCGGTCACCTTGCGGGCCGGCGCCTTGGCCGCGACGGTCTTCTTCGCCGGGGCCTTCTTCGCCGCCGCCTTGCGGGCGGTGGTCGACGAGGTACCCGTCACCTTCGCGGCCGGGGCCTTCTTGGCCGGAGCCTTGCGCGCGCCGCCGCTGGGGCGGGTCGACGCGGTCTTCTTCGCCGCGGCCGTCTTCTTTGTCGCTGTCTTCTTGGCGGCGGACGCCTTGGTCGCCACCTTCCGCGCCGGGGCCTTCGCCGCGGTGGTGGTCTTGCGCGCCGAGGCCTTGGCGGCGGTGGTGGTCTTGCGCGCCGGGGCCTTCGCCGCGGTGGTGGTCTTCTTCGCCGCCGACGCGGTGGTCTTCTTCGCCGCGCTCACCGTCTTCTTCGTCGTACCGGTGGTCTTCTTCGCGGTTGTGGTGGTGGTCTTGCGCGCGGTCGACGCCGGCGCCCGCTTGGCGGCGGTGGTCGTCTTGCGGGTGGTGGTCGAGGCCTTCGCGGGGGCCTTCTTGGCCGCGGCGGTGGTCTTGGTCGTGGCCTTCTTCGCGGGGGCCTTCGTGGCTGCCGTGGTGGTCTTCCGGGCCGGGGCGCGGCCCGCCCCGCCGGCGGCCTTGCGGGCCGGTGCCTTCGCGGCAGCCGCGGTGGACTTGCGCACGGGGGTGGTCCGGCTCGCCGCCGTGTTCCGCTCCGCCGCGGCGGTCTTCTTCGCGGTGGTGCGTCGGGCGGCCGGGCGCTTGGTGGCCTGCTGTGCTTCGGCCATCGTGGTTCCCTCCTCGGGGGACGTGCTCTCGCGTGCGTCCTCGCGGAGCACGAAATACCTCGGCGCGAGCCGTCCCGCGCCGCCTATCTGTCCTCCCCGGCCCAACGAGCGTCCTCGGCATCCCACGCCTCGTTGCGCTCCTGCACTCGTTGCAGGGCGTTCTCCGCGTCGGCCGCCGAGTCGTACGGGCCGAGAACGTGCTTCGCCGGACACACGTTGGCGTCCGTCTCGACCCGGTGATGCCGGGTGCACCAGTAGAACTGCCCACCACGTTCGCTGTCGCTCATGGGAATCACTGTGCACCGCGAACCGGCCGGCCGCCACCGGATCGCACAAGTCGCCGACGATCTCCACAGTAGATATGCATTGCGTTCGTCGGGCCGAAATGGCGAAACGCGTGGGACTGGAACTCCAGAAGATGCGCAGGTGAGCCTCGCTGCAGGGCACATCTATGATTGCCGAATGACGACACCGGACTACATCGTGGGGTTGCGCAAGCACGTCGGCCACGACCTGCTCTGGCTGCCGAGCGTCAGCGCGGTGGTCCGCAACGACGCCGGTGAGCTGCTGCTCGGCCAGCGCTCCGACGATGGGCGCTGGTCGGTCATCAGTGGTTTCGTCGAGCCGGGCGAGCAGCCGGCCACCGCACTGGTCCGCGAGGTGCGCGAGGAGACGGGCCTGGACGTCGCCCCGGTGCGAATGTCCAGCGCCGTGTCGCACCCGCACACGTACCCGAATGGCGACCGCTGCGAATACCTGAACCTGGGGTTCCTGTGCCGGCTGGTGGCCGGCACCGCCCGGGTCAACGACGACGAGTCGCTGGCCGTGCGGTGGTTCCCGCTGGACCGGCTGCCCGAGCTGGACAAGCACGCCCTGCTGGTCATCGCGTACGCGCTGCGCGAGAACCAGCTGGCCGGTTACCTGGAGCCGGGTACGACGTGGGACGACGTGCCCGACTGAGCTGCACTGTCAGACCGGCGACGGCGTCCCCGCGAGGACGACAGGTGCGGTCGGCTCCGGGCGGGCCGCCCGGATGGCGTAGGCCAGCGTGTAGGGCGTGCACGCCAGGTAGAGCATGGGTTCCACAAGCACCTGATCGTTGATGAGGAACATCTCCCACGGGGTGGGCCGGGGCAGGCCGAAGTTCCAGTCGGTCCAGCAGACGAGCAGCCACAGCGGCGCGGAGATCCGGTCGACTGTGTCGGCCGGCATCCCGTCGACGGAGAGGCCGCCGGTGCCACCGGGAATGGTGTCGACCACGAGGAGGATCACGGCGAGGTCAGCGGCGACGAGCGCGCCGAGGACGCCCACCCACCAGGCCGCGCGGACGCGGTCTCGGGCGGAGAGGCTCGCCGCGGCCCAGAGGACCAGCGTCAGGCTGGCCAACCAGAACAACACTCCGGGTACGGCGCGGGCCAGGCTGTCGGCGTCGGTGAGGTACAGGACCAGGGTGACGGCTACGCCGACGGGGAGCACCAGGCCGAGCGCGATGCGCAACGGGCCGTCGAGCGCGTTGTGCCGCGCCCAACGCGCCGCGAACACCGCCAGGAGCACCGCGAACCCAGCCGTGAGCGTCGACCAGAGCGGCAGTTGCATACGCGTCGACCAGCTCACCCACATGCTCAGCGAGTTGTAGACGAGATTCATGGCCACCGCGCTAGCGACCAGGATCGCGATGCAGGCGATTGGGGACAGCAGCAGGGCGACGGCGGTACGGCGGGCCCGCCGATGCAGCAGACTGCGGTCGACGAGCGGGGCGCCGGCCCGGCTGACGGCCAGACTCACGGCGAAGCTGACTACCTTCGTCCGGTGACCGCTCTCAGCGAGCACGTGCAGCTCGGCTGCCCACTCGCGGCGCAGGTCGTCGCGGACGTCGGCCGGCCAGCGACGCGCGGCCAACCGCAGCGCAAGATCGGCGATCCGGCGGGTCACCATGCCCGCGCTCCGGTGGGCTCGGTGCCGCTGGGCATCCGCATCAGGTCCAGCCCGTAGCGCTGCGCGTCTGCGCCAGAGTGACAGGCGCGACGGGGGCCGACCGGGCTGCCCGGATGGTGTATGCGAGCGCGTACGGCATGCAGGCCAGGTAGAACATCGGCTCCACCGCCACCCGGTTGGTGATCAGGAAGATCTCCCAGTCGATCGGCCGGGGCAGGCCGAAGTTCCAGTCCGTCCAGCAGGCGAAGAGCCACAGCGGCGCGGAGATCGGGTCGACGCGCTCCCGTGCGTCGATCGTCGGCCCAGCGCCGAATCCGGCCGGGTACGTGTCGACGACGACGAGGATCACCGCAAGGTCCGCGGCGACGAGTGCGCCGAGGACGCCCACCCACCAGGCGGCGCGGAGGCGACCCCGGGAGGCGAGGCTCGCCGCGGCCCAGAGCGCGAGGGTCAGGCCGGCCAACCAGAGCAGGAGACCGGGTACGGCGCCGGCCAGGCCCTCAGCGTCGATGAACCACGTGAGCAGGATGACGGCCGCACCGACCGGAAGCACCACGCCGAGCGCGATGCGCAGCGGGCCGTCGAGTGCGGTGTGCCGGCCCCAGCGCGCGGCGAACACCGCCAGCGGGACCGCCAGCCCGACGGTGAGCGCCATCCAGATCGGCTTCTGCGCCCACTCCGACAATCTCTCGGCCCATACGTGCTCGATCGGGTTGAGGGCGAAAGCGCCGCCGAGCACAATCCCGACGCAGGCGAACGGGGACAACAGCAACGCGGCGGCGGTGCGGCCGACCCGACCGCGCATCAGGCGGCGGTCGACGATCGGGGCGCCGGTGCGGCTGACGGCCAGGCTCACTGCGAAGCCCAGCATCCTCGTCCGGTGACCGCTCTCGGCCAGCACGTGCAGCTCGGCGGCCCACTCACGGCGCAGGTCGTCGCGAACCTCGGTCGGCCAGCGGCGCGCGGCCAACTCCAACAGCAGCTCGGTGGCCCGGCGGGTCACCACGCGGGCGCCCCGGTGGGCTCGGTGCCGCCCCACGAGCGACGGCCGTCGGGGATCGCGGCTCGCAGGTCGGCGAGCGCCTGGCGGGCCTGCGCCACCCCGACGGCGGTCAGTCGGTAGTAGCGGCGGGCCGGCCGCCCGGCCGCGACGGGATCGATCGCCTCCCAGTCGGCGGCCAACCAGCCGGCCCCCTGCAACCGGTGCAGCACCGGGTAGAGGGTGCCGCTGGGCAGGCCTGTCAACCGCATCAGGTCGAGCCCGTAGCGCTGCTCGTCGGGCTCGGCGAGCAGCGCCGCGAGCACCTTCGCGACCGGAATCGTCATCCGCATCCGGCCACTGTATCGGAACTCTACATAGGGGTGGGTACCCGTTCGACGGGAATCCACAGCTCGGCGTCCGCCTGGGTGCCGTCCGCCGACACCCGGACCCGGGAGATCTCCGGTCCCCCTCGGCTGCGGTACGGATTGGACGGAAACCACTGGGTGAACACGTCACGCCACAGGTACTGCACCGCCTGCGGAAACGCGCCGGAGGTGGTGAACACCGCCCACGACCCGGCCCGCACCGGCAGCGCGTCCAGGTCCTCCGGCGGCGCGACGCTGGTCACCACCCCGTGCCAGTAGTCCAGCTCGGTGCCCTCCTGCCGGCTGTCGGCGAGGTTGTCGCTGACGTTGACGATCCCCTTCGGCTCCTGATCGGAGAGCGCCTCGATCCGCTCGGTCGTCTCCTTGTCGATGCTCCGGATGAACGCGACGATCGCCGGGTTCATCCCCTCGTGCACCAGCGGGACCCGGGCCTTGCGCCCCACCAGCGCGAACGCGTCCTTGTCGACGATCCGGTACTCCATGCTGCCGCTCCCTTCGACTGTGAGTCGGAAGGACATCCGGGGCTGGGCGCGCAACGCTGCCCCCGTACGCCGGGCTTCTCCGGGGCCCACGCCGTGCACGGCGAGGAACGCCCGGGCGAACGCCTCCGCCGAGCCGTAGCCGTGGTGCATCGCGACGTCGAGCAACGTCCGCTCCCCCGCCAGCACGTCCGCACCGGCGACGGTGAGCCGACGCCGACGGATGTACTCCGACAGCGGCATCCCGGCCAGTGCGGAGAACAGCCGCCGGAAGTGGTACTCCGACGTCAGCGCGATCCGCGCCAGCTCGGCCACCTCGATCTTCTGGTCGAGGTGACGCTCGATGTACGCCATGGCCTCGTTGAGCCGATCCAGCACCCGGGCCTCCTTCCCTTTCGAGCACTGACGCTAGGTCGCGAGGTAGGTCGCCCACCCGACATCCGATGCCCGCATCGGTCGGGTGCTGCCGCACCGATCGTCGTGTCGTAGCCTGGCGGACTTTGCTTCCCGAGGAGGTTGACGTGGCCGAGTTTCCGCAGGACGTCGTGCAGCGCTTTCACGCCACGCCCGAACAGGTCGACGCCGGCCTGGTGGGCGAGCCGCCAGGGACGTGGGAGTCCGTCGTCGTCGAGGAGTACGACAGGTCCTGGGCGCAGCAGTTCGTCGCCGTCCGGTCGTCGCTCACCGAGGCCCTGGGTGATCTGATCATCAGCCTGGAACATGTCGGGTCGACGGCGGTGCCGGGGCTCGCCGCAAAGCCCGTCATCGACGTCGACCTCGTCATTGAGAACACCGCCGAGGAGGCCCCCTATCTCCCCGCCCTGGAACGGCTCGGGTACCGGCTGGTCCTTCGGGAGCCCTGGTGGCACGGGCACCGAATGCTTCTCAGCCCCGCCGAGGACGTCAACCTGCACGTCTGGCCGCTGGGTGCGCCGGAGCCGGTCCGGCACCGGCTCTTCCGCGACTGGCTGCGCGCGCACCCGCACGACCGGGAGCGGTACGCCGCGGCCAAGCGCCGCCTCGCGCGGGACACCGCGCACCGGCCCCGCGACTACAGCCTCGCGAAGAACGACGTCATCGACGAGATCTACGCGCGCATCTTCGCCGCCTGATGACCTCACGCCGACGGCCACGGCAACGCGTAGATCTTGGACAGTTTCCGTTACCAGCTAACGGAAACTGTCCAAGATCTGGCGGCGGGCCGGGCTGCAGGTCTGCCAGTCGGCAACCGGACCGGACGGCCCGTCAGGAACAGTCGAAGCGGTAGTCGAACGGCCTGGTGGGGCAGGCGGTGCAGACGAACAGGTAGATCCCGCCGACGTCGCCCAGCATGAGGCCGCTCGGGTTCTGGATCGTCCGCCACGGGTGGTCGGCGTCGGTGTCCCATCCCCAACCGACCATCGCCGGACGATCCTCTACCGGAATCCACCGCTTTTCGTCACCGCGGCTGAACTCCCAGCTGGCGACCGTCAGCAGATGGTCCATGAGCGAGCCGCACCCGCAGACCGGCCAGTCCGGGGACTGGGTCCAGCCGGGGTAACCGCCGACCTTGATCCCCGAGGCGACCGCCAAATCGGTTTCGTACTCCCAACCGGTCTCCTGCGCGACCTGCCTCATCGTGCCCTCGATCTGCGGCCACACGGCCTCCGGGAGGTCCCAGCCCGGGTACTCGGTGACCCGCTCCGGGTCGAGCACGCAGGGGTTGGGGACGTGCGCTGGATCTGACTCCACATCCGGTACGGGCATTTCCTGAAGCCGGGCGCCGATGTCGGCGCGGCGACGCCATCGCAGTGCAGGGCGAGGTGTCGTCCACGGATCATGGTCGAATGGGCACCACAGGACCTGCAGCATGTCCGTGCCCGCCGGGAACGGCACTTCGGGCACGTCCGCGGCCAGCAACTGCGCCACCGGCACCAGCGGTGCCGCCGGCTCACCCGGAGAGTCGCTGTAGTGGTCGCCCGGCTCCGGCCCGTCGCACATCGGCCACGCTTCGTCGGCCGGCCACAGCAGCGGGCCGCCTACCGAACTCTGCTCCGCTGTTGGCAAACCCGGGCGGGGATGCAACCGGACGGTCGTCCGCGCCAACGGCGCAACCTCCGGAAAGACCTGCGGCACGTCGATGGGGCTGGAGGGGGTGGTGTGCACGCCGCCGATCGTAGGAGGCGCGCAATCAGCGTGTTCAGCGCGGCGGCTGCTGCATGAGCCAGGTGGGCACGGGCTCCGGCAGGAAGCTCATCACCTCCCAGCCGGCCCGGCGGTACAGCTCGACGTTGCCCGGGTTGCTGGTCTCCAGAATCGCCGGCAGGCCGTCGGCGGCGGCACGATCCAGGCCGGCCCGCATGACGGCACGGCCCCAACCGCGCCCGGCGCTGTCGGGGTGGGTGCCCAGAACACCGAGGTACCAGAACGGGAACGCCGGCAGGGCGTCGTGCACGACGTCGTCGTAACCCTGCACGCGGGCCAGCACGTCGGGCGGGTAAGGAGAGACCTCCGGCACCCCGTGCGCAGCGGCCGGCACGGCGGCCGTGCCGGCAGCCGGTTGCCCGGTCGGCGGATCCCAGAGGGCGACCGACGCGCCCCCGCCGATCGTCCAGATCGACTTCCGGTGCACCCGCCTGTCGAAGAGGTGCCCGAAGAAGGCGGCTGCGTACCGCGGATAGGTTTCCTCGTCGGGAAACAGGGACCGCAGGATCGGATCCTTGACGAACGCGGCGACAAGCGTGTCGACAACTGTCGCGCGGTCGGCGGGCGTGGCGATGGTGATCTCAGGCGCCGTCACAGCAGTCGACACTATCCGGACATTCACCTTGACCCTGACCCGGTGGCAGACCGGAGACTGGGTCCCATGGACCTCGATGACTACCGGAAACACTCCCCGTACAGCGACCCGGGTCGGCACGGCGGGCTCCTCGATGCCGTGGCGGCCGACATCCCCACCGTGGCGGCGACCGCCCGCAACGTGATCGTCCACTACCGGGCCGGGGGCGTCGAGTTGCCCGACGACCGGCTCGACGAGGTGAACTGCCGCTGGGTGGACCGCATCCTCGACACTGACCAGTCCCGCTTTCCGCTGCCCCTCGCGGCGGAGCGTCCGGCCGTCGACCGCGTGGCAGGCTGCTGTCGGGACCACACGCTGCTCTCGGTCGCGGTGCTGCGTCAGCACGGCATCCCCAGTCGCAGCCGGGTCGGTTTCGCCTCGTACTTCGCGCCCGACTGGCACCACGACCATGTGCTGGTGGAGTACTGGAACGGCGACCGGTGGGTCTGGGCCGACCCGGAGCTCGACCCAGCCGGCGACTGGGGGTTCGACGGCTACGACATCGACCCGAAGGCAGGGCTCTTCGACTCGGCGGCGCGGGTGTGGTCGGCGTACCGGGCCGGGACGATCGACCCCGAGCGCTACGGCGTCAGCCCGGAGCTGCCGATCCGCGGCGACTGGTTCATCCACGACTACGTCCTGATCGAGCTGGCCCACCGGCAGAAGGACGAGCTGCTGCTCTGGGACGGCTTCGGCGCGATGACCGAGGACATCGCCACCGCCGACCTCACGCTCGTGGACGAGATCGCCGCGTTGTTGCTCGCCGCCGACGACGGCGACGAGACCGCGGAGAAGGCCCTCGCCGACCGGTACGCCAGCGACGCCCGACTCCGCCCCGGCCCGCAGGTGCACAGCATCTCGCCAGTCTCCGGCACCGTCAGCATCGTCGAACTGCGCCGCTGAGCGGCCGGGCGTGTGTCGAAGTCCCCGGATCCGACACACGCCCTACCCGAAGGTAAAGGCGTACGCCTCGGCGCCGGGCTGGCCGAACGTGATCTCCAGAGTCCGCTCCCGGACCGCGCCGTCCTGGCGGACGAGCTGGTAGAGCCGCCCGTCCTGGAGTACGCCGTTGCCGTCGGCGTCGACGTCGACCCCGTGTGACGGGCCGGGGGCGTCTCCGTCGAGCGATACGCGGAACGGGATCGGCGCTCCCGTTCCGGGGGCCAGCACGAGATGCGCGTCGCGGGCGTGGAACCGGAAGGCGATGCCGCCGCCGGCCCCGTCCAGCACGACGTTCTCCGACCCGATCGTCCACTCCCCCGCCAGCGCCCACTGGTTGAGGCCGAGGCTCTCCGGCACCTGGTAGGCGCGGCGTTCGTCGAGCGCGGGGCCGTTGGGCGACGCGAAGTGTTCGCCGCGACTGAAACCGAGGTACGACTCGGGCGTCCGCAGGTTGTTCCAGTCGGCCTCCGCCTCCGGGCCGAGCCCCTTGACGGGTACGGGTTCCCGCTCGATGCCGAGCAGTTGCTGGAGCACCCGCTCGGACTGCTCGTAGCGTCCCTCGCCGAAGTGGTCGTCGCGGATGACGCCGTCGGTGTCAACGAAGTAGAGCGCCGGCCAGTAGTTGTTGGCAAAGGCGCGCCAGATCGCGTAGTCGTTGTCGACCGCCACCGGGTAGTCGATCGATCGGGCCGCCACCGCCCGCCGCACCCAGTCGACCTTGTGCTCGAATCCGAACTCCGGGGTGTGCACCCCGATGACGACCAGGCCGTCATCGCGGTAGGCCTGCGACCAGGCACGCACGTACGGCTCCTGGCGCAACCAGTTGATGCAGGTCAGCGTCCAGAAGTTGACGAGGACGACGCGCCCACCCAGGTCGGCGGGGCCGAGTGGCTCGGAGTTGAGCCACTCGGCCGCCCCGTTCAGCGAGGGCAGGTGCACGGCCACCTAGCGCAGCGACCGGAAGGCGGTGCGAAGCTCTTCGGAGAAGATCTTCGGCTGTTCCCACGCCGCGAAGTGCCCGCCCACGTCGAGCTTGTTGAAGTAGATGAGGTTGGAGTACGCCTGCTCGGCCCAACTCTGCGGCGCCTCAAACAGCTCGTCGGGGAAGACGCTCACCGCGACCGGGACCTTCACGCCCTTGGCGGCGAAGAACGACAGCTTGTTCTCCGCGTACAGACGCGACGCGGAAACCGCTGTGTTCGTCAACCAGTAGAGCGAGATGTTGTCCAGGATGTCGTCGCGGGTGAGGCCCGCCTTGGCTCCGTCGAAGACCTGCGAGATCAGGGCCAGACTCTTCGCGTCGTGGTCGAGCAGGAAGGACGCCAGGCCGACCGGAGAGTCCGCCAGCCCGGTCAGCGTCTGCGGACGTGTCGCCATCATGAGGGCGTAGGCGACGTGTTTCCACACGAAGTTGACTTCCTCGGCGGCACGCATCTCGTCGTCGGAGAGCCCGGATGGCAGCGAGCCCATGGCGTTGTTGGCGCCGGTGGTGTCGCCCTGGAAAAGCAGGTCGATCTCGGGTGGGACCGCACCGGGCATGTTGGTGTGGATGCCGAGCAGTTCCGGAGGCGCCTGGAGGCCCATCTGGTCGACGACGACCGCGCCCCAGTCGCCGCCCTGCGCGACGAACCGGTCGTAGCCGAGCCGCTTCATCAGCTCCGTCCAGGCGGTGGCGATCTTCTGTGGGTTCCACCCTGACTCGGTCGGCTTGCCGGAGAAGCCGTGGCCGGGCAGCGACGGGATCACCAGGTGGAAGGCGTCCGACGCGCTCCCGCCGTGCGCCGTCGGGTCGGTGAGCGGCTCGATGATCTTCATCTGCTCGATGATCGACCCGGGCCACCCGTGGGTGACGATGAGCGGCAGCGCGTCCTCGTGCTTCGAGCGCACATGGATGAAGTGGACGTCCACCCCGTCGATGGCGGTCATGAACTGCGGTACGGCGTTCAGCCGCGCCTCGGCCTTGCGCCAGTCGTACTCCTTCTCCCAGTAACGGGCGACGGCCTGAATGGTCGCGAGTGGCACGCCCTGCGACTGGTCGTTCACCGTTTCCTTGTCCGGCCAGCGGGTGGCCTTGATGCGCCTCTTCAGGTCGTCAAGGTCGGCCTGAGGAATGTCGACCGAGAACGGCCGAATCTCCGTGGTGCCCGGACGAGTCTTGGTTTTGACAGCCATGCGTGTTTCCTCTCCGTCTCGGTTTGCGCCTCGCGAGGAGAAATCATGGGGTGAAAGGCTGCCCGGACTTATGTGCCAACGAGATTGGGCACGCCGCCGCCATATCTCGGAGCCTAGAACGCCGCACAGGTTGCTCGTGGCGATACGAGCAGCCCTCTCATGTGTCAGCTTCGGGGGCCGCGACGGCGTGTTCGGCGGCGCGGCTGACCTGCTCCCAGCCCTCCCAGGTGTCCATCCGTCGGCGGGCGATGTCGAACGCCAGGTCGTAGACCATGCTGCCGAGCAGGAGCCGCAGCGGCGGCTCGTCGCTGTCGACCAGTTGCAGCAGCGCCTCGGCGGCCAGCCGGGGTTCGCTGTCGATCGACCCCTCCGCCCACTGCCGCTCCAGCTCAGCGCGCAGTGGGGCGTAGGCGTCCATCGGGGTGGTGGCACGCACGCTGGTGTACAGGTCAGTCCAGTATCCGCCCGGCTGCACGATGCTGAGCTTGATGTCGAAGGCCGCCGCCTCCATCGCCAGGGCCTCGCTCATGCCCTCCAGGGCGAACTTGCTCGCGCTGTACAGGCCGGTGCTCGGGAAGCCGCCGAGCGCGGCGATGCTGGAGACCTGCACGATGTGGCCGGACCGTTGGGCGCGCAGGTGCGGCAGCACTGCCTGACTGACCCAGAGCGCGCCGAAGAGGTTGACCTCGAACTGGGCGCGCGCCTCGGCCTCGGTGAACTCTTCGATCATGCCCATGGACAGGGTGCCGGCGTTGTTGACGACGATGTCGAGCCCGCCGAAGTGCGCGACCGCGGTTTCTACGGCGGCGTTGACCGCCGCGCGGTCAGTCACGTCGAGGGTCAGGGCCAGCAGCCGATCGGCGTACTTCTCGTCGAAGCCGGCAGTGGCGATGGTCCGGGCGGCGGCGACCACCCGGTCACCCCGGTCGAGTGCGGCGTCGGCGAAGGCGCGGCCCAGGCCGCGGCTGGCACCGGTGATGAACCAGGTACGCATGTGTTCTCCCAGCGTTTGAAGACGAGACGGTCCGTCTCGCGATGGGCTGAGACTAAGGCTGCGACATCGGCGCCGTCAAGACGAGACGGTTCGTCTCGTGCGCTGGTATCGTCTCGCTCATGACGCCCAACACGGCCCGCCGGAGAGAGACCTCCCGGCGCGCCATCCTCACCGCGGCCTTCGACCTGCTCCAGGAAACGGGGTACGCGAAGCTCAGCATCGAGGGCATCGCCGCGCGGGCCGGCGTCGGCAAACAGACCATCTACCGCTGGTGGCCGTCGAAGGGCGCTGTCATCTTCGACGCCTTCCTCATGCTCAGCGAGGCCACCGAGGGTGGGCCGCCGACGCTGCCGGACACCGGCGACCTGGCGGCGGACCTGACAGTGGTGCTGCACGCGACGGTCGAGGAGATGAACGACCCCCGGTACGAGCAACCGATGCGGGCGCTGTCCACCGAGATCGCGCTCGACCCCGAGCTGGCCGCTGCGTACGCCGAACGGTTGGACGGGCCGCTGAAGGAGGCCAAACGGCAGCGCCTGCGCAGCGCCCAGCGGGCGGGCCAGATCGCCGACGACGTCGACCTCGGCGTGGCGGTGGACATGATCTGGGGGCCGGTTCTCAACCGCTGGCTGCACCGCAGCGGGCCGCTCACCGCCGAGTACGCCGACCTCGTCGTCGCCACCGCCCTCAACGGACTGCGCCCCCGCCGATCCGGCGAGTGACGATCGGTGGGACGGCTTTGCGCTGCCACAGCACCGTGCGGCAACATCAGGCGCCGTGACGGCAGCACCAGGCACGGCCCCCGACAACGACACCCCGGCCAGCACGCCCCGGTCGAGTCGGCGGGTCCGGCACTGGTTGGCCGGCGCCGGGGTCACCGCCCTGGCCGCCGTACTCGGGATCACCCTCGCCGTCCGCGGCGGCGCCACCCCCGCCTGCGCCGCGCCGCCGACGGGCAACGCGGTCCACAAGGGAACTGCCAGCTTCTACGACGCGGGCCGCTCGGGAGGCAACTGCTCCTTCCCGGGTCCTCCGGCGGACCAGCTCTACGTGGCTGTCGGCACGTCCCAATACTCCGGATCGGCGGCCTGCGGCAGTTACCTGGAGGTGACCGGTCCGAAGGGCACGGTCCGGGTCATGGTGATGGACCAGTGCGGCGGCTGCGGACCCAGCAAGATCGACCTGTCCACCGAGGCGTTCACCAGGATCGCGGACCGGTCGCAGGGCATCGCGTCCGTGACGTACCGGGCGGTGGTGAACCCGCCGCTCGACGGAGGGCTCACCTTCCGGATGAAGGGCGGCGCCTCGAAATACTGGTTCGCGACGCAGGTTGCCAACCACGGCAACCCGCTCCGCTCGGTCGAGGCGAAGGGACCGGGCGGCGGCTTCCGCAAGGCCGCCCGGCAGAGCGACAACCACTGGACCATCGAGGGCGGGATCGGGCCCGGGCCGTACAGCATCAGGGTCACCGACGTGTACGGACGCCAGGCGACCGCCACCGGCATTCGCCTGGTCACCAAGCAGGTGCAACGCAGCACGGCCGTCCTCGCCAGCGCCTCCCCCACGCCCAGCAGCTCACCCTCGGCCCCGCCGAGCCCCACCATCGCGCCCTCACCGAAGCCGACGGAATCGGCCGCACCGACGGCGACTGTCGAAGCGCTCGCGGGGGCCGCCGTGCCACTCGACCGCCCCCGCTGCTGACCGAGCCGCAGCGGCGGTGAGCGGCAGCGGCGGCGGCAACCGACGGCAGGCGGATCAACAGAGGAGCGTGGCGTGGACTCGTTGGACTTGGAGCTGTTCGCGGACTACCACCAGATCCACCTGAGCGACGAAGGGTCGACGGGCGACCTGAGCGAGGCGTGGACCGATCAGGCGGTTGTCGACCGCCTGGCCGTGGTCGACGACGCGATAGCCATCGGCACGTCGGTGAACGTCACTGTCGCCGTGCGAGTCGACGTGTTGGACGCCCCACCCGCCGATGACCACACCGACTACGACCACGTGGTCGAGGGCAGCATGCAGATTCGGTCGGGCCGCCTCGTGGTCATGGGTTGCACCGACTACGAGCCGGATGCGGCGAGGGTCCAGGTGCCGGTAGGGCCCCTTCGTGTCCGGGCCGCGAGCAGCAACCTTGCCGAGGCGGAGCGCTCGGGGCTCGACTCCGACGAGGCCCCGCATACGATGGAGCGGCTGCGGGTGCAGGTGTGGCCCGCCCCGGGTGGGGAGCCCGTCGTGGTGAAGCGCTGGCAGGGCGAATCCCGGTTGCGTCAGGACCTGTAGCGGCCGAGCATCGCCGCATGGATGCTGTGGTGCAGTGGGTTCGCACGACGTGGACGAAGCGGTCGCGCGGCGGAGCCGAGGCAACGCGGCGTAACGCCGTGCCGGTGTCGTTCGTCCTACCGGAACGGGCGGTGCCATTCGTTCAAGAGATCAAGATGTCGGAGGCCGTGGGATTCGAGCCTCGCGAGGAACTGACGCGCCCGCCGTACCGGAGCGACGTGCGTCTCCAACTGGTAACTGGTCAACTCCAGGTTGAACTGCTCGCGTCAGCCTGGGGCGCGCCGCGCCGTCACCGCCGGCCGCCCGCGGTGAGACTCGCCCGCGGCGAATGGCTGCGCTGGCACATCAACTACCGTTTCGCCGGGATGAACGGCGGAGCCACCTTCTACCGCTTGGACACCCTCAACCTGGCGCACGGCGCAGTCCCAGCCGACACCATCCTCGGCGAGCCGCCTCGATTCATCGACGAACGCGCGCACATCTGGTAGCTGCCACCGCCGCGCCTCAGCCCTCGTGCCCGCCGTACCATCCGACGGTGATTTCGGAATCCTTCGATGCGCGTGGCGGGCTCACCTACGTTGACCGCCTCGACTTCACCCGAGGCGACACACTCAGGGCCGTCCGACGAATGGCCTGGCCGACGGTGAAGCTGCACGCCGACGACAGCACGGTGACCTTCACGTCGCGTGCCGGATCGGACGCTCTGGAACACTTCTTCGTCGCCGCGGTGGCGCACCATCCGTTTCACCGGCGGATCCCGCTGCCGGCGACCGCCGTCGCCTTCGAGGTCGAGGAGCGCGACCAGGTCCTGCTCTTCTGGACGCCCCGCGCGGTCGCGGTCCTGCGTGCACTCGACAAGCTGGGCTGGGACGCCGAACAGCCCGAGCCCTGGACCCCGTACGTCTGAGCTGGTGGTCGCGCGGGAAAGAGAGAAGGGCAGCGAACCGGTCAGCACCAAGCTGCCCGACGACCTCTACGCCCGGTGGGGGCATTTCGGCACGTTCCAGCCGATCGACCGGCTGCACTCCAACCACAGCGACCGATTGCCCTGGCAGTACGGCCCGGCGGCCAACGCGTCGGCCAAGAAGTTCCTGAACCTGCGGAAGAAGCTGCAGCCGTACACCTACGCCGCCGCCAAGGAGGCGACCCGCACGGGTACGCCAATCGTCCGGTCGATGTACCTGGCGTACCCGAATGAGCAGGCCGCGTACGGCACCGCCGGTTCGCAGTACCTGTACGGCACGGACTACCTGGCGGCACCGGTGACGACGCCCGGCAACACCGCCACCACGTCGGTGTGGTTCCCGCCGGGCAACAGCTGGACCGACATCTTCACCGGAAGACGTACCGGGGCGGCACCACGCAGAACATCACCACCACGCTGGACACCAAGCCGGTGTTCAAGAAGCACTGACGTTCCAGGGATCCGGACGCCAGCCGGGTGGGGCGACCCACCCGGCCGGTTCGTTGCTTGGCTGGGCTCAGCGTCGGTGGGGCCGGCGGACCAGCGACAACCAGCCGAGGAACCTGGCGTGCATCGCGGGCGGGTCCGGGCGCAGCCCGAGGCCGTACACGTCGTCGATGGCCTCCTGCATCGACGCGGCCAGGTAGAAGGCCAGCGCGATCGAGTGGCCGTAGAACTCGGTCACGAGTGCGAGCTGAGCCGGGCCGCACGGCCAGGGCGCGGCGCAGTTGCGGCACAGCCACGCCGGGCGCATCGGCAGGTGCGGGCGAGGGCGGGCGGTCATCCGACCCGCACCGGACGTCGGCGGCGTTTGGCCGGCCCGGTCGGTGTGACGGGCAGGGCTTGCAACCGCACGCCCGCGCGCATCACATACAACTCGCGCCGCGCCACCGCGTCGCCCGCCGCGTTCAGCTGGTAACCCTCGATCCAGACCCACCCGTGATACGTGTGCCGCTCGGGCAGCTCGCGGATGACGCGTACGAAGATCGGGCGCAGAAACTGCACGCTCGCCGTAGTGGTCAGGTGGACCACGTCGCCGGCCTTCAGGGGCCTTTCGGGATTGTCGTCGGGCACGGTCTCCCCTTTGTGCCGTTGGGAAGGGGCCGCTCTTGTGAGTGCTCGCCCGTCGGAGCGGCCCCGCTACGAACGCGACCGCCGGATCTCGTGGGCCTGCCAGCCGCGCCGCTTGGTGACACTCTGCTGTGGAGACCACTACGCTCGGAAGGTGTTCCAGGCGGTCGGGCCGAAGCTGGCGAAACAAGCTCCAGTCATGTGGCACCTCGGGTAGTCGATCTCCGATTTGAGGAGAGTTGTATGGCTGACGTGCCAAGTCCCCTCGCGGACTTCATCGTGAGCGAGATCCGCCGTGCTCGTGGAGCGTCCGGGATGACGCAAGAGTCGTTCGGCCGGGCAGCGGGCTTCAGCGCTTCGCACGTCAGCGCCGTGGAGAGCGGCACCCGAGCGCTGACGATGGACTTCATCCGGGGAACTGACCGCGCCTTCAACAACGACGGGTTGTTCGGACGCCTCGTGGTGAAACTCGGCGCACCGTCGTGGTTCCTGCCGTGGCTGGACGCCGAGCGTGGCGCGCGACAGCTTCGTCTCTTCGAGCCACTACTGATCCCGGGCTTACTTCAGACCGAGAACTACGCCCGCGTCGTAATGCGCTTGAACGACCTCATGTCGGCCACCGAGGTCGACCAGCAGGTGAGCGCCCGCATGAGCCGACACAAGATCCTGACCGGCGACACCCCGCCACAGGTGGTGGCCGTGCTGGACGAGTCCACGCTCCGCCGTGCGGGCGACGAATACGCCGGCATAATGGCCGAGCAGGTCGCCCACCTCATCACCGTCGCCGAACTGCCCCACGTTCACGTCCACGTGATTCCAGCCGGTGCCGGCCTCCACATCGGGCTGTCCGGGCCGTTCGCGCTGGCGCGGGCCGGCGACGGGACCTGGGTCGGGCACCTCGAAAATCAGCTGGGCGGGATCGTGGTCGACAACGAAGATGGGCTACATACTCTTCATGCGAGGTGGGAGAACGTGAGGAACGAGGCACTCCCGCGTCGACAGTCCAACGAGCTGATGAAGGAAGTGCACAGCGATCATGGACCTCACTAACGCCACCTGGCGCAAGTCCCGGCACAGCGGTTCGTCGGGGGGCAACTGCGTCGAGGTCGCTGACAACCTGCCCGGCGTCGTCGGCGTCCGGGACAGCAAGGACTCAGCCGGCCCGGCCCTGACCTTTGGTCCTGCAGCTTGGCGGGCGTTCGTCACTCACGTAGTCGAGCGGCCCTGACCAAAGTCAGGCGCGCGAGGCTTCGCGCCGAACCAAAGCGCCGCAATCGACCGGGTCCCAGACACGCTTTACCGGCGCCTGCAGTCCATCGACCTACTGAAGGAAGTTGAGAGCCATCATGGACCTCAGTAACGCCCGGTGGCGCAAGTCCACCCGCAGCGGCGCGAGCGGCGGGAACTGCGTCGAGGTGGCAAGCAACCTGCCCGGTGCTGTGGCCGTCCACGACTCGAAGGACGCCACCGGACCGGCACTGACCTTCGCCCCGACAGCCTGGGCCGCGTTCATCGCACAGGTGTCGGAGCGGCCGTAAGCGAGGCCGACGTACGACAGCGCCCCGGGCGGGGCGCGTGCAACCAGCCGTCGCGATACCAGCCGGCGACAGACGTCAGCTGTGACGGAAGATCTGGTCTCGGTACTGCTGGAAGCCGAGCCAGCCAGCGGTTTGAGTGGCATCGCCGGTCAGGAATTCGCCTGTCGAGATGTCGAGGGCGCGACCACCCGTCGCGGCGACGATCCGCGCGACAACGGCCAGGACGTCGTCGCCGCCGCCGCGTACGTGCAACATGATCGAATCCACGGGATCGTCCGACCCGATGTTGAACTCGATGCTCCACGTCGGGCCGACCATCTGCCCCCACGCAGGATCCGCGAGGTCGAGGTCCGGGAAGTTCTCCCGTAGACATCGCCTGATGTCCGGTCCGGTGCCCAGGGGCGGCGGATCGAAGTCCTGCGGAAGCTGGTCAACCGACCTGGTATGGGGCGGGGCGGCGAAGACGAGCACGTCCCAACTCACCGCGTCCTCCGACGTGCTCAGGCAACCGCGACAGCGTACTCGTAGTGGTTGCGCCACGCGGGGTCGGCGGAGTTCACCCCGCCGGGGAAAACCGTTGGTCCGATGGAGGGATCCGTCCGCCGTCATCGGCGGTGATACTCGATAGGTCGAGTCGTAGAACCACCCGGTCAGCGTCACGCTCGGCGTCGAAGCCCGGCCACGACCCGAAAGGGGTACCGGTGAATCAGCCGCATCACGCCGTCGCCGCATGGCGTGCCGCTGGCGAGGCGGGTGACGCCAACGCAGCGGTCGCCGCTCTCAGCCCCGAGGTCACACTGCTCTCGCCGATCACCGAGCAGTTCGCCTTCCAGGTACGCAACCTGCTCGAGGTGGCCCTGGCCGCGATCGACGGCATCACCTACACCGACCAGGTCGCCGAGGGCCGCACCGTGGCGCTGTTCTACGAAGCCCATGTCGGTGGCCGACGCCTGTATGAAGCCCAGCGCCTCCGTCTGGATGCGGACGGCCTGATCGCCGAGATCACGCTCTTCGTCCGTCCCCTGCCGGCGCTGACCCAGCTGATGACCAAGCTCGGCCCCGAACTGGCCCGGCGCAACAAACAACCCGGCCTTGCACGGCTCATCCCGCTCGCCGCCGGAATGTTGCACTCGATGGCCAACACCGGGGAGCAGCAGATCATGCCGCGTGCCGCGCCTCGGTAGCCAACGATCGGAGCAGATCCAGGCCCTCGGACCACGCGCCGAACCCGGTCTTGGAGTCCAGGTGCCCTACCGCGCCCGCGTCGAACAGTTCCGAGCCCCAGTCTCGCGCGTTAACCAACAGCAGCCAGCGACGACCAACGCCGACGGGTTTGCCCAGATACTCATTCAGGGCTTCGCTAGGGCGTCAGAGGCGCACGCCGTCGTCAGTCCGTCTCAGGTCGCACATCGGTGGGGTCAACTTCCCATCGCAGAACTGCCCCGGACGAGTGGTCACTGGTGATCGTCACAGGGTAGACGTGACCCGCCGCCCGCTCTCCCCGATGCCGCATCGAGTGGTCACCCTCGTTCCAGCCAATCCCGAGGACGGGGCAGCCCGCAACCTCGACCGGTCCGACGCGCAGCGGATGGTCCGCAGCCAACCGGCGGAAGTTGTCGTAGTCGGTACCTGGCTCCGCGGACGGGCCGGCCCACGAATCGAGCGCGACGGCGTCGCCCAGGACCATGCCGCACCTGTCGGCCGGTAGGTCACCGAGCAACCGGCCGGCACCTTCTCCACCCAGACGAACCTCAAGCATCGTGATGACGGTCTCGCCGAAGAACGGCGACGGCTGGGTAGCCGCCAGCACCGGAAGGCGACGGTCGGCGTTGACGGGTAAGGCGATCGCCTCGAACAGCCACTCCTGGATATGGCCACCACCAGTGGCAGCAACCGCCGCCGCACGGTCGGAAAGCCGCTCGCCGATGCTCGGCCAGATGTAGTCGAGGTGCCCAACCATCGCGAGAACCAGGACACCGGACGGGGCAGCGACCACACCCAACTCAACGAATTCCACCCGGACGAGTCTGGCGGTCAGGTAGAGCCGCCGTCGAACTTGGGGCTACCGCCTGCCGCGCCAGTCCAACCCCGGGACTGACTTGCCACCGCCTCACCGGGGCGCGGAAGCAATGCCAGGACGCGCCGGTCTGATCTTGCGCTGGGGATGGGAGTGCTCCGAAGCCATAGCCTCGTGATCGTCGAGGAGGTTGCCGGGTGAACATTTCGTGGAGTGCCACGTCTCAGACGTCAGGGAAGTTCGCTTCGGTGGAGCGGTCGGGCTTCGGTGGCCTCATCGAGCGGTTCGATAAACTGCGTGCCCAGGGGCGCGGTTACCTCGAAGTACGGGCCGGCGCCGTGTTCCCTGTGCTGACGCTCGGGTTCGCGGGCTCTGCGGCGGTCGTCCATCTGGTGACGGACGAGGACGCCATGTCCCTCCTGGCCGCCGATGAGCGTGCGGACGCGAATGCGGAAGTACTGGTGCTGGACGACCCGGTCGAGTTCACCGCGGACTTCGTTCTCAACCTCGAACGCGCCTGGCTGGTTGTCGAGGAGTTCGTCCACACGGGCGATCCTGGTCGGGCAGGAGAGTGGCACGAGTTGAAGTGATGGCCATGCCGGATCGCTGCTGCGCGTTGACGTAACGGCATCGACACCCAAGCACAGAACCAGCTCAGAGCCTTGATCGAGACTCCCAGCTGGTGGGCGACGGACGAGTCGACCTGTACGCCGGATTCTGTGCGCGGCGCGTACCCCGAAAGGTTTGCGCCGGCGGCGGCCATCCATCTCGGCCTGCCGTTGCCGGCAGGCTCCAGCGGCCTACCCGCAGACATCGGGCGGGCAGCCCTCAAGCGTCTGCGCCGGGTCGTCATCTTGCGGTGACGGCCCTTGCTTGGCCTTGCTCCGGGTGGGGTTTACCTAGCCACCCCGGTCGCCCGGGGTGCTGGTGGGCTCTTACCCCACCGTTTCACCCTTACCGTCCCCGTTGGGGTCGGCGGTCTGTTTTCTGTGGCACTGTCCCGCGGGTCGCCCCGGGTTGCCGTTAACAACCACCCTGCCCTGTGGAGTCCGGACGTTCCTCGGCGGCAGGCCGAAGCCCGCCGACGCGGCCGCCCGGTCGACTCGTCCGTCGCGCTCTCATCCTAACGACGAGCATGCTGCCGGTATTGCCGCCCCGCCCGGGCAAGATCGCGCTGCTCACGGGCGATCCCGCGAAGCCAACTCAGAAGGCGACGGCTAGCCTCGTGGGGCTATGGATCTCTCCCACGCCGCGCTGCTGCTCGCCGCCGGTCTCGCCGCTGGCACTGTCAACGCGGTGGCCGGTGGCGGTTCGTTGATCACCTTTCCGGCGATGATCGCGATCGGTTTGCCCCCGGTGCCGGCGAACGTCAGCAACTCCGTCGCCGTGTTCCCCGGGTACCTGGCCAGCGTGGCGGGCAGCCGCCAGGACCTGCCGCGTCCCCGCGCGCTGGCCACGCTGGTGCCCACCACCATCGTCGGCACGATTGTCGGGGCGTTGCTGCTGCTGGCCACTCCGGCCCGCGCGTTCGAGCTGGTCGTACCCTTTCTGGTCCTCGGCGCGACAGCGGTCCTGGCCTTCCAAGACCCGCTGCGCCGGCTGGTCGGTCACCCCCGGGACCTGTCGCCGCGCAAGCGGACGGTCGCGGTGCAGACGATGGTCGCGCTCGGCGCGGTGTACGGCGGTTACTTCGGTGCGGCGCTCGGGGTGATGCTGGTTGCCGGGCTGGCCCTGGTGCTGGACGCGACACTGGCCCGGGTGAGCGCGATCAAGAATCTGCTGTCGGCGGTGGTGGGGTTCACGACGCTCGTGGTGTTCGCCCTGTTCGGCCCCTTGAACTGGGCGGCGGTCGCGGTGGTCGCGCCGGCCACCCTCATTGGGGGGTACGCGGGCGCCCGGCTCGTCCGCCGGCTGCCGCCGGTGGTGCTCAAGACGGTGATCGTGGTGTTCGGTACGACGATCGGCCTCTACCTGCTCTCGCGCGCCCTGCACTGAACCGCCTGACGGGCGGTCAATAGGTCTCGCCGACGGGCTCGTGTTCGGTGTCGGCGGCGGCGCGGTTCCAGCGGGACCAGAGGACCCGCTCGCCGTAGCCGGCGGCCATCAGGTGCGCGAAGGCCAGGTAGACGAGCACGCCGACGGCGAGCACCCCGAAGCCGACCCAGAACGGCAGCGCCAGCGACTGCTCGGCGAGCTTGCCGGAGATGATCGGTGCCGGCGCTGCGGCGCCCCAGCGGACCAGGTTGAACGCGCCGGTGGCGACCCTCCGGTCGCTGGAGCCGAGGCCGAGCGCCAGGTCGGTGAGGTTGGCGTTGGCCAGCCCCATGCACAGTCCGGCGAGCACCAGCACCACGAGCGCCTCGGCGGTGCTGCTGGAGGTGGCGAAGAGGACCATGCAGACCAGCAGCCCGGCGATGGCCACGCCGACGGTCTGTACCGCGCCGATGCGGTGGGCCAGCCGGTGACCGATCACCATGATGCCGGCGGCCAGGCCGAGACCCCAGCCGGTGAAGGCGAGCCCCAGCGGGATGACGTCCAGGCCGAGGAAGAGCGGCGTGTAGCCGAGCACCACGAAGAACACGAAGTTGTACGCGGCGGTGACCACGCAGAGGGCGATGAACGCCGGCCGGCGGTAGGTGGCGAAGATCTGGCCGACGCGTACCGGGGCCTGGCGGTTGGTGGGCTCGCGCAGTTCGCGGGAGGCCACGCCGAGGGCGAGGACCATGAAGACGCCGCAGACGAAGAACGGCAGCCGCCAACAAACCTGCCCGAGCAGGCCACCGATCAGCGGTCCGACGGCGAAGCCGAGGCCGAGGGCGGTCTCGAAGAGGCCCACCACCCATTCCCGGTCGATTGCCAGGTTGACCAGGACCACCATGGCGGTGGCGAAGAACATCGCGTTGCCCAACCCCCAGACGCCGCGCAGCACGGATAGCTGCACGATGTTGTCGCTGAACGAGGCGAGGATCGCGGCGAGGCCGACCACTGAGACGCCGGTGATGAGCACCGGCTTGAAGCCGAACCGGCCGCTCGCGAGGGTCGCCGGGATCATGCCAAGGGCCATGACCGCGATGTACGCGGTGAACAGCAGCTCGACCTGCCAGGCGGTGACCCCGATCGCCTCGCCGATGGCAGGCAGGATCGGGTCGACGACGGCGATGCCGGCGATGGCGAGGAAGGCCACCAGTGTGGTGGCGTAGATGGCACTGCGGTTCGGTTCGGAACGCCGATCCACTCCGACTCCTCAAATAGCTGTATCGTACAGGTACTTATTCTGTATCATACAGCTATGAGCGACGACCACGACGAGAGCACCCTCGGCCGGATCGAAACCGAGGTGGCCCTGCTGATGCGCTTCGGCGAGGCCACCCGGCGGGCCACCGGCACCGCCGAGCACCGGGTGCTGGACCGCGCGGCGTACGTCATCCTGCGCCACCTGGCCGATGCCGGCCCGCAGAACGTCTCGGCGCTCGCCGCCCGACTCAACCTGGACGGCTCGACAGTCACCCGGCAGGTGTCAGCGCTCCAGCGCGACGGCCTCATCACCCGCACCCCGGACCCGTCCGACGGTCGCGGCACTGTCATCTCCCCCACTCCGGCCGGTCTGCAACGGATGGCCGCCGTCCAGGCCGCCCGCACCCGGCTCTACGGCGACATGCTGGCCGACTGGAGCCCCGAGGACCGCTCCACCCTGGCAGCCCTACTGGGCCGCCTAAACCAGGCCCTGATAAACCGCAACCGCCCCCGCTAACCCCGCCCCGCCCACTCCCACCGCACCCCACCCCGCTCCGCCCCGCCCCGCTCCCCCCGGCCCAGCTCCGTCGATCTTGCACTTATGGTGGGGGACAAACGGCCTGAATCACCACCTGCCGGGCACCATAACTGCAAGATCGACGCGGGAAGCGCGGGGCGCGAGAACGCGGGGCGCGAGGGCGCGAGGACGCGGGCCGAGGACGCGGGGCGCGGGGGAGCGCGCGGGACAGGTACGCCCGGGCACCGACCCACGTCGGCACCCGGGCGTATCAGTCGTCAGGCGACCGGTTCGCGGGCCGAGTCGGCGTCGCGGTCGGGGCCCGGGGTGATGCGGGGGTCGCCCTCGTCGGCGAAGTAGTCGTTCGGCGTGGTGCCGTCGACTCCTTCCTCGACCTTCGCGGCCCGCAGCGCGAGCGTCACCAGCGCCGCCACGGCCAGGTTGACCGCCACTGCCACGATGCCGACGTAGATCGTCTTGGTGGTGTCGAACCCGAACTCCGACAGCGGGAACGCCGAGCCGCCGAAGTGCTTCCGGGTCGGGCTGGCCACCTGGTAGAGCATCCACATGCCCAAGCCCATGCCGGCCACCCAGCCGACGATCAGGCCGGTGCGGTGGAACCAACGGGTGTAGAGGCCCAGCGCCACCGCCGGCAGCGTCTGCAGGATGATCACGCCACCGATCAGCTGGAGGTCGATGGAGAACTGCGGGTCGAGGAAGACGATGCAGGCCACCGCGCCGACCTTCACCACCAACGAGGTGATCTTCGAGACGTTCGCTTCCTGGGCCGGGGAGGCGTCCCGCTTCAGGTACTCCTTGTAGATGTTGCGGGTGAACAGGTTCGCCGCCGCGATCGACATGATCGCCGCGGGCACCAGCGCGCCGATGCCGATGGCCGCGTACGCGACACCGGCGAACCAGTCCGGGAACTGCTGGTCGAACAGCAACGGCACGACGGTGTTGTTGTCCACACTGCCGGCCGAAGCACCGGGCAGCGGTTTCACGCCGGCTGCGATGGCCATGTAGCCGAGCAGTGCGATCAACCCGAGCAGCAGGCTGTACGCGGGCAGCGCCGACATGTTCCGCTTGATAACGTCGCGGTTCCTGCTGGCCAGCACACCGGTGATGCTGTGCGGGTAGAGGAAGAGCGCCAACGCCGAGCCGAGCGCCAGCGTCACGTACTGGAGCTGGTTGTTGCCGTTGAGCAGGACGCCGTCGTTGGGGTTGGGCGAGGCGTCGAACTTCGCGTCCGCGGCGGCGAAGATGTCACCCCAGCCGCCCAGCTTGTACGGCAGGTAGATGATCGCCACCAGGATCACGATGTAGATCAGGATGTCCTTGACGAATGCGATCAGCGCGGGCGCGCGCAACCCCGACTGGTACGTGTAGGCGGCCAGGATGGCGAACGCGATGATGATCGGCAGGTGTCGGGCCAGCACGTTGTCGCCGGTGACGCCCATCGTCTTGAGCACCGCCTCGATGCCGATCAGCTGCAACGCGATGTACGGCATGGTGGCGACGATGCCGGTGATCGCGATCAGCAGCGCCAGCACCGGCGAGTCGAACCGGTTGCGGACGAAGTCGGCCGGCGTGACGAACCCGTGCCGGTGTGACACCGACCAGAGCCGCACCAGCACCAGGAAGACCAGCGGGTAGATGACGATGGTGTAGGGCACGGCGAAGAACCCGGCCGCGCCGGCACCGAACATCAACGCCGGCACCGCCACGAAGGTGTACGCGGTGTAGAGGTCACCGCCGATCAGGAACCAGGTGATCCAGCCGCCGAAGCTGCGCCCGCCCAGCCCCCACTCGTCCAGGTGCGCCATGTCCTTCGGTGCCCGCCACCGGGCAGCCACGAAGCCCATCGCGCTGACCAGGAGGAACAGCAGGGAAAAGACGATGATCTCGGTGAGATGGTCGCGCCACATCAGGAATCACCCCGCTTCTTCGTCATCTGGTAGACCAGCGTCGTGGTGCCGACGCCAAGCAGGATGAAGGCCAGTTGCAGCCAGTAGAAGCGCGGGAAGCCGAAGACCCGGGGCGAGTCGCCATTGAAGAACGCCGGGATCAGCGGCACCACGATGGGGATGAAGAGCAACCAGTTCCAGGGGCTGTGGTCCTTCGCCCTGGTCGGCGCCGTGGGCGGCGCCTCCGGTTCGGGTGCAGCCATCTGACACACCTCCGGGGAGTCGTGGCTCTCGATGTAACGGCCGGAGGCTACGACTCTGTGATGGCGGTCACCTGACCCGTCCGGAGGGTGCTGCGCCGAACGGCCGGTCGGCTGCGCCGAACGGCGCGCCCGACCGGCCGGAGTAAATCGACTCAGAGAGCGGCGAGGTGGGCGGTGTCGTTGACAGTGCGCACTGCCACGCCGCCGTCGGGCCACAGGTCCAGCACCGAGATGCCGGCCGCGTCCAGGAAGAGCCGGTGCAGGAAGCCGTCGCCGGCCGCGAGGGCGTCGCGCAGCACCAGCTTGATCGGCGAGACGTGCGAGACGACCACCACTGTCTCCCCGGGGTACGCGGTCAGCAGCCCGCTGATGACGCGGTGCGCGCGTTCGGCGACGTGGGTGAACGACTCCCCGCCCGGCGGCGCGATCCGGGGTGAGGCGAGCCAGGCGTCCATCTCCCCCGGCCACTGCTGGCGCACCTCGGCGAAGGTGCGTCCCTCCCACTGGCCGAAGTCGCACTCGATCAGGTCGTCCTCGGTGCGCACCGGCACGTCGCCGCCGAGCGCTTCGGCGACCGACGCCGCGGTGGCCGTACACCGGGACAACGGTGAGCTGAGCACGGCCGCGACGGACGGGGCCAGCTCGGCCACCCGGGTGCCGGTGGCGCGGGCCTGGGCCCGGCCACGCTCGGAGAGCGGCACGTCGCCGCGCCCGGAGTAGCGCCCCTGCTCGGTGTACTCGGTCTCGCCGTGCCGGACCAGGATGAGTCGGGTGGCGGTGAAGCTCGGCCGTGGCTCCCAGGAGGCCGGCGCGGTCGCCGGGTCGCTGCCGACGATCGGGGTGGCGGGCGTCGTCGAGGGCTGGCCGGTGGTTACCGCCGTCGCAGGACGGGCAGGCGCCGCAGTCGCCGGGGGGCGACCCGCAGCGGCGTCCATGGCAGCGTTGGCGAGGGCGTCGGCGTGCCGGTTCTGCTCGCGCGGAATCCAGCTGAACCGGACCGCTGTGAACCGGCCCACCAGCGCGGCGGCCTGGGCGGCGAGGGGCCGCAGGCCGGGGTGCTTGATCTGCCACCGGCCGCACATCTGCTCGACCACCAGCTTGGAGTCCATCCGGACGTCCACCTCGGCGGCGCCCAACTCGGCGGCGGCGGTCAGCCCGGCGATCAGGCCCTGGTACTCGGCGACGTTGTTGGTGGCCGTACCGAGCGACTCGGAGCGCTCGGCGAGCACCTCGCCGGTCTCCGGGTCGCGGACCACCGCGCCGAAGCCGGCGGGGCCGGGGTTGCCCCGAGAACCACCGTCGGCCTCCATGGAGACCACGCGCGGCGCCACGACCTACAGGCCCGACTCGTTGGTACGAACCATGATCCGTCGGCAGTCCTCGCAGCGGATCACGTCGTCGGGGGCGGCCTTGCGGATCCGGGCCAGGTCGGCACCGGACAGGTCCAGGCGGCACCCGCCGCAGCGGCCCCCGGTGAGCAGCGCGGCGCCCAACCCGGTGTCCTCGCGGATCTTGTTGTAGAGGGTGACCAGCTCACTGGGGAGGTCGCCGGCGAGCGGCTGACGGGCGCCCCGCTTGAACTCCTCCTCCTTGGCGATCTCGGCCAGCGCCTCGTCGCGGCGCTGCTCGGTCGCGGCCCGCTTGTCCCGGGTCTCGGCCAGCCGCTGCTCCACGCCGTCCAGTACGCCCTGCGCGGTCTCCCGCTGCTCCATCAGCTCCAGCTCGGCGTCCTCCAGGTCGCCCTGGCGGCGCTTGAGCGAGACCAGCTCGTGCTGGAGCGCCTCCAGCTCGCGGGCCGGCCCGGTGCCGGCGGCCAGCCGGTTCTCGTCCTTCTCCTTGCGGGCCCGGACCTGCTCGACGTCCTTCTCCAACCGGGCGATGTCCCGGTCCAGGTCGTCGACCGCCACCTGGGCGCGGACCCGCTCGTCCTCCATCGAGGACAGCTCCCGAGCCAGCGACTCCAGCTCGGCCCGCTCGGCAAGCGAACGCCTGCGGTGGGCGAGCTGGGCGAGGTTGGTGTCGATCGCCTGGAGGTCGAGCAGGCGGCGCTGCACCTGAGGGTCAGCCTTCACGGTCGGGCTCCTTGTCGTCCACAACGGGTGCGGCGGCGTGCACGGTCCACGGGTCGGTGTCCAGGTCGGACACCAGCGTCTCGACGTCCAGCGCCTCCCGGAGGAGGGCTGCCAGGTCGTCCAGCCACGGTCGTTCGGTCGCCCAGTGGGCGGCGTCGATCAGGGCGGGACCATCGGCGGCGAGGTGCTCGCCGGCCGGGTGGTGCCGCAGGTCGGCGGTGAGGAACGCGTCCACCCCGGCGGCGGTCGCGGCGCCGAGGAAGCTGTCCCCCGACCCGCCGCTGACGGCGAGGGTACGAACCATACGCCCGGGATCCCCCGCCGCGCGAACTCCCCAGGACGTGACGGGGAGCACCGCGGCGGCGTGCCGGGTCAGCTCGGCGAGGGTCATCGGCTGGGGCAGCTCGCCGATCCGGCCGAAACCCCTGTCGTCGCCGTGGGCGGGCGAGCCGGGCGCGGGTCGTTGAAGCGGGCGCAGACCGGTGAGCCCGAAGCGGGCGGCGAGGGCGTCGGAGACGCCCGGGGAGGCCACGTCGGCGTTGGTGTGCGCCGCGTAGAGCGCCACCCCGGCCCGGATCAACTTGTGGATGATCCGCCCCTTGAAGGTCGTCGCGGCGACCGAGGACACCCCGCGCAGCAGCAGCGGGTGATGCGCGACGATCATGTCCGCGTCGGCAGCGAGGGCTTCGTCGACCGTCTCGGGCACCACGTCGACCACGCAGAGAACCCGGCGGACCGGGGCGGCCGGCTCACCGAGCACCAGGCCCACCCGGTCCCACTCCTCCGCCCAGACCGGCGGAAAGCGCCGTTCCAGCGCGGCCACCACGTCGCTGACTGTGGGGGCGGATCCGCTTGTGCTCACGGCGGGCCAGCTTACCGGCGTCGGGGCCACCGGGCGGTGACACCCGGCCCGGCCGCGTCTGGTGGAAGATCTGCCGGACGCGCTAGGCGGCGCTCCAGGAGACGGTCTGCAATGCGGCAAGCGGCATCGCCCAGGGGAAGGCGTGCAGGTGCTGTTCCCCCGTTCCGGGCGGGTGCAGAGCGATCACGTCGTCGCCGAAGAGCACAGTGACGCCCCACTCGACCAACCGGGCCACCCCGGCACGAAACGCCGGGTGGCAGGCCATCGCCGCGTTGGTGTACGGCACCGCCACGATGGGGACGCCCTTGCCCTGGGCCTCGAGCAACAGCCCGAGCGCCAGGGTGTCGGTGATCCCGGCGGCCCACTTGTTGACAGTGTTGACGGTGGCCGGACAAACGATCATGGCGTCGGCGGGCGGCAGCACGTCCGGGTCACCGGGATTCTTGTAGTGCGTCCGCACCGGGTGGCCGGTCTGCCGAATCAGGGCCGACTGGTCGACGAACTTCGCGCCGTCCGGCGTGGTGACCACGCAGACGTCCCAACCGTCCTGTTGGGCGAGGTCGACCAGACGACCGACGTGCCGGGCCAGCGGCGAGCCGCAGGCGATGACGTAGAGCACCTCACGGTGCCCGCTGTTGTGCGCTGCACCGGCCATCAGACCGGCTCCGCGCTCATACCCCTACTCCCATGTGCTCAGCCAACTCCGCTACCGGAGAAGGCGGCGCACCACGTGTGCGACGGAGGATGTCGGACATCACCTCGTGCGCGATCGGCCGGCAGCGGATCTCCGACGGGGCGAGCCGATCACCGAGCAGCAGCATCTCGCCGGCGTTCGCCACGTCACCTATCTGGGCGTACCCGCGGGCGATGTCGAGCAGGTGGTGGGCGCGGCGCTCGGGCAGCAGCGCGTTGAAGGAGGGCTCCGCGATGCGCAGCTGGTGCACCTCCACGGCCCGCCCCCCGTCGCCCAGCTCCACAGCGGCGGCGGCCCGGTGCAACTCGACGTTGGTCGGGCCGAACGACGTCCAGTAGTGGTTGTGGTCGCCGCCGAGCAGGGTGGCGGCCTCCTGCGCGCAGTTGATCAGGTCGTCGACGCTGGCCGAGTCGCCGATGCGGGACGCGGCCATCGCGCCCTGGAGCAGCAGCATCCCGTAGACCGAGAGGCGGGCCGGGGAGACCTCGTTGCTGCCACCCGGTGCCAGCCGGTTGGCGATCTGGACGTTCAGCTCCAGCGCGGGCCGGGCCCGGCCCATCGCGACCAGGGCGTTGCACACCCGGGTGGTGGCGATCCCGGCCAGCAGCGGGTCGTCGGCCCGCTGGGCCACCGCCATCGACCGGTCGGCGGCCAACCAGGCGAGCTCGCACTCGCCGAGCTTGCGCAGCACCGAGGAGGCGATCTGGTAGACCTGGCCGAGCAGGTGGGCCGCCTCGGCGGCCTGCTCACCGCCGTAGGCGGCGTCGCCGGCCTGGGCGTCGCGCAGCAGCTTCGGCAGCGCCCGGGTGAGCATCCCGTAGCGGCCGTACTGGTAGGTGAGCCAGGCGTGGTTGACGGCCTTGCGCATGTCGTCCATCGGCGGCGGGTACGGTGCCGCGTCGAAGTACGCGCTCATCGAGTCGTAGCGTTCCAGCGCCGCCCGGATCTCCTGCACCTCGACCTGGTCGATGCAGTTGAGGGCGTCGGCGCGCCGCTCCGGGTCCTTGCCCATCAGCAACTGGACGTCCATCTGGAGGATGTCGGCGATCTCGTAGAGGACGGAGAACTTGTCCAACCGCCGGACGCCACGTTCGACCTTGTCCACCCAGCTCTTGGACTTGCCCAGCCGGTCCGCGAAGACCTGCTGCGACATCTTGCGTCGCCCCCGCCAGTAGGCAACTCGCCGTCCTATGGGTAGCTCGTCCATCTCCCCATCCTCCCCTGCCACCGACGACCAATCGAGTCGGAGCGATGTCCGCGGGTGCGGCGACTGCCGTTCACTTTCAGGTTTTCGCTGGTCGCACAGGATGTACGTCAGCCGTACAGCTAGTCCTCGTACTTTTCGTGCAAGTTGCACGAGCCGTTCGTCAACCTCAACGATCGTGGGTTACGGCAGTGACGGTGCTCGACATGCGACCTGGCGAAGGCCGGGCCCGACGAGAGGAGTTGGCACACATGTGGGGGAATGTCGTACCGCGCGTTGCCGAACTGTCGCCGCTGGAACGGGTCCGGCTGCGCCGGGTCGCCATCCGGTACGCCGTACACGGCTGGGAGGTCACCCCGGGCGCCTGCCTGGCCCGCAGCCGCTTCGTCTGCGGCCGGGCCGGCTGTCCCACAGTGGGCTGCCACCCCGCCCTGGAGAACTGGGAGCTGGCCGCCAGCGCCGACCCGGCCCGGGTGGCGACCTGGTGGCGGAGCCGACCGCACGGGGTGCTGTTGCCCACCGGCCGGGCCTTCGACGTGCTGGAGGTGCCCGCCCACCTCGGCCGGCACGTGCTCGACGCGGTCCAGATCCACCCGGCCGGCACCGGCGTACGCGGACCGGTCCTGGTCACGCCCACCGGGCGCTGGATGTTCCTGGTCCGCCCCGGCGATCCGCTCCGGCCGGAGTTGGAGCACTGCTTCCACGTGGTCCGGCACGGGCCGGGCTCGTGGATCCCCGCGCCACCCACCCGGCTGCCGGAGGGCACGGTCCGCTGGGCGGTCGCCCCGGAACAGGCGCGCTGGCAGCTTCCGGATTCGTACCTCGTGCAGAACACGTTGATCGGGGCGCTGCGCGCCGCCGGGGTGACGCTCGCACCCGACCTGCTCCCCGGCCACCTGCCGCTGCCCCGACGAGGCATGTGATTCCGGCCCGGTCGACGATTCGATCCGGTGCCCGACAGCGTCGCCGGGACACCGGTCCTCGTTGACAGGACAAGAGCGCGAACGCGCGCCACGAACGGGGGAACGATGTCCAGCAACGACAGAGCGCCTCACCCCGGCGGCACCGAGCCGCCCCGGCGCAGCCACCCAGGGCGCCGCTGGGCCGGCACCCGACCGTCCGGCTCCCGCCCCGGCCGCCCACGCCCCACCGGCTCCCGCCCAGCCGGCACCCACCGCCCCCTCCGCTAGCCGGCCGCGCGGACCGGCCCCGCTCTCGGCGATCTTGCACTTACTGTCCCGACAATCTCCACGTAACGGGACAGATAAGCAACCGAAACTGCAAGATCGCGGGGAGCTAGAGGGGCGCGCGGGGGGCTAGTCGGTCAGGGGGAGATGTGCGGAGTGGTACTGGCGGGCGTTGTCGGTTATCGCCGCGTGGGTGTGGTCGTCCAGGCGGGCCAGCCAGTTCAGGCCGGGGGTGCCCATGGCGAGGGCGGCGGTGGCGTACGCGTCGGCCACCCCGAGGTCGGTGCCGACCACCGTCACCGAACGCAGCCCACTGGCCGGTGCGCCCCGGCGCGGGTCCAGCACGTGCCGCCCCCGCTCGTACACGCCGGACGTGGCCACCGCCAGGTCGGTCCCGCTGAGCACCAGGCAGGCCGCCATCGCGTCCCACGGGTGCCGGATGCCGATGCGCCACGGTTCCCCGGACGGCGACAGGCCCCGCACCCGGACGTCGCCACCGGCGTTCACGCAGTGGTTGACGGCACCGGCGGCGACGAGGCGGTCCGAGGCGACCTGAGCCGCCCAGCCCTTGACGAAGCCGGACGGGTCGAGCCGACCGGTGGCGTACGCGTCGAAGAACCCGTCGGTGGCGCCCCACAGGTCGGCGCAGGTCTCCAGCACGTACCGCAGGTCCGCGGACGCCTCCGAGAGCAGCACCTCACCCCGGTCGAAGCGGCACACCTCGCTGTCCGACTGGTAGGTGCTGAACCGGGCGTCCACCTCGCGCATCCAGGCGAAGACCTCATCCGCCAACTCACGCAGCGTCGCCGGTGGCAGGTCGTCGGCGAGGTCCAGGGTGATGGCCGTACCCATGATCTGTTCGACCCGGCACAGCCCGGGCCGGGTCAGCGTGGCCCGCACGTCAGAAAGCCTGCTCGATGGCGGACCGCAGCGACTGCTTGTAGGAGTTGCTGGTCTCGGTGGCCCCGGAGACGGTGTTGAGGTTCGCGTTCTGCTTCTGCACCACCTCGCCGCCGCCGCCGTCGTAGCGGTTGCGGACGTCGCCGCTGTGGATGTCGGATTCACCCCCGCTGGGCAGCGACAGCGCGACGGCCTCGACGATCCGGCTACCCGAGACGACGATCTGCACCTGCACGTACCCGTACTCGTTCTCGAAGCCGTTGCCGGTGACCCGGCGGGTGGTCGACTGGGGTGCCTTGGTGGTGGTCCGGGGTGCGGCCTTCGTGGTGGTGCGGGTGCCGGACGGGCGGGCGGTGCTCTTCGTGGGTTTGGGCGACGTGGGCGCGTCGGTGGTCTTCGACGGCTTCGGTGCCACGCCCGACGGGTCGGCGCTCGGCTCGACATCCTGCGGGGTGGGGTTGACCGGCTGGGCGGTCGGCAGGTTCTGGGCGACCTGGGTGGTGCCCGGCGAGCCCTTGAACACCACCAGCGCGGTGGTGCTGGCGGCCAGACCGGTGATCGCGAGGAGCGCGCGACGCATGGGGATGCCCTTTCCTACAGCTCGAACGTGGCCAGGTGGATCTGCCGCCGGGGCACACCGGCCCGCCGCAGCGCACGCACCGACTGTTCCACCAAACCGGGCGGCCCGCACAGGTAGACGTCGCGTCGGGCCACGTCGGGCACCAGTTGCCGCAGCCCGTCCGGGCTCATCAGCTGGCGGGGGCCGGGGTCGTCGCGGGAGCCGATGACGTACCAGAGGGAGGTGTCGCGTTCCTGTGCCAGCCAGTCCAACTCGCGGCTGAGTAGCACGTCAGCCGGCGTGCGGGCCCGGTAGATCAGCGCGGCGCCCGGCGGCAACTCCTCCAGCATCGCCCGGATCGGCGTGATGCCGCTGCCGCCGGCGATCAGCAGCGCCCGCTCGCGCAGCCGGTGCGCGGCGGTGAAGGTGCCCGACGGGCCTTCGGCCCAGACCCGGGTTCCCGGGTCGAGGTCACGCAGGTCGGCGGTGTGGGTGCCGACCACCTTGACGGTGACCCGCAGCCAGCGGCCGTTGGCGGCGGCGGAGACGGAGAACGGGTGCGACTGCCACCAGCAGCCCCTGGTGAGGAACCGCCAGCGGAAGTGTTGGCCGCCGAGCATCGCCAGCCGGCCGAGCCGCTCCCCGGTGAGGTAGATGGAGATGGTGTCGGTGCTCTCGGCGACCACGTCGGCGACCCGCAGCTTGTAGCGCAGGTTGAACGCCAGCGGCGCGATCACGCGGCCCCAGAGCAGGGCGGCGATCACCAGCAGGTAGAGCGCGATCCAGCCGGTGCGCACCGGGCCGGGCTTGTAGAGCTGCGCGCCGTGGGTGAACTGGTGGCCGAAGCCGAGCAGCAGGATCAGGTAGCTGGACAGGTGCAGCAGGTGCCACAGCTCGTAGGGCAGTGCCCGCCGGATCGCCCGGACGCTGCTGAACCCGACGAGCACCATGATGCCGGCGGCGACGAACGCCGAGAGCATGTCCTCGTAGTCGCCGAGCAACGTGCCGACCTCGGCGAGGATCGACTGGTTACGCAGGTCGGCGTAGCCGACCAGGATCAGCGACATGTGCGCCAGCACGGTGACCAGCAGTGTGGCGCCGACGTCCCGGTGCCAGCGGGCCATGTGCTCGCCGCCGATCCACCGTTCCAGCACCGGCAGTCGACTCATCATCAGCACCTGCACCAGCAGCAGGTAGCCGGCGATCAGGCCGGTGATCCGGCCGGCCGCGGTGACTGTGGCGGCTGTGCTCCGCAACGATCCGGCGGGGGTGCCCAGCCACCACGGCAGCACGCTGGCGAGCAGGCCGACCAGGAGCAGCACGCCCAGCAGCCGTCGGCCGCCGGGTCCGCGTCGGGCCGGGCTCTGCGAGGGTACGGGCGCAGCCGACCGGCCGCCGTGCCGGGACGAGGTCCCGGTACGACGGCCGGCGGCGTGGGTGTGCGAATGCGTCACGCGTACAGCTTCATCGGGGCGTACTTCTGGCGGGGGAAGACCTTGTCGACCTCCGCGTTGGTGAGCCCGAACCGGCCCTGCGCCACCGCGCCGTAGACGTTGAACATGTTGTTGTACTCCGGCACGTCACCGGAGTCCAGCTTGTCCAGGCCGTTCCAGGTGCCGAGCAGCGAACCGGCCAGCTTCTTGCCGGACAGCAGGGTGACCACGCCGCCGTGCCCGTGGTCGGTGCCGTTGTTGTTGGAGCCGACCCGACGGCCGAACTCGCTGGACACCATGATCGTCACGTCGGCGGCCTTCGGGCCGAGGTCGGTGAAGAAGGCGGCCATGGCGCTGGCCAGCTCGTTCAGCCGGCCGTGCAGCTGGCCGCCCTCGCGGGTGCCCTGGTTCTCGTGGGTGTCGTAGCCACCCATGCCGACGGTGGCGACCCGCACGTTGGCGCCACCCTTGATCAGCTGGGCGAGTTGCTGGAACGCGTTGCCGACGCCCTCGTACTTGACGCCCTCGGCGGGCTGGTACGGCTTGGCGGCGAGCTTCTGGGCGGTGGCCAGCGCGCCCATGCCCTCCTGCACGGCCTCCTCGACCGGGTGGTTGATCCCGGTGAAGAGCCCCTTGATGGCCTTCTCGGTGGCGGCCCGGAACCGCTCGTCACCGTTGAGCCGCAGGGAGCCGACGTTGTTCAGCGACAGCGCGCCGTTGTTGCCGACAAGCGAGCGGGGCAGCGTGCTGCCGATGCCGACGCTGCGGAACGCGGTGCCCTTGCCCAGGTTGTCGACCAGACCGTCGAGCCAACCCCGGCCGCCGGTCTCGTTGGGCAGCCCACCCAGGTTGCAGGCGTCAGCGGCCTGGAAGTGGCTGCGGGACAGGCGCTCGTCGGAGACCGCCGGGATGAAGCCCAGCTGACCGGCCGAGAGCCACTTCTCCAGCGGCTTGAACGCGCTGGTCAGCTTGAAGCCGCGGCCCAGGGCCAGCGAGTCGTTGCCGAGCAGCAGGTCGGGCCGGGCCTTGTTGAGCACCGCGTCGTTGTCCGGCGCGATCAGGCTCAGGCCGTCCAGCCCGCCGTAGAGGAAGACGTGGATCAGGGTGCCGGTCTTGGTCGCCGCGAACGACGCCGAGGTGGTGACGAACTGGGCGGTGGCCAGCGCGGTGGCGGTGGCCGCGGCACCGGCGACGAAGGTCCGCCGGGTCACGCCGCGACCGTCCTGCTGGGCCTCCTCCAGGTTCTCCAGGGTGCGGTACCTGTCGAACTCGGCGGCGTTCTCGGCGGCGACGATGTCCGCCTCGGCGCGCAGCAACGCCTCGGCCGGGTTGTCGGCCAGCCGTTGCACGTCGGGGCATTCGGGGTGCAGGGGGAAAGAGTTGTACACAGTCTTCTCCATCGGGTGCCTCACCGGAGGTGGTGCTGGGGGGAAGCGAGGATCGCCCGCGCGACGGCGGTGATGGCCCCGTTGAACGTGGCGTCGACCTTGGTGGTCGCCACCACACCGGCCACGCCGAGGATGAGGTTCTTCTCCCGCGTGCTCAGCTTCTGGCCCACCAGCCGCTGGGACAGCGCGTCCACGTACGCCCCGGCCGTCGCCGGCGGCTTGGCGACCAACTTCTCCGGCGCGTTGTACGTGAAGGTGGTCCGGTAGCCGGCGAGAATCTCGCCCGCCTCGTTCCAGCCGTTGACCATCGTGCCGGCCGAGGTCCAGGCGACGTAGACGTCCGGGTAGCCGTCCGGGGTCGGATGACCCATCGGGGACTGGCCCAGCTCGCGCATCTTGTCGTGGATCTGGCGCAGTCCCCGGGCGTACGCGGTGCGCTTGCTGTCGCCGTTGTTGTGCTTCGGCGACGCCTCCGGCGAGACGCCCAGGGTGCGGTACGTGGCGACCAGGTACTCCATCGGCCGGCGCACCTTCTGGCCCACACCGGCCCAGAACTCCGAGGAGCAGAACAGCGTCATCAGGACCGGCTTGATCATGCCCTTGTTGGTCGTGTACGTCTTGGCCAGCCGGTCCACGAGGGACTTCGGCGGGGTGTCCGAGACGAACCGGGTGGCCAGGCTCTGCGCCACGTACTTCGCTGTCGACGGGTGCGTCGCGATGTAGGTGATGTACGCGTCGATCGCCGCTTCGGCCTTCTTCGGGTCGGCCGAGTTGTTCGCGTGGGTGAAGCCGAGGATCTTCACCTTGCCGACGTAGTGCTGCTCGGGGCGGAAGACGTACTTGCCCTTGTCGTCGACACCGCGGCCGGTCTGCAACATGGCGGCCTGCCGGACGTCCGGCTCCTTGTAGCCGCCGTCGACGCCGACCGAGTAGAGCTCGAGGTTCTCCCGGGCGAGGTTCTCGTTGATCGCGTCCTTGCGGGAGTCCTTCTGGTTCAGGTAGATCAGCAGCGCCGGGTGCTTGTTCGCGGCGACCAGCATCTCCGGGTAGCTGCCCAGCGCGTGCTTGCGCACGACGTCCTGGTCGAACGAGCTGCGGTACACCTCGCCGCCGTCGAAGTCCGCGGCGACGTGCAGGAAGTCGTTCCAGAAGTCGACCATCACCTCGAACAGTTGGCGCTTGGACCAGATCTGCCGGGCGATGGTGGCGTCGACCATCTCCCGCTCCGGCTGGGCGTCCTGCTCGTTGAGCTTGTCCCGCTGGTCACGCAGCTGCTGCACGGAGAGCTTCTGGGTCGGCAGCTCGGCGAGCTTCAGCTCGCCCTTGCTCGGCTCCAGCTTCTCCGGGGCCAGCTGGGCGCGGATCCAGGCGTCCATGCCCTCGCGCTTGATGTCGGCGACCACCGCTGGCGTCACGCCGAAGGTGGCGCGTCGGGCCAGGTGCAGGATCGGGTCCTTGGCCAGCACCGTCTTCACTGTCACGTTGGTCGCCGCCGCGGCGGCGGCCGGGCCGGAGAAGGTCCGCCCGCTGGCCGGCGCGTTCTTCTTCAGCGCCTCACCGGCGCGGGAGCCCATGTAGCTTTCGTTCTGCTCGGTGTAGGTACGCACGGTGCTGGGCTGCTGGCCGCTGGGCCGCGCCGCGGTGCCGTCGGTCACCGTGCTGCCGGTCGCGTCGCCGGCCGCCGCCTCGTCGCCGAAGAGGCCACGGATCTGCGGGGTCATGGCGAGCGCCGCGCCGCCGGCGACGACAGCGGCGGTGCCGCCGAGGGCCACCATCGCCTTCCGTCGGCCGACCTTGCGACCCGGCTCGTTGTCATCGTCGAGGGTGGGCAGTCCGGTGCCGGCCGGGCGCGCCGGGGCCGGGCGGCCAAGGCCCTCCGGGCCGACCCACTGCGGACCGCGCGGGGCGGGCGCCGGCTGCCCGGCGTACTGCTCACGCGGGTCGGCCTGCGCGGCGTAGCCGCCCTGGTAGGGGTGGGGCGAGTCGTAGCCGTAGGGCGCGGGCGTGTGGGGGTCGCCGTAGCCGTCAGCGCTGGGGTGCTGATGTCCGTCCCAACCGCGGTCGTCCCGCGGTCGGCGTGGTGGCACATTCTGGTCGGCCATGTACCAATCCCGATTTCTGATGAGCGCCGAAAGCTGCTACCGGGCAGGTGCGGCAGGTGCGGCGACTGTTGCCTGAGGGGGTTGCTACGGCAAGGTAACCAAGGCCCCAGGCCCCTTCAAGGTGGCCGGAACCCACTCGTGAGGGCACTTAAGACAGCGTTCAGCGCGACAGCGGCGGCGCGCGGAGAAACGGGCCCACCGGCAGACCTTCCCAGCAGGGCGTACGCGCGGCAGCCGAGCACGGATCGGACCTCGCCCCCGTACGCGACAGTTTCGGCGCCGTTCACCACCAAAGGCAAACTTAAGGTTCAGGTAAGCCGGACGTGAAGCGCGCTCGCGTGGAGGAAAAGTAGCAGCAGCGGGCGAGCGTGAGCCGCCATCGCAGCGGGTATGCCGCCGAACCGCTGAACGCGTGAGGGGAAGGCAGCGCCATGCTCAGCAAAGAGGATCAGCGCAGATTCGACCAGATCACCCGTCAGCTCCGGGAAAGTGACCCGGCCTTCTTCAACCGGCTGGACCACAGGGCCCGGGCCCGCAGGGGCCGCTACCTGATGTTGTTGACCATCGTGCTGTGGGCGTCACTGCCGGCGATAGCAGTGTTCGCCGGTCGACTCACCGGCGCGATCTGCGCGGTGGTGCTGGTGGCCAACGCCGCGATCATGTGGCGGTTCCGCCGCCGCTGGACGTGACTGTTCAACAGCTCAACGGGACGGCCCAACCGGTGGACGTGACAGCTCACCGGTCGGCCGGACCGAACGCCCGGTACGCGCGGCGCAACCGTTCGAGCAGTCCCGGCCCACCGATGGCCGGGGCGGGCGCGCCGAGCTGGCGCAGCAGCAGGTCGGTGCCGGTCACCAGTCGGGGCGGCCGATCGGGCAGCGGCACCGGCGCTGACCAGAAGCGGTCCGCCGTCTCCGCCAGCGGCGTCGCCGACAGCCCGGTGAGCGCGCGGGCGGCACCAACCGGCGCCACGGCGTCCACTGTCGACACCGCACCGTCCGGTCCGGACGGTGAGTCGACTCCTGGAGGTGGTGGGGTGGCACCGGTGGTCGCGGCCCGCCGGGCGCGGAGTTCGTCGAGCAACTCCGCCCGCGACCGGCCGCGCCAGTGCAGCAGCTCGAACGGGTCCGCGTCGAACGCCTCGGCCAGCAGGTAGAACGTCGCCGCGAGGTGCTTGCACGGCACCGCGAAGTCGGGGCAGTTGCAGCGCTGGGTCAACTCGTCCACGGCGGTCGGGAAGAGCGGCGCGCCGGCCGCGGCGAACAGCTCCTCCAACTCGTCGGGGAGGTCCCCGGCGAGCAGCCGGGCGCTGAAGAACGCCTGCCCGGCCAGCTCGTCCTCGATGCGGGACCAGAGCGCCGCCGGGAAGGGCTTCAGCGCTATCGACACCTGGTACGGCTGCGGCCGCGAGCCCTGCACCACCGCGTCGACCCGCCCGGGTGTGATGTCGAGGGTGAGCACCTGACCGGCCCGCGCGTACGACCGGCCCCGGGTCAGCCGGGTGCCGAGCGCGAACGACTCCAGCACCTCCAGGAAACGCCGCGACCACCAGGACCGGCCGATCGCGCCCCGGGCGCTGCGCGCCCGCAGACCCCCGTCGACCCGACGCGGGCGCCCGTAGTCAGCGAACCGGTCGGTGCTCACGTCAGCGCTTCGCTCGCTCACTCGACCACCGCGCCGGCTTCCAGGGCGAACAGGTCCCGCAACTGGCCGGTGGACAACTCGGTGATCCACTGCTCGCCGGTGCCGACCACCCGCTCGGCGAGGCTGCGCTTGTCGGCGATCAGCGCGGCCACCTTCTCCTCGACAGTGCCGGCGCAGACGAACTTGCGGACCTGCACCCGTCGGCTCTGCCCGATCCGGAACGCCCGGTCGGTGGCCTGGTCCTCGACCGCCGGGTTCCACCACCGGTCCACGTGCACCACGTGGTTCGCGGCGGTCAGGGTCAGCCCGGTGCCGCCGGCCTTGAGGGACAGGACGAACAACGGCGGACCCTCCGCAGACTGGAAGCGCTGCACCAGGGCGTCCCGCTCGGCCTTGCCCAGGCCACCGTGCAGGAACAGCACCTCCCGGCCGAACCGCGCCGACAGGTGACCCCGCAACATCGCACCGAACTCGGCGTACTGGGTGAAGAGCAGTGCCCGCTCCCCCGCCGCCAGCACCTCCTCCAGGATCTCGGTGAGCCGGGCCAGTTTGCCGGAGCGGCCCTCCAGCGGCGAGCCGTCGCGCAGCAGCTGGGCGGGGTGGTTGCAGACCTGCTTGAGGCGGGTCATGGTGGCCAGCACCAGGCCGCGTCGCTCGATGCCGTCGCTGGTCTCGATCCGGGCGAGCATGTCGTCGACCACCACCCGGTACAGCGCGGCCTGCTCGGCGGTGAGGTTGCAGAGCACCTCCATCTCCAGCTTCTCCGGCAGGTCCGAGATGATCGACGAGTCGGTCTTGAGCCGGCGCAACACGAACGGGCCGGTGATCCGGCGGAGCCGCTCGGCGGCCTCGGCGTCGCCGTGCCGCTCGATCGGCTCGGCGAACCGTTTGCGGAACGTCGCGGCCGGCCCGAGCAGACCCGGGTTGGCGAACTGCATGATCGACCAGAGGTCGGCGAGGCGGTTCTCCACCGGCGTACCGGTCACCGCCACCCGCTGCCGGGCGGGCAGCGCGCGAACCGCCTCCGCCTGCCGGGTCGACGCGTTCTTGATCGCCTGCGCCTCGTCCACCACCACCCGGTGCCAGTCGATGCCGGCCAGGTCGGCGGCGTCGCGGGCGGCCACCGAGTAGGTGGTGAGGACCAGGTCCGCGCCGTGCGCGGCCGCTGTGAACTCCGCCCCCCGCGCCCGCTCGGCACCATGGTGTACGTGTATCCGCAGCTCCGGGGTGAACCGGGCCGCCTCCCGCTGCCAGTTGCCGACCAGCGACATCGGACAGACCAGCAGGGTCGGCCCGGCCTCCGGTGGGTCCCCGGCGAGCAGCGCGAGCAGTTGCACAGTCTTGCCCAGCCCCATGTCGTCGGCGAGCACACCGCCCAGGCCGAGTGAGCGCAGGAAGGCCAGCCAGGCCAGTCCCCGCTGCTGGTACGGCCGCAGCGTCCCCCGGAAGCCCGGTGGCGGGTCCAGCGGGGTGAGCCGCCGCTCGACAGCGCCGGCGAGCAGGTCGCCCAGCGCCCCGTCGGCGGTCACCTCCAGCACCGGCAGCTCGCCGGTGGCCTCGCCGTCGGCCAGCCCGAGGCGGAGCAGGTCGGCAACTGTCAGCTCGCCCGCGGAGCGGAGCAGGCGCAGACCGGCGGCGAGCCGCCCCGGGTCCAGCTCCACCCACCGGCCGCGGAGCCGTACCAGCGGGGTCTTCGTCTCGGCCAGCGCCGCCAACTCCTCGGCGGAGAGCGGCTGGTCACCGAGCGCGATCTCCCAGCGGTAGTCGACCAGGGCGTCCAGGCCGACACCGGCATCGGCGCCGCCCACAGTGCCCGGCGCGGTGCGGCTGCGCGCTCGCAACCGGGCGCCCAGTCGCGCCGACGGACGCTGCCACCAGGACGGCAGCAGCACCCCGAAACCGGCCGCGTGCAGCACCGGGGCACCCGCGCTGAGGAACCGGTGCGCCCCCTCGACGTCGAGGTCCATCGCCTCCGGGGCGGCGGTACGCAGCGCGGCGTCCAGGTCCGGCCAGAGCCGGCTGGCCCGGCCCAGCTCGGCGAGGAGAGTCTCCTGCGGGCTGGTCGCCCGGCCAACCAGGCCGCCGAGGGTCTGCGGCGCTCGCCAGATCTCCCCGGCGTCGACGTGCAGGCCGGGCTCGTCCGCGGCCTGCAACCCGAACTCCAACCGCCAACGCCCGGCACCGATCGACCCGACCGACACCGACGCGCTGTCGACAGACACCGGCGCTGGCGCACCGGCGGCGGGCACCGGGCCGCTGCCGGCGGGCACCGCCCGGGTGGCCAGGATCGGTTCGGTGACCTCGTCGGGGGCCGGCTCCACCAGGCGGAAACTGGCCCGCACCGGGCCACCGGCGGCGTCGCGCTGCCAGGCCTCCAGTTCGCCGGAGAGGGTGGCCAGCCCGGCCGGGTCGATGGTGAAGTCCCTCTGCGGACCGGCGAGCGCGGCCAGCCAGGCCGGTGCCGGACCACCCGGGCGCAGCCCCCGGGCCAGCGTGGTGGTCGCCAGCGCAGCCCTCGCGGCGGCGTCGGTCAAGGCGTCCAGCGCATCCACCACCAGCGCGGCAGCTGTCAACTCAGGCCCGGCGGACGGCAGGGCGGCGGCTCGGGCGGCCGGTGGCAGGGCCAGCGCCAGTGAGCGCGCCCACGCGGCGTCGGTGCCGGTCAGCAGCGGACGCCAGACCGCCTGCGCGGGCACCTGCCCGGCACCGCCCGACGCCGTCGTCGTGCCAGCGCCGGGCATCTGGTCGGCGGTCGTCGCGACAGCGCCGGAACTCTGGTCATCCGCAGTCGTGCGCACGCCGGGGAGGACGCGGCCACGGGTCACCAGGTCGGCGGCGAAGTCGGCCAGCTCGGCGAGGTGCCGCAGGGTGGCCCCGGCCACCGCCGGGATGTCGTTCAGGGCTTGCAGCAGCGAAAGGGCGTCGTCCGGGGCGTACACCAGGGTGGGGACCCGCCACCCGGCCACTGTGAGCCGGCCGCGGGCCGCAGGTGCGACGGTGGTCCGGATCAGCTCGGGTGAGTCGGTCGGCGCGCCCGCCAGGGTGGGCAGGGTGAGCAACGCGGTGTCCGGCCGGCTCGGCTCGGCGGCATCGGCGAGGACGGCGGCCAGGTCGGTGTGCCCGGCGGCGAAGGGGTGCGGGCGTTCCCGGGCCGGCCGGCCCGACCGCGCAGCAGGGATCGGTGCGGCGCTGTCCTCGGCCCAGACGGCGAGGCCGCCGGTCGAGCTGCCGCCGGGCAACCACAGCCCGTGGATGACCAGCACCTGCTCCCCCTAGTCGCCGCCCGCCCCTCAGAATAGGCGGCCCACCCGGCCAGGCGTCCGCACCCACCGGCCCACCTGGGCGATCTTGCAGTTAGTGTCGGCGTTCTGCGAAGGATGCACCTTTTGTCGCCACAGGAAGGGCACGATCGCGGGCGCTGGAGGTGGGAGCGGAGCGGCAACGGGCTAGCGTCGGCGTTGTGGTCGATCTCCTTGTTCTTGGCGGGCTTGGCGTGGACGTACGGGTTCGGGTGCCCGCACTGCCGCTGCCGGCTGCCGACTCCCACGCCGTCGAGCCGATCGAGCTGCGGATCGGCAACACCGGTGCCGGGGTGGCGTTGGCCGCCCGGGCGCTCGGCCTACGGGTACTGGTGGTCGACACCCTCGGTGCCGATCCGGCGGGTGAGCTGGTCCGGGCGGCGTTGACCCGGGCCGACGTGCCGGCGTTGCTGGCCGAGCACCGGGGCGGCACCCGCCGGTCGGTGAACCTGGTGGACCCGGGCGGACGGCGCACGTCGCTGTACGACCCGCGCCCATGGCGGGGTGGTCCACCGTTTCCCGCCACCGAACTGGCCGCACTGGTCCGCGACGCCCGGCACGTCCACCTCTCGATCATGGACTGGGCGGTGCCGTCGCTGCCCGCCGTGCGGGCTGCCGTGCCGGCGGGCGTGGCGCTCTCCACCGACCTGCACGACTGGGACGGCGAGAACACCTACCATCAGCCGTTCGCGGAGGTCGCCGACCTGGTCCTGCTGAGCGGGGTGCGGTTGGGCGACCGGGCCGCGTCGCTCGCCGGCGCGCTGGCGCCCCGGACGGTGGTGGTGACCCGCGGCGCGGACGGCGCCGAGCTGTACCCGGGCGACGGCACTGCCGTGCCCGTGCCGCCCGCCGTCCCGGACAAACCGGTGGTGGACAGCAACGGGGCGGGCGACGCCTTCGCGGCCGGTCTGATCGCCGCCCGCTTGCGCGGCGAGCCACTGGCGCGTGCCGCCCGGTACGCGGCGCGGGTTGCCGCTGCGGCCTGTACTCACGACGGGATGGAGTATCCGTCAGACCTGTTGCCCACCGGTTGACGGCCGACGGCGTGTGCCGACCGAGGCTCAGAGCGCGCCGGCCTCGCCGTCGGTCAGCTCGCGCAGGATGTCGGCGTGGCCCGCGTGCCGGGCCGTCTCCTCGATCATGTGCACCAGAATCCAGCGCACCGACACTTCACCGAGCTGCGGGTGCGGCACCACGTGGTCGAGGTCGACGCTCGCGGCGACCGCCCGGGAGCGGGCGCAGGCCCGCTCGTACGCCTCGGTGATCCCGACGATGGTTTCCTGGTCGCCGAGCGTGAAGCTGGCGACCGCGTCCTCCTCGGAGGTCAGGTAGACGTCGCCGGGCTCGGGTGCCAACAGGGTCGGGAACCAGTTCCGCTCGACCAGGGTCAGGTGCTTGACCAGCCCGGCGAGCGTGGTCGCCGACGGCACCAGCCGGCGGCGGGCGTCGGCGTCGGAGAGACCACGCAGTTTGCGCAGCAACACGGCCCGGTGGAAGTCGAGGAACGAGGTCAGGACGGCGCGTTCGTCGCCGGTGCGGGCGAGCACCGGACCGAGCGTGGGATCGATCGTCTGCTCCATCCGCCGACCCTAGCCACGGGCCGGGCGCCCCGCTGCCCCGCTATCCGCTGCGGGCGGGCGCTGCGCCGGGCAGGATGGGCGCATGGCTTCATCCGTGCAGATCCTTCTCGTCGGCGGCACGGCGGACGGGCAGACCATCACCGTCGAACTGGACAGCAACGGTCGTCCGCCGCTGACCCACCATCACCTCGGCACCGGTGGGCTGGCCGACGCGCAGATCTACGAGTTGGAGACCGCCCGCGAGGAGGCCCGCGAGTGGCGCTACCGGTGGACCGGCCCGGCGGTGTGACCGCCCGCTCAGACCCGGGTCAGGGTCTGGCTGCGCAGGCTCTCCAACACACCGCGGGTGACCTCCGAGGTGCCTCGCGCCTGGTCGCACACCTCCGCCACCCGTCGTGCGGTGGCCTCGGCGCGTTGCTCCCGTTCGTCCCAGAGCCGGTCGACCTCGGCCAGCAGTGGCCCCTCGACCTCCCGCTCCACGCCGCGTAGCGCCGGCACGCCGAGCCGTTGGGCCAGGTCGAAGACCTTTCCGGCGTACGGCAGGGGCAGGAACGGCGTACCGACCATCGCCGCGAAGATCAGGAAGTGCAGGCGCATGCCGACGGCCAGGTCGAAGTGGCGCATCAACCCCAGCACCTGCTGCGGAGAGTAGGTGCCGTGCAGGATTCGACCCCGCTCGGCGGCGACCATGTGCGACAGCACCCCGTGGGCGTGCCGGATGTCGTCGCGCTCCATCGGCACGAACAGCACGTACGCGTCGATCCGGTGCACCAGGAAGTCACCGATCTGGGCCAGCAACCGGTGGTAGCCATCCACGTCGAGGCGTTCGGCGGCCCGGCCCGGCTCCCGCACGCTTATCCCGACCAACCGCTTGCCGACCGGCACACCCTCCTCGGCCAGCAGGTGGGCCGGGAACTCCTCCGGTTGCAGGAGGAACGCCGGGTCCGCGGTTACCGTGATCGGGTTGAGCAGGCCAGCTTCCTCCAGCACCATCCGGGACTCCTGGTCCCGGACGGTCACCTGGGTCGCGCTGGCGAGCGTTTCCCGGACCATGCCGGTGTCCACCCCGTCGCTGAGCGGCCCGACCCCCACCGCGTACGTGATCAGCGGCAGGCCCCGTTCCTGGGCCACCCGGACCACCCGCAGGTAGCGGCGGGCCTCCCGGTCGTACAGGATGCCGCCGCCGCCCAGGATGAGCAGGTCGAGCTGGGCCAGGACCAGGGCCGAGTCGGTACGGCTCACGCCCTCCCAGGGCACCGCCTCGACGTCCGGGTGTGCGGCCCGGGTGTGCTCCGGGTTCCGAGAGAAGACGATGATCCGGGCGTTCGGTTCCTGCGTGCGCAGATCGGTGAGCAGGCCGGTGAGGATCGCCTCGTCGCCGAGGTTTCGCCCACCGTACGAGCCGAGCACACCGATGGTCAGTCCGGCGCCGTGCGTCATCCGTCGCTCCTCCCCAGGTGCGGTCCGCGCCGGTTTCCCGCTGGGCAGGTGAACAGTCCTGCCGAAGGGACCCGTCCCCGGGCCGCCGCCGGCTCAGCTCGCCGAGGTGAGGCGCTTCGCCATCTGCTGCGAGGTGACCTCGAAGCCCAGACTGCGGTAGAGGCCGATCGCCACGACGTTCGTACCGAAGACGTTCAGACCCAGCTCGGGCACGCCGAGCTGGGCGAGTTCGGCCTCGATGAGCTGGATCATCCGCCGCGCGTACCCGCGTCCCCGGTGCTCCTCGTGCACCTCGATGTTGTGGATCCACGCCTGGTCCGGGGCGGCGGCCGTCGGCAGGGTCACCCAGATCCAGCCGACCTCGGTGTCGCCGACCCGGCCCAACCGCAGCAGCGCCCCCTCGGTGGCCGCGCCCGCCGGCAGCGACTCCCGGATCTGGTTGACCGACCGCTCAAGGGCCGCATCGGGGGTCATCCCCCGGTGCGCCACCAGGTCCTCGGCGTACCCCTGCTCCAGTGATCCGAGCAGGCCGGCCAGGTCCTGTTCCGTCATCGGCGTCAACGTCAACTCCATCGCGTCCCCCTTCGTCGTCGCGAGCGGGTAGTGCAGCAGAACCGGCAGGGACGCGCCAACTGTTTCCCCGCCCGGGGCGGACGGGACGGCCGGGGGTGCGCGGGCCGGCGACGATGGCCATGTGCGGATCGCCCACGTCAGCGACAGCCACCTCACCAACCCGGAGGGGGTGGCCACCTCGGTCGGCACCACAGTGGCGCTGCTGCGCGCCGCCGGGCACCGGGTCGCGTTGTACTGCCCCGGCCCGCTGTTCCGGTGTCGCCGCCGACCGGGCGAGGTGCCCTCGCTGTCGGTGCCGACCCGGCCGTACCGGTTGGCGCTGCCCCGCCCGCCCAGAGCACCGGTCGACGTGGTGCACGTGCACACCACCGGCCCGCTCGGCGTCGCCGGCCTGCGCTGGGCCGCCACCCGGGGCGTACCGACCGTGCTGACCTGGCACACCGACCTCGTCGCGTACGCCGCGCACTACCCGGAGATCCCGATCGGGGCCGCGTACGCCGGCCGGCGGCTGGGCCTGCGCTGGCGGGCCCGGGACCTGTGGGCGCTCGCCCACCCCGGAGCGGGTCGACAGGCCCGGCTGGTGGCGCTCGGGCGAACTCTGCTGGCCCACACCACTGTCCTGATCGCCCCGTCGGCGAAGACCGCGGCGATGATGGCGACGATGATGGCGGGGCGTACCCCGATCGTGGTCCTGCCGACCCCGGCCGCCGCACCACACGCCGACGCCGACGACCGGCGGCGGCTACGGGCCCGGCTGGGTATCCCGGCGGACGCGCCGGTGCTGCTGGCGGTGGGCCGGGCCACGCCGGAGAAGAACCCGGAGCTGCTCCTGGCCGCGTTCGCCCAGGTCCGCCGCGAGTTGCCGACCGCCCGGCTGGTGCTGCTCGGGGCCCGACGGCACCGGGTCGCGATCCGCCGGATCGCCCGCCGGTACGGCGTCACCGGCGCGCTGCACCTGCTCCGTCCGGTGCCACGGCACCGGGTCGGCGCCCACTACCGGGCGGCGGACGTGCTCGCGTTCACCTCCACCACCGACACGCAGGGCCTGGTGCTCGCCGAGGCCGAGGCGTACGGACTGCCGGTGGCCATGGTGGACACTCTGCTCGCCGAGCGGCCCGGCACCGGCACCACCCGGCCCGTCGCCGAGCCCAGCCCGGCGGCGTTCGGGGCGTTGCTCACCCGGCTGCTGACCGGGCGGGAGTTGCGCGCTGCCGTGATCCGGGACGGCCGGGCGGCGGCGACGTCCTGGTCCGCCGAGCGCTACCTGGCCGAACTGGTCAAGCTGTACGCCTCGCTGCCGCCCGTCAGCTGCTCGTCGTGGCGTCCATCGATGCGGCGGTGGTAGCGTCCGCCGGTGGCCGACCGGGTCCTGCGGGTGAGCACCGCTGTGGTGCTCGTCGTCGGGCTGGCCCTCGCCGGAATCGCCGCCCGCGAGGAACCAGTCGAGCTGCTGTTCTACTTCACCGTGCAGGTCGACCTGGCCTACCTGGTGGTGTTGCTGGCCGGGTGCGGTGACCGGGTGCGCACCGCGCTCACCGTCTACCTCGTCGGCACCGCAGTGGTCTTCGTCCTCGTGCTGGCCAACCCGTGGAGCGGCTACGCCATGGTGGCGACTCCCGAGGCTCGGGGGCTGGCCTCCGACGCCGGCAACCTGCTGCTGCACGCCGTGGTGCCGCCACTGGCCGCCGCGCAGTGGCTCCGCCGCCGACCTCGGGCCGCGCTGCGTCCGGCGTACGCGGTCAGCCTGCTCGGCTACCCACTGCTGTGGCTGACGGTGATCCTGGTCCGGGGCGCCGTCGGCGGGGCCGAGGACCGCTACCTCTACCCGTTCCTCGACATACCCCGCCTCGGGTACCCCACCGTCGCCCTCAACGCCGTGCTCTTCGGCGGCACCCTGCTGCTGATCGCCCTGACCGCCGTCCACCTGAGCAGACGGAGCACCGGTTGACAGTGCCGGGTCAGGGTGCCCCCTGCGCGGACTCCAGGCCGCGTGTCAGCTGCCCCAGGTCGTGCAGACGCAGGTCGCCGTCGAGCCCCTTCAGCGCCGCGGTCATCGCGCCGGCCGCCCGCCCGGCCCGCAGGCCGACCTCGGCGTCCTCGACGACCAGGCAGCGCGCCACGGGTACGCCCAGCAGCGCCGCGCCCCGCAGATAGCCCTCCGGGTCCGGCTTGCCGACGCTGACGTCCTCCACAGTGACCAGCACCGGCGCCTTGATGCCGGCGGCGCCGAGCCGGGCCTCGGCGAGCCGCCTGTCGGCGCTGGTCACCACCGCCCAGGGCAACGCCACCCGGGCCAGCGCGTTCACCAGCTCGTGCGCCCCGGGGGTGGCCGTCACGTCGGACAGGTCGTCGTACTGCAACGCCAACTGCCGGGCCGCGGCAGCGGCGACCGCGGGCTCGTCGAGCGCGGGCAGGAGCCGACGGATGGTCAGGTCGGCCGGGCTGCCGTGCGCGATCGCCAACGCCGCCGCCGGGTCGACGGCGTACTCGGCGGCCCACCGCTCCCAGGCCCGCTCGACGGCGGCGTCGGAGTCGACCAGGGTGCCATCCATGTCGAACAGCACCGCGCCAATGCCTGCCAGGTCCACTACACACGCTCCCCGAACCGCTCCCCCCGCGAGGGTAGGGCTCCGCTACCGCGCTGCCCCTCAGGGTGCTCAGGTGCAACTCACGTTCGGTGCTGGTGGGCGCGGCAGGTTTCGAACCTGCGACCCCCCGCTTGTAAGGCGGGTGCTCTCCCACTGAGCTACGCGCCCGGATCGCCCGTGTGGCGGGCCGGTGGCTGGCAAGCTTACCTGCCCGCCACCGACCCGGGCGCACGGCGTACCCCGGTCAGCTGGTCGCTTCGGCGATGGCCTTGCGCCAGCCCTGCTGGTCGCGGGCCTCGCCCGGGCCGTTCATCTCGGCGAAGCGGACCACGCCGGCCCTGTCGATGACGAAGGTGCCCCGGTTGGCGAAGCCGGCCACGTCGTTGAGGACCCCGTACGCCTGGGCGACGGCGCCGTGCGGCCAGAAGTCGGCGAGCATCGGGAACTGGTAGCCCTCACGGTCGGCCCAGATCTTGTGGCTGTAGGCCGAGTCGACGCTGACGGTCAGCACCTGGACGTCGTCGTTCACGTACTCGCCGAGGTTGTCGCGCACCTCGCCCAACTCGCCCTGGCAGGTGCCGGTGAAGGCGAGCGGGTAGAAGACCAGCAGCACGGCGCGCCTGCCTCGGAAGTCCGAGAGGCGGACCTCCTGGTTGTTCTGGTCCTTGAGCACGAAGTCGGGTGCTTCGGCACCAACCTCGATGGGCATGTGAACTCTCCTCGCGTCAAGTCGGGTGACCGGCGCCAGCCTGCTACCCGGCGGAGGCGGACCGTCGGGCGAGCGGAGCGGCACCGGCTACTTCTTGGCCTTGGCCCCTCGACGCAGCACCAGACGTGCGCCGCTCCAGTCCCGGCCGGCGTTGACGGTCGAGGTCTGCTGAAGGCCGGCGGTGGGCGCGGACTCCGCGACCTCGCTCGGCTCGACGTGCCCCTCACGCCCCGCCTTCGGGGTGAGCAGCCACACGACGCCGTTGTCGGCCAGCGGGCCGAGGGCGTCGACGAGCAGCTCGAAAAGGTCACCGTCGCCGTCCCGGTACCAGACCAGCACCGCGTCGACCACCTCGTCGGTGTCCTCGTCGACCAGATCTCCACAGCGGTCGGTCAGGGCGTCTCGGAGATCCTGGTCGACGTCGTCGTCGTACCCCATCTCCATGACGACCATCCCCGGTTCCATTCCGAACCGGTCCGCCAGGCTGCGTACCCCGTCGGCGGCCTGACCAGCGGTCGCGCTCACTGTCGCGTGCCTCCTCATCTCGTCCCTGCTCGCGGCGTCGCTGCGACGCCGTCAGGCAGAGTCCACACAGTTGTTGGTCTGCGCGCAAGTGGCGCACCGGGTGGAACGGAATTTACCGTGCCAGCAGCGTACGGGCACCGTCGGTAATGGCTTCCGCGGAGACCAGTACGTAACGTGCTGCCGGACCTAATGGTACAAACGAGTCAACTCCCGCCACTCGACGTGCGGCACCGACATATCCGGCGTCGACCAGCGCGGCGATCACGCCCTCGCCGACCCCGCCGGAGCGGCGCGTCTCGTCGACCACCAGCACCCGGCCGGTCGCCGAGGACTCCCGGATGATGTCGGCCACCGGCAGCGGAGCCAGCCAGCGCAGATCCACCACGCGCGTGCCCACTCCCTCCTCGGCGAGGGCGGCCGCGGCCCGCAGCGACATCCGTACCCCGTTACCGAAGGTGATGATGGTGAGGTCGTCCGCCGAGCCGACCCGGTAGACCCTGGCCCGCCCGATCGGCACGTGCCCGGCCACCCACCCGCCCGGCTCCGGATAGCCGGCCAACCACTCGCCGTCACCATCTGCGTACAGATCGCGGGTGTGGTAGAGCGCGATCGGCTCCAGGAACACGCAGACACTGCCGTCCATCGCCGCGCTCGCCAGACAGGTCCGCAGCATGGGCGCGGCGTCGTCCGGCCGTGCCGGCACCGCGACCACCAGACCGGGCACATCCCGGAGTACGGCCACCGAGTTGTCGTTGTGGAAGTGCCCGCCGAACCCCTCCTGGTACGCCAGGCCCGCCACCCGGACCACCATCGGGTTGCGGAACGCCCCCTGCGAGAAGAACCGCATGGTGGCCGCCTCGCCGCGCAGCTGGTCCTCGGCGTTGTGCAGGTACGCCAGGTACTGGATCTCCGGCACCGGCAGCATCCCGGCCAGCCCGGCGCCGAGGCCCAGCCCGAGCACCGACGTCTCGTCGAGCAGGGTGTCGAAGACCCGCGCCGCCCCGAACCGGTCGCGCAGCCCCTTCGTCACCCCGTACACGCCGCCCTTGGCGGCCACGTCCTCACCGAAGAGCGCCATCTGCGGGTGGTCGAGCATCCCGTCGGCGAGTGCGGCGTTGATGCTCTGTGCCAGGGTCATCGGCCCGGCCAACTCCGGCGGCTTGCCGCCGAACGCCTCCGCGCGGGCGCCCGCGCCCGGCCCGCTGGCCCGCGCCGCGGCGTCGGCCACCGCCCGCGCCACCCGCACCGGACGGCGGGGCGCCAGCGCCGACACCACGTCGGCCGCCGAGGCCAGTTTCGGCTCGCCCAGCACCTCCTCGGCCAGCCGGCGTACCTGCCAGCCGGTCTCGTCGTAGCGGGCCAGCAACTCCTCGCCGGTCGCCACGCCGGCGTCGACCAGCAGCCGCGCGGTGGCGGCCACCGGGTCGGAGTCCAGGTCCTCGGCCAGCTCGGCCGGGCTGCGGTACGCCGACTCCGCGTCCGCCCCGGCGTGCCCCATCAGCCGCACGGTGCGCAGGTGCAGCACGGCCGGCCGCCGGTTGCGGCGAACCCAGGCCGCGGCCTCCGCCGCCACCTCGTACGTCCGCACCGGGTCGGCCCCGTCCGCGCTGAAGTAGCGGATGCCCGGCTTGGCCCGCAGGGTCGCCTCGACCCAGCCCTCCGGCGAGCGGACGCTGATGCCCAGCCCGTTGTCCTCGCAGACGAACAGCACCGGGATCCGCAGCCCGGCGTGGTCGTACCACCCGGCGGTGTTGAAGGCGGCGGTGGCGCTGGCGTGGTTGACCGAGGCGTCGCCGAAGGAGCAGACCACTATCGCGTCCGGTGGCCAGAGGGCGTGCGTGGCGCCCGCGCCGCTGCCGACCCGCACCCCGGCTCCGGTACGCCGCCCGGCGCTGTCCAGCCGGCGCAGCCGCTCCACTGCCAGTCCCATCCCTACCGCGCGAGGCAGGTGCGAGGCGATGGTGGAGGTGGTCGGCACGATGGCCAGGTCGGCCCGGCCGAACACCTTGTGCCGGCCGCCGGCGATCGGCTCGAGGCTGGACGCGACCATCCCGCGCAGCACGTCCCGGGCCGCGTCGGCGTACGTCCCGAACCCGTTGGCGGCCACTGTCGCCGCTGTCGGTTCGGTCCCGGCGGGCTCCGATCCGGACACCTGCGGATCGGCGGTCGGCTCGGGGTCTCGGGTCGATGCGCCGTCGACGGTCGACGCACTGTCGGCGGACGGCTCGGAGTCGGTGGCCGGCGTTGGGTCGGCGGCGGCCTGGGCGGCGCGGAGGCAGTAGAAGGCGCCCGAGCGGTAGTGCAGCAGCGCCGGATCGGTGGGACGCAGCGCGGCGGCGACCGCGGCGTTGCCCTCGTGCCCGGCCGAGCCGATGGTGTAGAAACCCTCCCCGAAGCTGCGCAACCAGTGGCCGGCCAGGTCGAGCTGCCGGCTGGTCACCTGCGCGTCGAACAGGTCCAGCACCTGCGCGCCGGTCAGCGGGGCGTCGTCGGTGACCGGGTCGGCGGGGTCACGCCGCCGCTCGGCGGCAGGCAGCGCCGCCAGCGTCTCCCGGAACCGGTCGTCGAGATCTTGCGGGGTGGTCACGTCGGACAGCATTACCGACGGAAGCCCTGCTCGCCCAGTGGGACACGGCCGGCAGGGGTGCGCTCACTCCGGCCCGAAGGACTCCGGACAGCCACCGTCGGACACCTTCCAGACCAGCTCACGAAGGGTGCTCAGCTCGTCGTCGCTCAGCCCGGACAGGAGTCGGGAGTCGGACATCACCTCGATCACCCGGGCCCGCACGACGCGGCCCTCCTCGGTCACCAGCAGCGTCTTCTGCCGCCGATCCGTCGGGTCGGTGCGGCGCTCGACCAGCCCGGCCTGCTCCAGCTTGTCGACCAGCACCGTCACGTTCGACCGGTCGCAACCCAACTGATCGGCGAGGTCCCGGGCCGGCAGCGGGTGGTCCGGGTCCAACTCGCGCAGTGCCCGGGCTGCCGCCGGGGTGAGCCCCCACTCGGCGAACGCGGTGCCCTGCTGGTGTCGTAGAGCGTCGGTGACATGGGCCATCCGCCGCACCACGTCGACGGCGAGGCCGGCGCGATCCGCCGGCCCGCCCACTGCGGAACCCACCTGCCGCGTCACGACCACATCGTACGCAGCACGGGCCACTGCCCTCCTGCGCCGCGGGGGGAGAGGGTCAGGCGGGGAGGAAGGAGAGGCGGACCTGGCGGGTCGGGTTGTCGCCGTTGGTGTCGACGAGGCAGATCGACTGCCAGGTGCCGAGCGCCAGCCGACCGCCGAGCACCGGCAGCGTGGCGTACGGCGGGACGAACGCCGGCAGCACGTGGTCGCGGCCGTGGCCGGGCGAGCCGTGTCGGTGCCGCCAGCGGTCCTCGGTGGGGAGCAGGTCGTCCAGCGCGCTGAGCAGGTCGTCGTCGGAGCCCGACCCGGTCTCGATGATCGCCAGGCCGGCGGTGGCGTGCGGCACGAAGACGTGCAGCAGCCCGTCGCCCTCGCCCGAGACGAACTGCTGAGCCTCCGCGGTGATGTCCCGGACGGTTGGTCGGGACCCGGTCTGGACGGTGATCACGTCGCTGCGCATACGTCGCATTCTGCCGCAGGGTGCGGTCAGGAGCTGCCGCCACCGCCACCGGAGTCGCCGCCGCCGGACGAGCCGCCACCGGAGTCACCGCCGGACCAGCCGCCGCCGGAGTCACCGCTGGACCAGCCGCCGCCGGAGTCACCGCTGGACCAGCCCCAGCCGGACCAGCCTCCGCCGGAGTCGCCGCCGCCGGCCGGCTCCGTACCGTCGGAGTTGTCGTGGTCGCCGTCGCGCTGGCGGCCGACGTGTCCGCTCCCGGCGTCGCCGGCGGGCATCGGGTAGAAGCCGTACCCGCCGCCGTCCGAGTCTGAGCGGCGGGAACGACGTCCAGCCTGGCCCTTCAGACGGGCCGCGCGGACCGCGTCCCGCAGCAGGCCCGCGCCGAGCACGGCCACCAGGGCGCCCAGGGCCACCAGTCCGACCATCGGCAGGTTGCCGGAGGCGAGGGCGACCGCGCCGATGACCAGGCCAACCACCCCGACAACGATCATGCTCGCGGCGACCGCGACACGGCGTCCGTTCATGGCGGTAACGGTAGGAGTGGTGGTCAAACCGCTCAGGTCTCAGCCGGCCGTCGCGCTAAGTTACCGACGGGTACCTGTGTTCAGCATCGCGTCGGGGGGACCTAGACGTGACGACGGGTGCCACCAGGGGGCAGGATGGCGCTAGAGACCTATCCCACACACAACCGAGGGAACGCCTGTGGCTACGGAACGCAAGCGCCCGGTGATCAGCGACGGCCTACCGAGCCAGCTTCCGGACATCGACCCTGAAGAGACCAGCGAATGGGTCGAGTCGCTTGACGGTGTCATCGACGAACGCGGCGCCAAACGCGCCCGCTACGTCATGCTGCGCCTGCTGGAGCGGGCCCGTGAGCGCCAGGTCGGGGTTCCGCCCCTGACCACCACCGACTACATCAACACCATCCCGTCGGAGCGCGAGCCCTGGTTCCCGGGTGACGAGCACGTCGAGCGGAGGATCCGGGCGTACGTCCGGTGGAACGCCGCCATGCTGGTGCACCGGGCGCAGCGCCCGGAGATCGGTGTCGGCGGGCACATCTCCACCTTCGCCAGCTCGGCGTCGCTCTACGAGGTGGGCTTCAACCACTTCTTCCGGGGCAAGAACCACCCGGGCGGTGGCGACCAGATCTTCTACCAGGGCCACGCCTCCCCCGGCATGTACGCGCGGGCGTTCCTGGAGGGGCGGCTCAGCGAGCACCAGCTCGACGGGTTCCGCCAGGAGCTGTCGCACCCCGGTGGTGGGCTGCCCTCGTACCCGCACCCTCGGCTGATGCCGGACTTCTGGGAGTTCCCCACCGTCTCGATGGGTCTCGGCGGTCTGAACGCGATCTACCAGGCCCGGTTCAACAGGTACCTGCAGCACCGCGGCATCAAGGACACCTCCCAGCAGCACGTCTGGGCGTTCCTGGGCGACGGCGAGATGGACGAGCCGGAGACGCTCGGCGCCATCGGCGTCGCGGCCCGCGAGGAGCTGGACAACCTCACCTTCGTGATCAACTGCAACCTCCAGCGGCTGGACGGCCCGGTCCGGGGCAACGGCAAGGTCATGCAGGAGCTGGAGGCGTTCTTCCGGGGTGCCGGCTGGAACGTGATCAAGGTCGTCTGGGGCCGTGAGTGGGACCCGCTGCTCGCCGCCGACACCGACGGCGCGTTGACCAACCTGATGAACACCACGACCGACGGCGACTACCAGACCTACAAGGCGGAGTCCGGCGCGTACGTGCGGGAGCACTTCTTCGGCCGTGACGCACGGACCCGCAAGATGGTCGAGCCGCTCAGCGACGACGAGATCTGGAACCTCAAGCGGGGTGGGCACGACTACCGCAAGCTCTACGCGGCCTACAAGGCGGCCACCGAGCACACCGGTCAGCCCACAGTCATCCTGGCGAAGACGATCAAGGGTTGGACCCTCGGCTCGCACTTCGAGGGCCGCAACGCGACCCACCAGATGAAGAAGCTGACGCTGGAGGACCTGAAGACCTTCCGCGACCGGCTCTACCTGGACATCCCGGACTCGGCGCTGGAGGACAACCCCTACCTGCCGCCGTACTTCCACCCGGGCGAGAAGTCCGAGGAGCTGGCGTACCTCAAGGAGCGGCGCGAGCAGCTCGGCGGGTACCTGCCGTCCCGGCGGACCAGCACGAAGCGGCTGACCATCCCCGGCCCGGAGCGGTTCGCCGACGTCAAGCGCGGCTCGGGCAAGCAGAAGGTGGCCACCACGCAGGCCTTCGTCCGTCTGCTCAAGGACGTGATGAAGGACAAGGAGTTCGGCAAGCGTTGGGTGCCGATCATCCCGGACGAGGCCCGCACCTTCGGTCTCGACTCGATCTTCCCGACCGCGAAGATCTACTCGCCGCACGGCCAGCGCTACACCTCGGTCGACCGCGAGCTGTTCCTGTCGTACAAGGAGTCGACCTCCGGGCAGATCCTGCACGAGGGGATCAACGAGGCCGGTTCGGTGGCCTCGTTCACCGCTGCCGGTTCGGCGTACGCCACGCACGACGAGCCGATGATCCCGATGTACATCTTCTACTCGATGTTCGGGTTCCAGCGGACCGCCGACGGGCTGTGGGCAGCGGCCGACCAGATGGCCCGGGGCTTCCTGCTCGGCGCCACCGCCGGTCGGACCACGCTCAACGGTGAGGGCCTTCAGCACGAGGACGGGCACTCGCTGCTGATCGCCGCGACCAACCCGGCGGTGGTGGCGTACGACCCGGCGTTCGCGTACGAGATCGCGCACATCCTGGAGCAGGGTCTGCACCGGATGTACGGAGACGCGCAGGAGAACGTCTTCTACTACCTGACGGTCTACAACGAGCCGACCCTCCAGCCGGCCGAGCCGGCCGACGTGGACGTGGAGGGCCTGCTCAAGGGCATCTACCGCTACTCGCCGGCACCGCAGGTCGACGGCCCGAAGGCCAACCTGCTCGCGTCGGGCACCGGGATGCAGTGGGCGCTCAAGGCCCAGCAGTTGCTCGCCCAGGACTGGGGGGTGGCCGCCAACGTCTGGTCGGTGACCTCCTGGACCGAGCTGCGCCGCGACGCGGTGGAGACCGAGGAGTACAACCTGCTCAACCCGGGCGCCGAGGCGAAGGTTCCGTACATCCAGCAGAAGCTGGCCGACGCGGACGGGCCGAAGATCGCGGTGAGCGACTTCATGCGCGCGGTACCGGATCTGATCGCCCGCTGGGTACCCGGCGACTACACGTCGCTCGGCACCGACGGTTTCGGCATGTCGGACACCCGGCACGCGCTGCGCCGGCACTTCCACGTCGACGCGGAGTCGATCGTGGTGGCAACGCTGCGGCAGCTCGCCCGCAGCGGCGCGGTGGCGACCACGGTGCCGGCCGAGGCCGCGAAGAAGTACGCGATCGACGACGTCAACGCCGCCCCGGTCGGCGAGACCGGCGGCGACAGCTGACCCCGCACCACTGAGGAGGGCCCGGCGCATCGCGCCGGGCCCTTTTCGGTGTACGGAGCGGCGGTGGTCCGGGGGCCCTGGCGGGGATCCGGACCACCGCCGTCGCGGGTGACGCCGGGAGGATGGGCGCTCGTCAGCCGACGGCGGCCAGGTCGGTGAGCCGGGCCAGCGAGTCCTCCAGGTCGGCGCCGACCCGACGCAGTCCGAGGCGCAGCAGGGCCGCCTTGACCGGGCCGGCCGGCCAGCGGACCACGATGAGGCGCACTATCGTCCCGCCCTCCTCCTCGTCTCCGGTGAGCTGGACGTAGATCTCGGTGCGCGCCTCCGCCCGAGATCCAGCACCCTTGGCCCGTTCCCGCCAGCCGATCAGCGTCGGTTCCTGGTAGGCGATCACCTCGGCCTCATGCGCCGAGCCGCGCCCCGCCTGGACCAGTTGCCGCCGCCCGAAGCCCTCTCCCGAGAGCACTTCGGCCGCGCGGACCCCGGCCAGCCAGGCCGGCAACTGCTCGGCCCGCTGCACGACATCCCAGACCACTTCAATTGGCGCCGCCACGTGCGCACTGCGTTCCACGAGGATCATTTCCGTCTTTCCTCCGGTGAGGACATCCCACGATATCGGCACTCTATGCGCTAAATCGGACTTACCTGGACGGGTTCGGAAAAAGACACGCCGATCAACCATTGCGGAATGCGCCAGGCCGGCCTATGGCGCATTCATCGAGAGCGCCCTAAAGTCCCGAGCACGTTTCACGTTGACCGGGAGGGCGCATGTCGACCGCACCGATGCCCCAGTTCCCCACCGGCTTCCGCTGGGGCGTCTCCACATCGGCCCACCAGATCGAGGGCGCCACCACTGCCGACGGCCGAGCTCCGTCCATCTGGGACACCTTCGCGCGCTCCCCCGGGCGGATCAGCGACGGCAGCAGCGGCGAGGTGGCCTGCGACCACTACCACCGGCACGCCGAGGACGTGGCGCTGCTGGCCGGTCTGGGCGTCTCCGCGTACCGGTTCTCCATCGCCTGGCCCCGGGTCCAACCCACCGGCGCCGGGCCGGCCAACCCGGCCGGCCTGGACTTCTACGACCGCCTGGTGGACGAGTTGCTGGCCGCCGGTGTCGACCCGGTGGCCACCCTCTACCACTGGGACCTGCCGCAACCCCTCGAGGACGCCGGCGGCTGGCTGCACCGCGACACCGCCGCCCGGTTCGCCGAGTACGCCGAGAAGACCGCCGCCCGCCTCGGCGACCGGGTCCGGCTCTGGATCACCCTCAACGAGCCGTTCATCCACATGAGCCTCGGCTACGGCATGGGTGTGCACGCACCCGGCCGGATGCTGCTGTTCGACGCCTTTCCGGTCGCCCACCACCAACTGCTCGGTCACGGGCTCGCGGTCGCCGCGCTGCGCGCCCACACCGCCAGCCCGGTGGCGATCGCCAACAACTACTCGCCGGTGCGGGTGCTCGGCGACAGTGACGCCGACCGGGCCGCCGGTGCGGCGTACGAGGTGCTGCACAACCGGCTCTTCACCGATCCGCTGCTCGGCCGCGGCTACCCGGAGCTGCCCGGCTTCGACGGAAGCGTCATCCACCCCGGCGACCTCGACACGATCGCCGCGCCGATCGACGTGCTCGGGGTCAACTACTACAACCCCATCGGGGTACGGGCGGCCGAGGAGGGTTCACCCCTGCCGTTCGACCTCGTGCCGCTGGACGGCTACCCGCGTACCGCCTTCGACTGGCCGGTGGCCCCCGACGGGCTGCGCGAACTGCTCGGCTGGCTGCGCGACACCTACGGCGACGCACTGCCGCCCATCGAGATCACCGAGGGCGGCTGCGCGTACGACGACGCGCCCGACGCCGACGGGCAGGTGGCGGACCCGGAGCGGATCGCTTACCTCGACGGGCACCTGCGGGCGGTCCGGGCCGCCATCGACGACGGGGTGGACGTCCGCGGGTACTTCGTCTGGTCGCTGCTGGACAACTGGGAGTGGGCCGAGGGGTTCACCAAGCGCTTCGGGCTGGTGCACGTCGACTACGCCACCCAGACCCGTACGCCGAAGTCGTCGTACACCTGGTTGCGCGACGTGATCGCGGCCAGCCGGCCGGGGTCGACGCGGTGACCACCCTCGACCCGACGCCGGCGTCGCTGCCGGCGGCGCTCGCCGAGCCGACGGTGCCGGTGCGCCGCGGCTGGATCGGTTTGATCTTCGCGGCCAACCTCGGCGTGTGGATGGCGTTCTTCACGCCCATCCAGGTGCTGCTGCCGCAGCAGATCGAGCAGATCGCGCCCGGCGACAAGGAGAACATGCTGGCCGTGGTCACCGGCCTCGGTGCGCTGGCAGCGGTGCTGGCCAACCCCCTGGCGGGCGCGTTCTCCGACCGGACCTGCCTGCGGATCGCCGGCCGCGAGTTCGGTCGTCGGCACGTCTGGACGGCGGGCGGGGCCGTGCTCGGCGCGGCGGCACTGGTGCTGCTGGCCCAGCAACGGACCATCCTCGGGGTCGCTCTCGGCTGGGTCGCCGCGCAGGTCTGCTTCAACGCGATGCTGGCCAGCCTCAGTGCCGCCATCCCGGACCGGGTTCCGGTGACGCAGCGCGGCGGGGTCTCGGGTTGGGTGGGCATCCCGCAGGCGCTCGGGCTGGTGCTCGGCGCGGTGCTGGTCACCGCAGTGGTCACCGGCAACGCCGCCGGCTACCTCGCCATCGCCGTGGCCATCCTGCTGCTGTCGCTCCCGTTCGCGCTGCTCACCCCCGACGAACCGCTGCCGCGTGCCCATCGGCCCGTGGTGCGCACGCGGGCGCTGCTGGCCTCGATGTGGATCAGCCCGCGTCAGCACCCGGACTTCGCCTGGGCCTGGATCACCCGGTTCCTGGTCCAGCTCGGCAACGCCCTCGGCACTCTCTACCTGCTGTACTTCCTCACCGACGGGGTGCGCCACCCCGACCCCGAGGGCGGCCTGCTGGTGCTGATCCTGCTCTACACGCTCGGGATGATGCTCACGGCTGTGGTCGCCGGCCGGCTGTCCGACCGTTCCGGCCGCCGCAAGATCTACGTGATCGTCTCCGGGCTGATCATGGCGGTGGCGGCGTTGCTGCTCGCGGTCGCGCCGGTCTGGCCGATGGCCGTCGTCGCGGCGCTGCTGCTCGGCGCCGGCTACGGCGTCTACCTCTCGGTGGACGCCGCGTTGATCACCCAGGTGCTGCCCCGGGCCACCGACCGGGCCAAGGACCTGGGCGTCATCAACATCGCCAACTCGGCGCCGCAGGTGCTCGGGCCGGCGCTCTCCGCCCCGCTCGTGGTGTACCTGGGCGGCTATCCCACGCTCTACGCGGTCACCGCCGTCGTCACACTGCTCGGCAGCGCCCTGGTCGTCAAGATCCGCTCAGTGCCCTAGGGGGCGGTGGCGGAAAGCAGTCGCGTACCGCCGTAGGCTGGGGGACGTGACAGTACGTGTGCGATTCGCCCCTTCCCCGACCGGTATGTTCCACGTCGGCGGCGCCCGTTCGGCGCTGCAGAACTGGATCTACGCCAAGCAGCAGGGCGGCGTGTTCGTGCTGCGCATCGAGGACACCGACGCGGCGCGCAACAAGCCCGAGTGGACCGAGGGCATCCTCTCCGCGCTGGACTGGATCGGGATCTCCCGGGGCAGCTACGAGGGCCCGTACTTCCAGTCGGCGAACGCCGGTGAGCACCGGGCCGCCGCCGCGCGCCTGCACGACTCGGGCCGCGCCTACTACTGCGACTGCACCCGCGAGGACGTGCAGGCCCGCACCGGCTCGCAGTACCAGGGCTACGACGGCTACCACCGCGACCGCGGCCTCGGCCCCGGCCCGGGTCACGCGCTGCGCTTCCGTACGCCCGACGAGGGCGCGACAGTGGTGGTCGACCTGATCCGTGGCGAGCCCACCTTCGAGAACAAGCTCATCGAGGACTTCGTCATCGCCCGGGGCGACGGCTCGCCGGTCTTCCTGCTGGCCAACGTCGTCGACGACATGACCATGGGGATCACCCACGTGATCCGGGCCGAGGAGCACCTGCCCAACACCCCCAAGCAGCAGCTGCTCTGGGAAGCCCTCGGGGTCAAGCCGCCGATCTGGGCGCACGTGCCGGTGGTGGTCAACGAGAAGCGGCAGAAGCTCTCCAAGCGCCGGGACAAGGTCGCCCTGGAGGCGTACCGCGACGAGGGCTACCTCGCCGGCGCGATGCGCAACTACCTCATGCTGCTCGGCTGGGCCCCCTCCGGCGACCGGGAAATCGTGCCCTGGTCGGTCATCGAGGACGAGTTCCGGCTGGACGAGGTCAACCTCTCCTCGGCGTTCTTCGACGAGAAGAAGCTGCGCGCGTTCAACGGCGAATACATCCGCGCGCTGCCGGTGGCCGAGTTCATCGACGCCTGCCAGCCGTGGCTGACCGGCACCGGGACCATCGCGCCGCCGCCGTGGCAGCCGGAGGAGTTCGACGCCGACGCGTTCGCCGCCGTGGCGCCGCTGGCCCAGACGCGGATCGCGGTGCTCAGCGAGATCGTGCCGAACGTCGACTTCCTCTTCCTGGCCTCGCCGCTGATCGACGAGGCCGCCTGGACCAAGACGATGAAGGACGGCTCCGCCGAGCTGCTGGACGACGCCGTCGCGGCGTTCGAGGCGCTGGAGTCCTGGAACGCCGAGTCGTTGAAGTCGACGCTGGAGGCGGTCGGCGCCGAGCGGGGCCTCAAGCTCGGCAAGACACAGGCGCCGGTACGGGTCGCTGTCACCGGCCGCACCGTGGGTCTGCCGCTGTTCGAGTCGCTGGAGGTGCTCGGTCGCGAGCGCACCCTGACCCGGATCCGCGCCGCCCGCCTGCGCCTGGTCTGACGGCAACAAGGCCGGCCAGCCCAGCCCTGTCGATCATGGAGTTGTGGTGCCTGATTTGGCATCTCGCAGGTGATTTGTCATCCACCACAACTCCATGATCGACCAGGCCGGTCATCAGGTGTTGCGTCGGCAGCGGAACACGAGGCCGGCCCCTAGTGCGGCGAGCAGCAGCAGGCCGCCGAGCGCCCAGATCCACCAGCGACCGCCGGAATCGGACTGCTCCGACGCCGCCGGCACCGTGGAGGCCGTCGAACTGCCGGGTGTCGCCGACGCGGGCCCGGCGGAGGGTACGCCGACGGCCGAGGGCGAACCGGTCGGGCTGGCGCTGGCGGCGGCCGGCGGCGAGGCGGACGGGTCGGCGGCGGTGCCGGTGGTGAGGGTGAACCGCACCTCCCCCTTCACCGGATGCCCGTCGGACGACGTGAGCTGGTAACCGACGATGTAGAGCCCGGCGGCGGCCGGCTTGAAAGGCACCCGTACTCGACTGCCGTCGAAGGCGGGAGTCCCGCCAGCGACCACATTGTCCGGTCCGGTTATTGTGATCTTCGTCGTAGTCGCCGACGGCTTGGCGAGGAACCGCAGCTCGACCCGGGCGGGTGCCGACGCCACGCGGGCGCCGTCGCGCGGGTTGCTGCCGGTCAGCTCGTTGTGGGCGGCGGCCGGTGTCGCCGGCACCAGAAACGACACACCGAACGCCACGCCGAGCACCACTGGCATGACCCGCACCGTACGTGTAACCCTGCCCCCCATGAACCCCTCCGTAAGGGTACGATCCGCCCGCTGATCAAACGGCTCCTCATTAGTCGAGCAGAGATCGCAGATAGTTCCAAATACTGTTCCGAAAGCTGCAACTTATCGACGTTCTGCGGAGTCTGTAGGAGTGGACGCGACCGTCTGGTCGATGCCGCACCGGCAGATCGGTCCAGACGTCACGACGAAGCCATCCATCGAACGGGGCGAGGAGGCGGGATGGTCCGACACATGAGGCGGTTGGCCGCCGTGTTGGCGGGCACGCTGGCGGTGGCACTGCTGTCGCTTGGCACCGCCGGCTCGGCCTCGGCGGCGCCGAAGCCGGCACCCGCCGCAGTGGACATCACCGGCACGGGGCTGTCCGCACCGCTGCGGTTGCACGCGGACAAGGAGCCCGCCCTCGTGGGCGCGGTCATCGACCAGGTCAACTTCCTCGCTCGCACCGGCATGCCGACCGGTCCGAAGGCAGCCAACCTCGGTCCGAAATACACTGTCGTGGTGCTCGCCGGCGAGACGCCGAAACAGACCTACGACCTCTATCCCAAGGCGATCGGCGGCCCCCGCGTCTACCGGCCGGCGAAGCAGCCGGACGGCCGCAAGACCAGCGCCGGCTGGTTCCTGGGTCGGCTCAGCATGTCCGAGACCCTGCGCACCGCCGGTGTGCCGCTGGAACGGCAGTTCGACACTGTCAGTGGCGGCGCGGGCGGCGGCGAGCGAGTTCTCCCGGAGGACACACTCGACCCGGCGAAGGACCTCGACGAGGCGCTCGGCGACCTGCAGCGCCTGCTGCTGCTCAACGTCGGCGTGATGCTGACCATCACGGTCGGCCTCGCCGGGATCGCCCTGCTGATCCGCCGCCGCACCCGCTGACCCGACGCACTCCGCTAAGCCGACGCACCCGCTGACCCGGCGCACTCGCTGACCTGCGGGTGCGCCGGCGGTGTTCAGCACCAGCGGCGCGGTGGGCGCTCCCGGCGGGTGGCCCGCGGCCGCGGTCGGACCGCGCCGTGCCGATGTGCCCCGGCCCAGCCGGGAAGTTCGCTGAGGCAACCAGCGGGAACGTCCAAGTCGGGCTCGGCGAGGCCGGCGGGCTCGGCGGAGCGCTGACGCGGCAGCACGGGCTCGTCATCGACGCGCCCGTGCAGTGGCTCCACCGGGTGCGATGGTGAGCCGCCGACCGGCCGGCGGTGCTTGCCAGCCGCCTGCGGGTCGTGGTGCCCCGGCCGGCAGGGCTCGCCCTGGGCGCAGCCGTTCTCGGCCTCCCCGTGCGCCATCCCCGGTCTCCTCACGCTCGCCTCGCCCTCGGGTGCTCTCCCCGAGGTGCCCTGTCACCGTACTGGCCGGGACCGACGGGCCGCGCGCAGCGTACCCAGGGTCCGGACCGGCCGGGCCTCGAAGACGCCGCCGAGCGCGGAAGCCGGTTACGCAGTTCACAGCCTCTTTTCGTGCCGTTCACCCGGCGCGTCACGGCCGAGGGCGCTCCCACGGTCGAGACGTGTCCGCGTACCCCTTTCGGTGCATGGCGGTGCGGTCGAGGTCCTCCCCGGGTGGGAGTCGGGCGGGCGACGGCTGTGGTGGGATCGGGGCATGCGTGCGCCACCATGGCTCGACTCCGGCACTCTCGGCCGCGACCTCGTGCTGGCTGGCGCGTCGCTGGCCGGTGGTCTGGCGCTGTACGCCCTGGGTTGGCAACCGCAGGTCCGCCCGGACGCGAACGTGCCGTCGGCCTTGTTCCTGCCGCCGCTGGTGGCGGTCTGCGTCGCCGTCGGCATGCGGCGGGTCGCACCGCGCGCCAGCCTGGCCGTGGGGACCGGCGCGCTGGTGGTCGACACGGCGCTGGGCAGTTCGTTGGGCACCGTCCTGGTCTACACGCAGGTGCTCTACGACGCCTGCGTGTACGGCCCGCCCCGGCTGTGGCGGTGGTTGCTACGGATCACCGTGGCGCTGAGCCTGCTCGGGGTGGTCGGCGGCGTGCTCGGGTACGGCCATTGGCGAGGGGCGGCGCTCGGGGTGCTGGTGGTGCTCGCCGGGCTGCTGCCGGTCCTGACCGGCATCAGTGTGCGGCAGTACCGCGATCAGGCCGCCGCCGAGCGGGCGCGGGCCGAGCAGACCGCCCGGCTGGTCGAGTTGGATCGTCGGCAGGCGGTCAGCGCCGAACGGGCCCGGATGGCCCGGGAGCTGCACGACGTCGTCGCGAACCACCTCAGCGCGGTGGCCATCCACGCCACCGCCGTGCTCTCCGTGCCCGGGTTGGATCGCGGTCAGGTCGAGTCGGCGCTGCGGGTGATCCGGGAGAGCAGCGTGCAGGGCCTCGCCGAGATGCGTCAGATGATCGAGGTGCTGCGCGAGCCCGGGACCAGCGCCGGCCCGGCCACGCCGGAGGTGGTCACCGCCCGGCTGGCCGAGGCGGACGGACTGGTCGAGCGGGTCCGGGCGGCCGGCCTCGCGGTGCGGGTCCGGACCGATGGCACACCGGGCGCGCTGCCGGTGGGGGTGGACCTCGCCGCGTACCGGATCGTGCAGGAGTCGCTGACGAACGCGCTCAAGCACGGTACGGGTGAGGCGGAGCTGACGATCGCGTACCGACCGGCCGAGGTGGTGCTGACTGTGGAGAACCCGGTGCGCCGGGGCGGGGCCGGGCTGCCGGGCGCCGGTGCCGGGCTGATCGGCATGCGGGAGCGGGCCACGCTGCTGGCCGGCCGGTTCACCGCCGGACCGCACGACGGCCGCTGGCAGGTGCGGGCGGCCCTGCCCACCGGGGAGGGCGGGTGACCGGGCCGGCGCGGCCACCTGACGACGCGGGCGCGGCGACGGTACGGGTGGTGCTCGCCGACGACCAGCCGGCGGTACGGGCCGGACTGGCCCTGATCCTGAACGGCTCACCGGGCGTCGAGGTGGTGGGCGAGGCGGCCGACGGCGACGCGGCGGTGCGCCTGTGCCGGGAGCTGCGCCCCGACGTGGCGGTGCTGGACGTGCGGATGCCGCACCGGGACGGGATCTCCGCGACCCGGGCGATAGTCAGCGACGGGCTCGCCGACGTCCTGGTGCTCACCACCTTCGACCTCGACGAGTACGTCTTCGGGGCGTTGCGGGCCGGCGCGGCCGGGTTCCTGCTCAAGGACACCGACGCCGACGGCCTGGTCAACGCGGTGCGGACGGTGGCGCGGGGCGACGGGTTCATCGCGCCCACAGTGACCCGCCGGTTGATCACCGCGTTCGCGGCAACCGCGCCCGGCGCGTCGGCGGACGCCCGTGCCGCGCTGGGCACCCTCACCCCGCGTGAGCGTGACGTGCTGGCCTGCCTCGGGTTGGGTCTGTCCAACCAGCAGATCGCCGATCGGCTGGTGCTGGCGGAGAGCACCACCAAGACCCATGTGAGCCGGATCCTGGCGAAGCTGGACCTGCGCAGCCGGGTGCAGGCCGCGATCCTGGCACAGGAAGTGGGCCTGCCCGCGCCCCCGCAGCCGTGAGACGGGCGCCGACGGTGGTCGGCGGACCGGTGCCGGCGTGGTTGGCCTGCTCACGACGTGTCAGGCTAGGGCGGTGAGCACGCCGGGCGGTGGGGAACTGTCGGCCACGCTGCGCCGGATCGAACGATCGGCGGGAGCGCTGGCCACCTCCAGCGTGGCCCGGATGGACGAGACGCTGCCCTGGTTCCGGGCGCTGCCGGCCGACCAGCGCTCCTGGGTGATGCTTGTCGCCCAGGCGGGCGCGAGGTCGCTGGTGCAGTGGCTGCGCGAGGGCGGCGGCACGGCGGACAGCACCCAGGAGGTCTCGGACGAGGTCTTCGCCGCCGCACCGCAGGCGCTGGCCCGGTCGATCACCCTCCAGCAGACCGTGGCGTTGATCAAGGTGACGATCGACGTGGTCGAGGAGCAGGTGTCGCACCTGGCCGCCGAGGGCGAGGAGCAGCAGCTGCGCGAGGCGGTGCTGCGCTTCTCCCGGGAGATCGCGTTCTCCGCCGCCCGGGTGTACGCGCGGGCCGCCGAGTCGCGCGGGGCCTGGGACGCCCGGTTGCAGGCGTTGCTGGTCGACGCGCTGTTGCGCGGTGACTCCCCGGACGTCCTGGCCAGTCGGGCCGCCGCGCTCGGCTGGGCGGACGCGCCGCCGGTGGCGGTGGCGGTCGGTCGGTCGCCCGGCGGCGAGGTCTCAGCGGTGCTGCACGTGGTCTACCGGCAGGCCCGCCGGATCGGCGTGGAGGTGATCGGCGGCGTCCACGGCGACCGGCTGGTGATCGTGCTGGGCGGCGCACCGGACCCGCTGACCGCCACGGCGAAGCTGCTGAGCGCGTTCGGGGACGGCCCGGTGGTGGTCGGTCCCGCCGTACCGAGCCTGGACGAGGCGACCGAGTCGGCGCGGGCGGCGCTGTCCGGTTTTCGGGCCGCGCCGGCCTGGCCCAGCGCGCCCCGGCCGGTGCCGGCCGCGGACCTGCTGCCGGAGCGGGCCCTCGCCGGCGACGCTGAGGCCCGTCGGCGGCTACGTCACGATGTGTACGCGACTCTGGTGCGTGCCGGCGGGGAACTGCTGGCGACCCTGGACGCCTTCCTGGCCGCCGGTGGCACGCTGGAGAGCGCGGCCCGGGCCCTGTTCGTGCACCCGAACACGGTGCGTTACCGGTTGCGCCGGATCGCCGAGGTCACCGGGTTCTCGCCGCTGTCGCCGCGCGACGCGTTCGCCCTTCAGGTCGCGCTGACAGTGGGTCGGTTGGATCCGGTCGCCCCGCTCGCCTCGCCGGTCCCGACTCAGACAATGACCCCGGCAACTCGGAAATCCGCCCAAACTGAGGATGATCCCCGCCGATCTTTGTAGGAAACCTCCAAAGGTCCTAGTACGGTTTGGTCGAAGGCGGCACAGCGTTGCCCGCCTTTATCCGGGAGAGTCATAGGCGTGCTCGCCGTACTTAGTCCCGGCCAGGGTTCTCAGAAACCCGGCTTCCTGACCCCCTGGCTCGACCTGACCGGCACCGAGGCGCGACTGCGCGAGTGGTCGGCGTTGGCCGGGGTCGACCTGCTGCACCTGGGCACCGCCGCCGACGCCGACGAGATCAAGGACACCGCCCGCACCCAGCCGCTGCTGGTCGCCGCGGCGTTGCTCGCGGCCGAACACCTGCCGCTGGACGGCGTCGGGCTCACCGCCGGCCACAGCGTCGGCGAGTTGGGTGCCGCCGCCCTGGCCGGTGTGCTGTCGGCCGACGCCGCGATCACCCTGGCCGGCGTACGCGGCCGGGAGATGGCCGCCGCGTGCGCGCTGGAGCCGACCGGAATGGCCGCGGTGCTGGGTGGTGACCCCGACGAGGTGATCGCCGCGATCGAGGCGAACGGGCTGTACCCGGCCAACCGCAACGGCGCCGGGCAGATCGTCGCCGCGGGCGCCCTGGACGGCCTCGACAAGCTCGCCGCCGCGCCGCCCGCCCGGACCCGGATCATCCGACTCCAGGTGGCTGGCGCGTTCCACACCCCGTACATGGCTGCGGCCGAGACCGCGCTCGCCGCGGAGGCCGCCGGGATCACCCCCGGCGACCCGGCCCGGACCCTGCTGTCGAACCTCGACGGCACCGCTGTCGACAACGGCGCGGCCATGGTGCAACGCCTCGTGCGTCAGGTCACCGCGCCGGTGCGCTGGGACCTGTGCATGCGTACGCTGGCCGACCTCGGGGTCACCGGCGTGATCGAACTACCCCCGGCCGGCACCCTCGCCGGCCTGGTCAAGCGGGAACTCAAGGGCGACGGCGCCCCGGAGATCGTCACCCTCAACACCCCGGACGACCTGCCGGCCGCACGGGACCTGATCGCCCGTATCGGAGGTCGTTCATGACTGGCAGTCGCATCGTCTCGATGGGGCACTACCAGCCCTCCCGGGTGGTGACCAACGACGACATCGCCCAGCTCGTCGACACCAACGACGAGTGGATTCGCGACCGGGTCGGCATCGTCAGCCGGCGGATCGCCGACAGTGAGACGGTCGCCGACATGGCCGCTGCGGCCGCCGGCAAGGCGCTGGCCAACTCGGGCCTGACCGCCGCCGACATCGACCTGGTCGTGGTCGCCACCTGCTCCTCCATCGACCGCAGCCCCAACGTGGCCTGCCGGGTCGCCGCCAAGCTGGGCATCACCGCCCCTGGCGCGTTCGACCTCAACACCGCCTGCTCGGGCTTCGCGTACGCGCTGGGCACCGTCGACCACGCCATCCGGGCCGGGGCGTCGCGCAACGCGATCGTCATCGGCGCGGAGAAGCTGTCCGACTTCACCGACTGGACCGACCGCTCCACCTGCATCATCTTCGCCGACGGGGCCGGCGCCGCGGTGGTCTCCGCGACCGCCGACGACGAGCCGGCCGGAATCGGCCCGGTCGTCTGGGGTTCGGTGCCGGACAAGAGCGACGCGGTCCGCATCGAGGGTTGGCGCCCGTACATCCAGCAGGAGGGGCAGGCGGTGTTCCGCTGGGCCACCACCGCGATCGCGCCACTCGCGCTGCAGGCCTGCGAGCGGGCCGGGGTCGACCCGTCGGAGCTGGCCGCCTTCGTGCCGCACCAGGCCAACGCCCGGATCATCGACGGCATCGCCAAGCGGCTCAACATCCCCGACGCGATCATCGCGAAGGACATCGTCGAGTCCGGCAACACCTCCGCGGCGAGCGTGCCGCTGGCCCTGTCCAAGCTGGTCGAGCGCCGGGAGGTGCCCTCGGGCGCACCGGTGCTGCTGTTCGGCTTCGGCGGTGGCCTGACCTACGCCGGTCAGGTCGTCCGCTGCCCCTGATGACCCCCTCGGGCGCGTACGCGTCCAGGAGCGGCGGTCGGCGACGCCGACCGCCGGAGAACCCCGATGAAAGGAACCAACCGCAATGACCCGTGACGAGATCACCACCGGCCTCGCCGAGATCCTCGAAGAGGTTGCCGGGGTGAACCCGGACGACGTGGCCGAGGGGAAGTCCTTCACCGACGACCTCGATGTCGACTCGCTCTCCATGGTTGAGGTCGTGGTCGCGGCCGAGGAGAAGTTCGGCGTCAAGATCCCGGACAACGAGGTGCAGAACCTCAAGACCGTCGGCGACGCTGTCAGCTACATCGCGGCGCAGTCCTGATCATGACTCGTCCTGACGTCGTCGTCACCGGGCTCGGCGCGACGACCCCGCTTGGCGGGGACGTCGCGTCGACCTGGGACGCAATGCTCGCCGGCCGCTCCGGGGTGAGTGCCCTCACCCAGGAGTGGGCCGGGCAACTGCCGGTCCGGATCGCCGCCCAGTTGGCCGTGGAGCCGTCCGAGGTGCTGGACCGGGTCCGCCTGCGCCGCCTGGACCGTTCCGAGGCGATCGCGATCATCGCGGCGCAGCAGGCCTGGGCGGACGCCGGGCTCGCCGGCTCCGACCTCGACGGTGAGCGGTTGGCCGTCAGCGTCGGCTCCGGCATCGGCGGTGCCACCACACTGCTCGCCCAGGACGACATCCTGGAGGCATCCGGGCCACGGCGGGTCTCCCCGCACACCATCCCGATGCTGATGCCGAACGGTCCGGCCGCCTGGGTCGGGCTGGAGCTGGGCGCCAAGGCCGGCGTGCACTCGGTGGCCAGCGCCTGCGCCACCGGCGCCGAGGCGATCGCCCTCGGCCTGGACATCATCCGCTCCGGCCGGGCCGACGTGGTGGTGGCCGGCGGCACCGAGGCGGTCATCCACCCGCTGCCGATCGCCGGCTTCAGCTCGATGCGGGCCATGTCGACCCGCAACGACGACCCGGAGCGGGCCTCCCGCCCGTGGGACCGGGGCCGGGACGGCTTCGTCCTCGGCGAGGGCGCCGGCATCGTGGTGCTGGAGCGGGCCGAGCACGCCGCGGCCCGGGGCGCCCGGGTGTACGCGCGCCTCGCCGGAGCCGGCATCACCTCCGACGCGTACGACATCGTGCAGCCGCACGCCGAGGGCGAGGGCGCCATCCGGGCCATCGCCAAGGCGATCGCCGACGCGGACGTGGCGAAGCGGGACATCGTGCACGTCAACGCGCACGCCACCTCGACCCCGGTCGGGGACATGCTGGAGATCGGCGGGCTGCACAAGGCGCTCGGCGACCACCCGGTGCTGTCCGCGACGAAGTCGATGACCGGTCACCTGCTCGGTGCGGCCGGTGCGCTGGAGTCGATCGCCACCATCCTGGCGATCCGCGACAGTGTCGTCCCTCCGACGATCAACCTCGACGACCCGGACCCAGGCCTCACCCTGGATGTCGCCGCGCACAAGGCCCGCCACATGGAGATCCCGGCCGCGTTGAACAACGCGTTCGGCTTCGGCGGCCACAACGTGGCGCTCGTCTTCGCTCGTCCCTGAGATCCTCCGCAAGGCCCCTCCTCTCGTCGAGGAGGGGCCTTGCGTCGTTCAGCCCCGGTTGCGCGGGTGCTGTTTCGCTGTGCGCTCGTTGCCGTGGCGGTAGTTGCCCGTCCAGCGGGCCATCACCAACTGCGGATCGTCGTCGACCTCGGCCAGGAACTCCGCGGCCCGAGCGCCGCGCAGCGTGCCGGCGACCCGGCCGTGGTGGGTGATCACCACAGTGCCGTCCGCCCGTTGCTCGTGCCGGAATCCTGCTGCCGCTCCCATGCGGTGAGGCTGTCAGACCGACCGGGGCGGTGGCGACCCGATTTCCGTCGCGCGGGCACCGGCCGGCGGCTGAGTCCGTGCCCGGCCGGTCAGGTCCGACAGGTCGTCGCGGGCAGTCCGGGAACGGCCACCGGGGACCGGCCGCCCGGTCGGGCCTTGCCGGCGATCACCGCGGCCAGGGCGGTCATCGACGCCCGGCTGGAGGAGTACGTCGCCAGCAGCGTCGGTGACTTCGCGTCGGCCAGCACGTACGGGGTGTCCATGGCGACAGTGACCGCCGCGTCGGCGCGCAGGTCCTTGGCACCGTCGCCGTAGCCCACCAGGTGCACTACCGTGCCGCCGCTGGGCTTCACCTGGACCCCGGCGGCGGTCAGCGCGGCCGTGAGCGTGGCCCGGGTGCCGTCCCGACCGCCGGACGAGGTGACGGTGACCGGCCCGCGTACCGCTGGGCCGCAGGCGCCCCGCAGCACTGTGACGGCGGCGGCGGCCAGCGCCTCGGCCGCCGCCCGGTGCGCCGGGGTGTTGAGCGTGGACATCTGCGCCGCCGGCAGCTCAGCGAGCTGGAACTTCATGGTCAGCACCCGGGTCACCGCCTCGACCAGCCGGGTCCGGGGCAGCGATCCGCCGCGCAGCGCGGCGAGCAGCCCGTCGTACGCCTGACCGACGTTCGGGGTCATCAGGATGAGGTCGTTGCCGGCGTTGAGCGCCCGGACCGCCGCCTCGCCCGGGGCCCAGCGCTTCGCGGGCGGCATGTTCATGCCGTCGGTGATCACCACGCCCTTGAAGCCGAGTTGGCCGCGCAGCACGTCGGTGAGCAGCTTGTGCGAGAACGTCGCCGGGGTTCCCGGGTCGATCGCGCGCGCGTCAAGGTGACCGGACATCACTGCCATCGCGCCCGCGTCGATCCCGGCGGTGAACGGCGGCCACGCGCCGCTCTGCAACGCCGCGGCGGACTGGGTGAGCACCGGAAGGTCCTGGTGGGAGTCGTCGGCGCTGTGGCCGTGCCCGGGGAAGTGCTTCAGGGTGGCCGCGACCCCGACCGCCTGGAGGCCACGGACCGCGCCGCCCACCTGCGCGGCGGCCTGCTTCGGGTCGGCGCCGTACGACCGGGAGCCGATCACGGTGCTGCGGGTGGCCAGCACGTCTGCCACCGGGGCGAAGTCGATGTTGATGCCCATCGCGGCCAACTCGGCGCCGGCGGCCCGCCAGGCGGCCTCGGTGAGCTTCGGGTCACCGGCCGCGCCGGCCGCGAGGGCGCTGGGCAGCACTGTGACGCCGTCGGTCACGCGGGTGACGACGCCGTACTCCTGGTCGGTGCCGATCAGCAGCGGCGCGGAACCGGCGGCGAGCCGACCGGCGGCGGTACGCAGCCCGGTGGTGAGCTCGTGCACCTGCTTGGGGTTGTCGACGTTCGTGGTCTCCTGGTTGCCCTTGGTCGGGTCGTCGGCGCTGAAGCCGACCAGGATCAGACCGCCCAGCCGGTACTTGGCGATCATGTCGGCGGGGGTGTCGACCCCGGCGAGGGCCTGGTTACCGGCCGCCGAGCCGGCGGAGACCTTCGTCGCCGAGTCGCCGTAGGCGTACGGCATCAACACCTGGCCGACCAGGTCTTCGTCGGACAGCGTCGCCACCAGCGCGGCAGCGCGGCTGGCGGGGTCGCTGGCCGGCGGCGCGGCCGGGACGCTCGGGCCCGCGGACGTGCCGACCGGGCTGGGCGTCGGCGTGGGGCGCTCCGGGTCACCTGAGCAGCCGGAGACGAGCAGGGCGGTCAGGGCAGCGACAGCGACACTGGCGCGCCACGGGCGATTCGACACGCCGCCCATCCCACCAGCTTCTCCCTTATCGGGGCAACTTGACCTTACCGGTCGTCAGCGGCGCGACGGCTACGGCCAGCGGGCCCGCCGGCCGGGTCAGCCGACCCGAGTGAGCAAGGTCACCGGGGCGCCGTCGCCGGCGTACCGGTAGGGCTCCAGGTCAGCGTCCCACGCCGTGCCGAGCGCCTTGTCCAGAGCGTGCGCCAGCGCCTCGGGAGCCCGGGAGGCCGCCATCAGCGCCCGGAGTCGGTCCTCGCCGAGCTGGATGTCGCCGGCCACGCCGACCGTTGCCCGGAATAGGCCACGGGCTGGCACGTACATGAAGCGCTCACCGTCGGCACCGGGACTCGGCTCCTCGGTGACCTCGAAACGGATCATGGGCCACTGCCGTAGGGCAGCAGCCAGCTCGGCGCCCGTCCCCGGACGACCGGTCCACCCGCACTCGGCCCGGCGTGCGCCGGGGTCGACGGGCTGAGCCGTCCACTGCAGGTTGACCGGCGCGGCTAGGACGCGCGCGATCGCCCACTCGACGTGTGAGCACACGGCGAGCGGGGTCGAGTGGACGTATACGACGCCACGCGTTGGCACGGTGACCTCCCGGAGAGCGAGGTGCGTCTTCCCCTACGACCTCGTCCACCCAGGTGGCTGCTGCAACACATGATGACTCCTGTGACGCGTGGTGCGCCAGGGAATCGGAAAAAACGCCGGGTGGAATAGCCGGACGGGTGGTCGCCGTTGCCTCTCAGGACACCGCGACGACCAGCATGATGTCGTGGTCCTGTACAGTTCCACCGGCGGCTTATGCCGCGTTACACCTTCGCGGGTCGAGTCACGTACGACCCGCACACAGCCCCCGGACGTCCAGTCCTCCCGTACGTCTTGCAAGGAGTACCTCCGTGGCGAGCAACACCTCTAAGACCGCGCGCGCGTCCGTCCGGGCCGGCCAGGCTGGCCAGGGTGGCGCCCTCAGCGTGCTGGGCGAGTTCAAGTACCTCATCCCGCTCAACGGCGGCAAGCACGCCTACGTGCGGAACCTGACCAACGGCAAGACCGCGCACCTGCGCACGGACTCCGACGCCTTCGTCGAGGAGATCCGCGTGCTGGCCGCCGCCGGCCACGCCGCCAAGATCCGGGCGGAGATCAACAACCTGGCTACCACCCACCCGGGTGACGGCTGGGAGGCCACCGAGAAGCGCCTGGTCGCGGCCGGCGTCTTCGAGGGCTGAGCCCTCCCCCACCGCACCAACTGACCGCCCGCCGGGACTTCCCGGCGGGCGGTTTGGCGTGTCGGGGCGGGTCAGGCCGGATCGAGCAGGGCGACCTCGCCGGTGGCCAGGTCGTAGAGGCCGCCGACCACTGCCACCCGGCCGGCGGCCACCGGCCCGGCCAGCAGATCGTCCTCGCGCAGGGTGCGCACCGTGCGCCGGACGTGCCGGCGGATCGCCAGCGGCTGCACCGCCGGGTCGTCGAGCCCCGCCTCGGTCACCGCCGGGGCGATCTCGTCCACCAGGTACGCCAGCGACCCGCCGGGACGCTGCCCGGTGCGAAGCGCCTCCACCGTGGCCTGCACCGCGCCGCACCGCTCGTGGCCGAGGACCATGACCAGCGGTACGCCGAGCTGGCCGACCACGTACTCGATCGAGCCGCAGACCGCGCGATCGAGCACGTGCCCCCCGGTACGGATCACGCAGATCGCGCCGAAGGTCTGGTCGAAGATCGCCTCCAGCGGCACCCGGGAGTCGATGCAGCCCAGCACCACCGCGTACGGCTGCTGGTCGCCGGAGGCCGCGGCGGCGGCCGTGACGTCGTGTCCGTGCACCGGCTGGCCGCTGACGAACCGCCGATTGCCGGCGAGCAGATCGGCCAGCGCGGCGCGAGGCGTACCGCCGGCCTGCCGCCCCTGCCCCGACGTCGCGCCCATGGGCGCTCCCGACGACCCCATGCCGTTCAGCTTGGCCCTCCGCCGTCCGGCACGGGCGAGGTCGGGAATGTTCGCCACGGCGCGATTGGCGTGGTGTCATGGCGGGTAGCCGGTGTTACCGCCGGGTATCGGAGGTGCTGGTGGTACGGGGCGGCCCTGGGGAGGTGGCGATGCCGGAGCGGTTCGAGGTCGGTCTGCCGGACGGCGTACGGCTCAACGTCGAGGCGACGGGCCCGACGGACGCCCAGGTCACCGCCATCCTGCTGCACGGCTGGACGCTGGACGGGCGCGCCTGGCACCGGCAGGTCGACGCGCTCGCCGCACCGCCGTTCGGCGGCGCGGTACGGGTGGTCGCCTACGACGCGCGGGGGCACGGCCGGTCCAGCTGCATGGCGCTCCCCACTGCCACCCTGGCCCAGCTGGGTGACGACCTGGCCGCGGTGATCGACGCGGTCGCGCCGACCGGCCCGGTGGTGCTGGTCGGGCACTCGATGGGCGGCATGACGATCATGGAGTACGCCCACCGCCACCCCGCGCACTTCGCCGCCCGCACCGCCGGCCTGGTCTTCGTCTCGACCACCGCCGAGGGGCACACGCACACCGTCTACGGGCTTTCGCCGCGGATCGCCCGGTTGATCCGGCTGGCCGAGACGACCGGCGCCGGCGTGCTGGCCCGGTGTGGCTCGTGGCGCGCGCCCCGGGCACTGCTGAACGCGCTGCAACCGAGCATCCGGTGGATGCTCTTCGGTGACCGCTGCGAACCGACCGACATCCGCCTGGTGACGTCCGCGGTGGCTCGGGCCTCGCTGCGCTCGATCGGCGGGTTCCGCGCCTCCATCGGCACCCAGCACCGACTGGACACCCTCGCCGCGTTGGCCCACCTGCCGGCCGCCGCCCTGGTCGGCGACCGGGACCGGCTGACCCCGCCGCCGTGCGCCGAGTCGATCGCCGCCGCCCTGCCGGCCACGGAGCTGACCGTCTGTCCAGGCGCCGGGCACATGCTGATGTTGGAACGGCCGGAGGAGGTGAACGCCGCGCTCACCGGCGTGCTGCGGCGGGTGCTCGCCGAATCGCCGCCGGCCCACACTGGTGCGACCCCCGCCGAGGCGGGTGCCTGAGCACGTTCGCGCACCTCGGGCGCGGCGGGTCGGGCCCAGGGCCGTACTCTTCTCGGTTGGCCCGCGCGGTTCCCGCCGCCTGCCGGCGACCTCTGAAGGAGCGTGCGTTGACCGACCAGACCGGCCTGGAGCAGGAGATCGCCGTCGAGCAACGACACCTCGACCGGGTGTACGCCCGACTGGCCGAGCTGCGGCAGTCGGCCGTCCGCGCCGAGCGTGACGGTTACCGGATGGCCCGGGTGGGCACGCACGGCGCCCTGGTCGAGCGCGACGCGATGGTCTTCCACGCGGCGCAGCGGCGGCACACCCTGGACGCCGAGCACGAGGGGCTGGTCTTCGGCCGGCTGGACCTGCGCGACCGTCAGATGCTGCACGTCGGGCGACTGGGGATCCGCGACGAGAACGCCGTCACGCTTGTCGTCGACTGGCGCGCGCCGGCCGCCGCCGCCTTCTACCAGGCCACCCCGGCGCAGCCGCTGGACGTGGTGCGGCGCCGCACCATCCAGTCCCGCGCCGAGCGGGTCACCAGGATCGAGGACGACCTGCTCGACCCGACGGCAGCCCCGGAGGGCATGACCGTCGTCGGTGACGGCGCGTTGCTGGCCACCCTCTCCAAGGCCACCGGCCGCGGCATGCGCGACATCGTGGCGACCATCCAGCGGGAGCAGGACGAGGCGATCCGCTCGCCCGGTTCCGGGGTGACGATCGTCGCGGGCGGCCCCGGCACCGGCAAGACCGCTGTCGCCCTGCACCGGGCCGCGTTCCTGCTGTATTCCGACCGCAGCCGCTACGCCGGCGGCGGCATCCTGGTGGTCGGCCCGTCGTCGGTCTTCGTCGAGTACATCGGCTCCGTGCTGCCGTCGCTCGGCGAGGACACAGCGACCCTGCACTCGCTGGGCACCCTCTTCCCGGGGATGACCGCCACCCGCCCCGACCCGCCCGAGGTGGCGGCGGTGAAGGGCTCGCTGCGGATGCGCCGGGTGCTGGAGCGGGCGGCCCGCGACGCGGTGCCGGGCGGCCCGGGTGAGCTGCGGCTGCTCTACCGCGGCACGCTGCTGCGGCTGGACCGGGCCGCGCTGGACCGGATCCGGGACCGCGCGCTGCAACGCGGCGCACGACGCAACGAGGTGCGCCGGGCCGGTTTCGACGGGGTGTTCGCCGCGCTCTGGGCGCAGGCCCGCGAGCTGAGCAGCGGCCGCCTGCCGGAGCAACCGGCCTTCGAGGCGGAGATCGCCGAGCGGGCAGAGTTCCGGGAGTTCCTCAAGGCGTGGTGGCCTCGGCTGCATCCCCGGCACGTGCTCGGCTGGCTGGCGCAGCCGGACCGGCTGCGCCGGTACGCCGGGGGGATCCTCTCCTCGGCGGAGATCCGGCTGCTCAACGCCGCGTACCGGAACCTGGACCCGGCCGGGTTGACCATCGCCGACGTGGCTCTGCTGGACGAGTTGGACGCCCTACTTGGTAAGCCCGCGCAGCCGGCCCGCGCGCGACGCGATCCGTTCCAGCTCGCCGGCGGCGTCCGCGAGCTGAGCACCCTCGGTGAACGGCAGCGGGCCGCCCGCGCGGCGGCCCGGGAGCGTCCGGAGGACTACCGGGAGTACGCGCACGTGGTGGTGGACGAGGCGCAGGACGTCTCGCCGATGCAGTGGCGGATGGTCGGTCGGCGCGGCCGACTGGCCTCCTGGACGGTGGTGGGCGACCCCGCGCAGACCGCGTGGACCGGCGATCCGGAGGAGCTGACCCGAGCCCGCGACCAGGCGCTGGGCCGGCGCAAGCGACACGACTTCACGCTCACCACCAACTACCGCAACTCGGCGGAGATCTTCGCGGTGGCGGCGGCGGAGATCCGCCGGCTCTACCCGGACCTGCCGCTGCCGACCGCCGTGCGCTCCACCGGCGTCGAGCCGGTCGAGCTGGTGGTGCCCGCGACGGGGTTGGAGACCGCGACAGTGGAGGCCGCCGCCGGCCTGCTGGCCGAGGTGGAGGGCACGGTCGGGGTGATCACGCCAGTCCCCCGCCGGGACGAGGTCGCCGGTTGGCTCGGCGCGCTCGGCGCGCCGAGGTTGCAGGTGGTGACCAGCCTCGAGGCCAAGGGCATGGAGTACGACGGTGTGGTGCTGGTCGCCCCGAGCGAGATCCGGGCCGATCCGGGCGCCGGGGTGCGCACCCTGTACGTGGCGCTCTCCCGGGCCACCCAGCGGCTCACCACCATCGACCCGACCGGCTGACGTGTGCGTACTGCCGCCAGCGGGAGGCGCTGCCCGTACACTTGCACACATTGCGATGTGAACATATATTTGACCGGTTCCCGACCAGCGGCGGAAGGTGGTTCTCGTGGGCGCAGGTCATGACCACCACCATGGGTCCGTCGCCAATGCCGCACACCAGCACCGAGGTCGACTCTGGGCGGCATTCGGGCTGCTCGCCACCCTGATGGTGGTCGAGGCGGTGGTCGCCCTGCACACCGGCTCGCTCGCCCTGCTCTCCGACGCCGGGCACATGTTCACCGACGTGCTCGGCATCGGGATGGCCCTCGCCGCCATCACGGCGACCCGGCGGGCCACCGGCGACCCGCAGCGCACCTTCGGGCTCTATCGACTCGAGGTGCTCGCCGCGCTTGCCAACGCCGTCCTGCTCTCCGGCGTCGCCATCTACGTGGTGATCGAGGCGATCCGCCGTTTCGGCGACCCGCACCAGGTCATCGCCGGCCCGATGCTCGCGGTGGCCGTGCTCGGCCTGCTCGCGAACATCGCCGCCTTCGCGCTGCTGCGCGCCGGGGCGCGCGAGAGCATCAACCTCCAGGGCGCCTACCTGGAGGTGCTCGGTGACCTGCTCGGCTCGCTCGGCGTCATCGGCGCGGCGCTGCTCATCACCGTCACCGACTGGTGGTGGGCCGACCCCCTGGTGGCGGTCGCCATCGGCGTGTTCATCCTGCCGCGCACCTGGCGGCTGGCCCGCGCCGCCATCCGCATCCTGGTGCAGGCCGCCCCGGAGCACCTCCAGGTGACCGCCGTGCACGACCGGCTGGCCGCCGTCCCCGGTGTCGTCGAGGTGCACGACCTGCACGTCTGGACGCTCACCTCGGGCATGGAGGTGGCCTCCGCTCACCTGACCATGGCACCCGGCGCGGAGGTCGGCGCGGTGCTCACCGCGGCGCGTACGGCCCTGCACGACGACTTCCGCATCGAGCACGCGACGTTGCAGATCGAGCCCGGCGCCGCCTCCGGAGCGTGTGGCTCGATCGAATGGTGACGGAGCCGTGATTTTCCGTGGTGACGCACGCACCGTCCGTCACATTGGCTGCACGGGTCCCATCGGCACCGGTAGGCTCGGTCCCGGCCTCCACCAGGCGGCGCCCTCCCGGCGCCGGTGGTGGTCGTCGCCTAATCGCCCAGCTGGGCGAACCGGGGAACCACGTTCCTGGGGTGCATCCGCGTCAGCGGTAGGGATCTTCCGTCCCGAACCCGTCAGCTAACCCGGTCGGCGGCTGACGGAAGGACATGCGCAGTGGCACCAGCACGACCACCCGCCGCCCGACTGGCGGCCCTGATCGTCGCGATGTTCGCCCTCGGCGTCGCGCTCCCGGCCGGCACCGCCTCGGCCGCTCCCCCGACCGGCCTGCGGGCCGCCGCACCCGACTCCGACGAGGAGGGCGGCACCCCGGCGTTGCGCGCCCAACTCGAGGCGGCCAGCAAGGGCTACCTGGACGCGAAGCGCGCCCTGGACACCTCGGTGCAACGGCAGAAGCAGCTCGCCACCCAGCTGAAGACCATCGAGGTCGAGATCGACCAGCGCAACGGCAAGGTCGGCGAGATCGCCGAGGTGGCCTACCGCACCGGCCGGCTCGGTGCGATGTCGGCGCTGCTCAACAGCAACACTCCGGAAGGCTTCATGGACCGCGCGGCCGCGCTGGACGCTGTGGCGGCCAACGAGGACCGGGTGCTGCGCGACCTGCTGAACAGCAAGGACAAGGCCAACCGCACCCGGGTCGCCCTGGACGGCGAGATCAACGAACAGCGCAAGCAGGTCGCGGTGATGGCCAAGCGCAAGGAGCAGGCCGAACGGGCCCTGACCGTGGCCACCACACCCAAGCCGCAGACCACCGCCGACACCGGCTCCAACCGGGGCACATCCAGCGCCAACGCGACGGCCGCGCCGCGCAACTCCGACGGCTCCTGGCCCTCCGAGTCGTGCAGCGTCAACGACCCCACCCCGGCCAGCGGCTGCATCACGCCACGCACCCTGCACGCGCTCAACCAGGCCAAGGCCGCGGGCTTCACCCGGTACGTCTCGTGCCACCGCCCCAGCGGCTCCGGTGAACACCCGAAGGGCCGGGCCTGCGACTTCGCGGCGCAGAAGGGCGGCTTCGGCGGGAACGCCACCGGCGGTGACAAGACGTACGGCAACAACCTGGCCGCGTACTTCATCCGCAACGCGGACCGGCTCGCCGTGCTCTACGTGATCTGGTACAGGCAGATCTGGCTGCCCAGCAGCGGGTGGAAGTCGTACAGCGGGGCGCACGGCACCCCGTCCACGGACCACACCAACCACGTACACCTGTCGGTCTACTGAGCCACGCGTCGTGATGCCTGTGAGTCATCGTCATGACTCACAGGCATCACGTGTGTCCGGGCCGGGCTACGTCGCCGGGCGTACCCCTGATGTCGTCGGTCGTCGGACGACCCGGCCGCGGTCGGCGGGCAGCATCGCGGTATGCCTCGGATCCGACCCACCACCCGCAAGGCGCTGCTCACCCTGCACCTCGTCACCTCGCTCGGCTGGCTCGGCGCCGACCTGGTGCTGCTCACCCTCGGCATCGCCGTGCAGCGGGGCGCCGACCCGGCTGTGGTCTATCCGGTCACGGCCCTGGTCGGCACGGTGCTGTTCGCGCCGCTGAGCGTCCTGGTCTGGCTGATCGGAGTCGCCAGCTCGCTGCTCACCCCGTGGGGCCTGCTGCGCCACCGCTGGGTGCTGGTCAAGCTCGTGCTCACCACCGTGATGGTCGGGCTGGTGCTGTTCCTGCTCACCCCGAACCTGCGCCACGCCGGAGTGGTCGGCGCTGCCCTGCCCACACGGGACCGCGCCGACCTGGTCATCGCGCCGGCGGTGTCGACCAGCCTGATGATCATCGCGACGGTGCTGTCCACCTACAAGCCGTGGGGCCGGCGTCCCGCCAGACGAACCACGTCACCCACCACAACTCCATGATCGGCGAGCAGGGGCGAGGCTGGGCACGTGAGCCGACGGGGCTGGTCAGGCCGGTTGTGGGGGGTTGCCGGTGCGGTCCAGGGCCGCGCCCAGCCGGGTGGCGAGGGCCAGGTGGGCGGCTTGGGCCTGGCGGAACGCGTACCGGAACAGTGGCGTCGGCGCGGTCAGGGTGATCTCGACGTCGATGCGGACCAGGCCGTCCGGCTCGGCGCGTAGTCGGGTGTGGTTGCGCACTGTGGTCGCCGGCCACTGGCGGGCCACCATGACGATCTCGTCGGCCTCGCTGATCAACACGTCCGCGTGGTAGGTGGTCCGGAAGCGCAGCGGACCGGCCGCCAACCGGTCGTTGATCGTGTAGCTGGCCTGGGCGCCGGGCCGGGGCGGCACCCGCCGGACCCGGACGATCAGCGGATGCAGCTCGCCCTGCCGGGTCAGGTCGCCGAGCAACGCCACCGCCTCGGCGGGCGAGCACCGGGCCTGGACGGTGTAGCTGAAGGTATCCCTGCTGACCACACCGTCTCCCGCCGTCGTTGGTCGCCCGATCGTCCCGTACCGATGTCTGGCTGGCAACGCCCCACGTCCCCTCAGCGCCGCGCCGGAGCGGGCCGATGCGGCGACCTGTCACCCCCTGCGCCATTAGGGTCGGTTAGTACAAAATCTTCCGAAGGTGCCGGAGGGCGGCCAGGATGAACGGCGACGACCAATGAGTGGGCACGTGATGGTCTTCGCGCCCACCCCACAGCTGACGGTGACGGTGGACCAGCCCAACGACCACCCCGAGTTGCACCTGCACCCCGGCGGGCAGGGCGTCTGGCAGGCCCGGATGGTGATCTCCCTCGGTGTCGACGTGGTGCTCTGCGCCGCCCTCGGCGGTGAGATCGGCCAGGTGCTGGAGCCGCTGCTGGTCAGCGAGGGCGTGGATCTCAAGGTCGTGGTCCGTGACTCCGGCAGCGGCGGGTACGTGCACGATCGCCGCGAGGGCTCCCGGCAGGAGGTCGCCGACGTGCCCGGGCAGCCGCTGAGCCGGCATGAGATCGACGAGCTGTACAACCTCGCCCTCGGCGAGGGCCTGCGGGCCTCGGTGAGCATCCTCAGTGGGCCGAACGAACCGTGGCTCGTCCCAGCCGACCTGTACCGACGCTTCGCCGCCGACCTCGGCGCGAACGGCGGCCGGGTGGTGGTCGACCTCTCCGGCGACCACCTCGGTTCGGTGCTGGAGAGCGGGGTGTTCTTCCTCAAGGTGAGTCACGAGGAGTTGATCCGCGACGGTCGCGCCCGCAGCGACGACACCGAGGAGCTGACCCGGGCCATGTACGAGCTGCACGCGGGCGGCGCCGAGACGGTGGTGGTGAGCCGCGCCGACCAGCCGGCGTTGGCGCTCATCGACGGGGAACTGTTCCAGGTCGAGATGCCGCGGCTGGAGGCCGCCGACCCGCGCGGCGCGGGCGACTCGATGACCGCCGGAGTGGCGGCCGTCGTGGCCCAAGGCGGTGACATTCGGACCGCCATCCGCACCGGCGCCGCCGCTGGCGCGCTGAACGTGACCCGGCACGGCCTGGGCACCGGGCGGCTGGACTCGATCACCGGCCTGGTGGACCGCGTCCGGCTGGTGCCGGCGGACAGCCGGCAACAGGAGCGGACCACCCCGGACGAGTTGGCCGAGCGGGTGGCCGAGCGGTGACAGTGCGGGTGTTGATCACCAACGACGACGGGATCGCGGCGCCGGGCATCCAGGCGCTGGCCTGGGCTGCCCGGAAACGGGGCCTGGACGTGGTGGTGGCCGCGCCGATGGAGGAGGCGAGCGGCACCAGCGCCGCGATGAGCGCCATCGAACGCGACGGGCGAGTCGTCGTCGACGAGCACCCGCTGCCAGACCTGGCGGGTGTGCCGGCGTTCGGGGTCGCCGGGTCACCGGGCTTCATCACGCTGATCGCCCTGCACGGGGCGTTTGGCCCACCGCCGTCGGTGGTGCTCTCCGGCGTCAACCGGGGCGCGAACGCCGGCCGGGCGGTGCTGCACTCCGGGACCGTGGGCGCCGCGTTCACCGCCGCCACCAACGGCTGCCGGGCAATGGCGGTCTCCCTGGACGTGCTCTCCGCCGGCGAGGCGACTGCCGCGAGCGGTGGCGCCGCCGTGGACGCCGCCGCCCGGGTACGCGACGCCGAGCGGCACTGGAGCACCGCCGCGCGGGTCGCCCTGGACCTGCTCCCCCGGTTGACCTCCGCGCCGATGGAGAGCGTGCTCAACGTGAACACCCCGGACCTGCCGCACGGGCAGCTGCGCGGGGTGCGGCGCGGGACGCTGGCCAGCTTCGGTCAGGTGCAGATGACGGTGGCCGAATCCGGCCACGGGTTCGTCCGTACCTCGCTGGAGGAGCCGGGGCAGGCCGCGCAGCCGGGCACGGACGTGGCGTTGCTCGCCGCCGGGTACGCGTCGGTGACGGCCATCCGAGCGGTCACCGAGGCGACCGACATCGACCTGACCGGCCTGGACGAGCAGCCCTGACGGAGACGCCCGACGCGCTCAGGCGCCGGGCAGCACCTCGGGGGTGGCAGCGCCGGCGAAGTAGGGCTCCGGGGCGCCGAAGAGGCCGAGCAGGCCGGTCACCCAGAGCTGCCGGTGCACGAACCGGCTCGGCTCGGTGACCACCAGCTTGACGTCGCTGACCTCGGCTGTCTGGAAGCCGGCGACCATGGCGCTGATGCCGACCGAGTCGATGAAGGTGACCAACCTCATGTTGAGTTCGATGCGCAGCGGGCGGCCCTTGGCCAGCACCTCTGCGATCGCTTCGCGCACCTCGTACGCTGTGTCGACGTCGATCTCGCCCCGCGGGGCTATCTCCACGACACCACCGGACAGAACCGATTTCACGATCGACAGGCTCACGCGAGCACCTCCACCCGCCCGTCCCCCGGGCGCCTCATCAGTACGCGGGCCGCGACCGAGAGTATTCCTCCGACGGCCTCGGTCGCCACCCCTCGGGATGAGCAATTCGCGGATCCGGGCCCACAAAGCCACCCATATCCGCACTTTTCAGTATCTGATTACTCAGGACTTTCGTTATCTGACCATCGCCGATCGGTCGTGACCGACGCGCCGCCGAACCAGGGTAGCGGTCCGGACCCGGCGCACCCGACAAGCGGCTCAGGACGTACGCCTGCCCCGTGTGCCGTCGGCGTGTCGCCCACCGCTGGCCGGCGCGATCCGCGCCGCCGTTTGCCGACACGCCCTAGCATCGGCCGGGACACCCCGCGACGGAGAGGATCTTCGATGATCAAGCGACTTGCCGGCCTGGCCGGCGTCGGTGTTCTGCTCGCCCTCGTCCTGGCCTGCGGTTTCGGTGGCGGAGGCGATGATGACGACGATGACGACGACTTCGCCCGAGGTGTCGCCGTCTCAGCGGTGCGCTGAGTCGGCAGGCGCGCCGGGTTCCGGCGCGCCGAGCTACCGGTGCTCCGCTGACGTCGGGGTTTGCGTCCGGCTGACGTGGGGCACTGCGGGGTAGGCGACACCGTGACGCGCTGGAAAGACGCCGAAGTCCGAAGTGGCCGGCGGCTTCGGCACCTGAGGAGGTAACCACGATGTTCGGAACCAACCTGTTGGACCGCCGCAGCAAGCCGGAGCGGATTGCGGACCAGGCCTGGGAGCACCTGCTCTCGGCCGTCAGCTACGCCGGAGACAGTGTGCGGGACACCGCCCGCTCGGCCCGCCAGAACAGCAGCGACCTCGCCGACGGGGCGGGTGACCTGGTGGGATCGGCCGCCGAGGAGGCGCGCCGCCGCGCCTCGCTGGCCTTCGACGCGCTCGCCGGCCGCCAGCCGGCACTGCCCTGGACGCTCCTGATCGGCGCCGCGCTCGTCGGCGCGGCGGTCGGCTGGGCTGTCGGCTCCGCCGCTCGGGCCGCCGGCAGCCGGGACGACCGCGCCGTCGACGACGTGGAGTTCGTCGACGTCGACCGTCCCAACTCCCCCGCCATCTGACCGACAGCACCACTGCGGGCCCCGATCGACTCAGGTCGAGCGGGGCCCGCACGTCGTTCGTCCAGGCCCGCCCGCGTCGATCATGCAGTTGTGGTGGTGGACGATTGTGGCAGGGACCAGCATTTCGCCCACCACAACTCCATGATCAGCGGGGTGGGTGGGTGGGTGGGTGGGTGGGGCCGGTCCGCCGGGTTGCCGGACCCCTCAGGCGGCCCGGCGGACCGGTGCACGGGTGATGATCCGGGTGACGTCGTGCCCGGGGGACGAGCACGACGACGGGGACGGGCGGAGCTGCCCTGGCTCCACCACCCGACGCGACGGTTCCCGCAATCGAGGAACGCCATTACCGTAACCGAAGGACGCTCGCTTTGGAAGCGCTCCCATCATCGATGTTCGTCCTCGCTTCCCACCCCTGCCGCCCAGGTCGGGCCGCGCCGTCACCCGGTCCGGGCGAGGGCGACTCACCCGGGGCAGCGGCAGGATCGCAGCACGGCGGACCTTCGGCCGCACGCCAGCACCGGTCCGCCATCGAACAGCGGAGGAGGGACAGATGGCCATCGCGGAGATCAACCGCACCGACCAGGACATCCAGTCCGCCGTGCTCGACGAGCTGACCTGGGAACCGCGGGTGCAGCCGCACGAGATCGGCGTGACCGTCGCCGAGGGCGTCGTCACCCTGACCGGCCGCGTGGACAGCTACGCCAAGAAGTGGGCCGCCGAACGGGCCGCCCACCGGGTCACCTCGGTCCGGGCCGTCGCCAACGACGTGGCCGTGCAGCTCACCAACGGCACCGAGCGCGCCGACAGCGACCTGGCCGCCGCGGCCAGCCACGGGCTGGAGTGGGACGCGTTCGTGCCCGTCGAGAAGCTCCAGGTCACCGTCTCGGCCGGCTGGGTGACGCTGCACGGCGACGTCGAGTGGGAGTACCAGCGCCGAGCCGCCGAACGGGCGGTCGCCCGACTGACCGGCGTACGCGGGGTGAGCAACGGCATCACCGTCCGACCGGCCACCGCGCCGGAAGCCCGCAACCTGGCCGACCGGATCGTCGACGCCCTCGCCCGGGCCGGAGCGACCGAGGCCGAACGGATCAGCGTCCGGGTGCACGGCGACACCGCGATACTCGCCGGGCTGGTGCACTCGATGCCCGAACGGGCCGAGGTCGAGCAGGTGGCCTGGTCCGCGCCGGGCATCCGGGAGGTGCAGAACCACATCGCGGTCGCCCCGGTGCTGGGCTGAGCGGACGCGGGCGCCCGCTCGGCGGGCACCGAGCAGACGCGGAACCACCCGGGGTGGGTGAGCCCGTATCACCCACCCCGGAAGCAGGCTGGTGGCATGAGTGATCCGAACGGGCTGATCCAGCCGGGACGCACCGCGCCCGGCTTCACCCTGCCGGCCACCCCGGACGGGGCTCTGCTGGGGCCCGAGCAGTTCCGTGGCCGGCCGGTCGTGCTCGCCTTCTACCCCGCCGACTGGAGCCCGGTCTGCGGCGACCAGATGTCGCTCTACCAGTCGGCGGCACCCGTCTTCGCCCAGTACCAGGCGGTGGTGCTCGGCCTGTCGGTGGACAGCAAATGGTCACACCGGGCGTTCGCGGAGAGCCGGGGCATCGAATTCCCCCTGCTGGCCGACTTCGAGCCGAAGGGCGAGGTGGCCCGCAGCTACGGCGCGTACATGTCGAACGGTGAGGCGGCTCGCGCGCTGGTGGTGCTGGACCCGGCGGGGAAGGTGGCTTGGAGCTACCTGTCGCCGCCCGAGGTCAATCCCGGCGCCGACGGCATCTTCGACGCGCTGGACCGACTCGCCGCCGATCGGAAGGTGATGGCCGGATGAGCACGCCACTGCAGGTCACCGCCCGACTTCGAGACCCGGTGACCAGCGACGACCACATCCGGGGGCCGGCCGACGCGGCGGTGACCATCGTCGAGTACGGCGACTTCCAGTGCCAGTTCTGCGGTGCCGCGTACCCGAACCTGCACGAGTTGCTGCGGCAGCGGGCCGAAACCGTACAGCTGGTCTACCGGTACTTCCCGATCGCGAACGTGCACCCGTACGCCGAACGGGCTGCCGAGACGGCCGAGGCCGCCGGGGTTCGGGGCCGGTTCTGGGAGATGCACGACTGGCTCTACGAGCATCAGGACCAGCTCGACCCGGTGCACCTCTCGCTCGGCGTCGAGCAGGTCGGGTTGCCGCCGGACGAGTTGAACGCCGAGGTGGAGAACCGTGCGCACGCGGACCGGGTGCGCCGCGACTTCGTGGGGGGCATCCGCAGCGGGGTGAACGGCACCCCCACCCTGTTCGTCAACGGCATCAGGCACGACGGCGGGTACGACCTGCCCGACCTGTTGACGGCCGCGGACGCCGCCGCCAACGCCTGACCCGCTCAGATCAGCCGCAACTCGCGCGCCCGTCGGACCGCCTCGCGCCGGCGGGTCGCGTCGAGTTTGCGGTAGATGTTGCGGACGTGGGTCTTCACAGTGTTGACCGAGAGGGACAACTCGCTGGCGATCTCCACGTTGGACAGGATGCTCTGCAGGTAACGCAGGATGGTCAGCTCCCGCTCGGTGAGCGGCTCGTCGAGCGCGCCCCTCGGCCCGACGGACGGCCCGGCGGTGCTCTGCCCGGCCCCCCGCACCAGGTCACTGACCAGCGCGAAATGCGCGGTACCCGCGTCCAGGTGCACGGCCAGCAGGTCCCGCACCTGAGGTTCGGCGCGGGTGAAGACCCTCCGGCAGCCCTGCGGGCCGGCCAGGTCCAGCGTCTGCTCCAGGATCCGACCCGCCCGACGTCCGTCCCCGGCGCGCTCGGCCAGCACCGCGTCCAGCAGACCGGCGTCCAGGCGTACCGGTAGCGGCCAGGCCGTGGCGGCCGGCGCCTGCCAGTCCGGCAGGGTCCGCTCGGCGGCGCCGGCGTCGCCGGCGAGCAGGTGCACCTTCGCCAACGTCACAGCGAGCACCGGGTCGGCCCCCTCGTCGGCGGCGTCGGCCAGCAGGTCGCGGGCGGAGTCCAGGTCGCCTCGCGCGGCCCTCAGTTCGGCTTCGGTGGCCCGCAGCAGACCGGTCACCTCGGCGGCCGACGGCCGGCCGGCCAGCGCCTCCCGGGCCCGGACGAGCAGCCGCTGGCCGGCCGCCGGGTCACCGGAGTCGCGGCGCAGCTGTGCCCGGCACAGCGCGGCCACCGCCGCCGCCACTGGTTCGTCCGAGGCGGCGGCCAGCCAGTCGTCGCCGACCTCGGGGTTGCCGGCCCAGCCGCCCGCGGTGTCGAGCGCCGGGAGGGCGAGGGCGAGGTTCGCCGTGGCTTCCTCGGGCTGGTCGCGCAGCAGCGCCACCACGGCGAGAGCCAGGTACGCGTGGCCGCAGTCGAGCCGACAGGCCCAGCCCCGACAGGGCGGCATGCCGAGCGCGTCCCGGGCCGCCTGCTCGGCTGCCCGCAGCTCGCCGCGCAGCGCGAGCAGCAGCGCGGCTCGGCTCGCGGCGACCAGCTCGGTGCGCTGGCGGCCGGCCTCGCGAGCCGCTGCCCGGGCCCGGACGAACCGGGCGGTGGGAAGCGCGCCGTCGGCCAACTCGACCAGCCCCAGCGCTGTGCCGGTGAACGCCCGCAGGTCCAGGTCGTCGGCGGCGCCACCACCACCGGCCGTCGGGGCGGAACCGGTCGGCAGCCGGGTCGGCGTGGCCTCCGCCGGGCGGGTGCGCAGCAGGCGAGCGGCGGCGGCCCGAACCTCAGCGCGGTCGTCGGCGAGCCGGGCCACCGTCAATTCCAGCGCGGTGACCAACCGCAGGAACCGGTCCCGGCGCGGCACCGGCAGTCCCGCGGCGTGCCCGGCGGCGGTCCGCAGGTGACCGCTGGCGGCCGGCAGGTCACCGGCGTACGCGCGCTCGGCGGCGCAGGCCAACGCCACCTCCGGGTCGGCGCGGATCACCTCCGCCGGCGGCTGCGCGGGTGCCGGGGCGTGCACCGGGTCCCGGTCGTAGCGGGTCAGCTCCGGCCAGTGCGCGACGAACAGGTCACCGGCCAGGTCCCAGCGGCCGGCGGCCAGGGCGTGCCGCAGACCGTCGGCGGGCCGGCCGTCGCCCGCGTACCAGTCGGCGGCCCGGGCGTGCAGCTCGCGCAGCTCGTCGGCGGGCAACCGGGCCAGGTCGGCGCGGAGCAGATCGGCGAGCAGGGACTCGCACCGGTACCAGGGCGGCCGGGTGTCCTCCCGGTGCAGCAGACCACCGGTCCCGGCCAGGTCGGCCAGCGCCTGCCCGGCGTCGGCGCGGCCGGTCAACGCCTCGGCCAGGTCCGCGCAGACGGTGTCGACGACGGCGGTACGGCGCAGCAGGTCCGCCTCGCCCGGGTCGAGCGTCGCCAGCACCTCCTCGTGCAGGTAGCCGGCGATCTCCGGCTGGTCCCCGCCGAACTGCCCCACCCACCGCTCCGGGTCGGGCTGTCCGCGTACCGCCAGGGCGGCGATGCGCAGCGCGGCCGGCCAGCCGCCGGTGCGCTCCCGCAGCCGGCGCACGGCGGTCGCCGGCAGCGCCGCGGCGTGGGCGGTGAGCAGGTCGGCCACCTCGTCGTCGGTGAACGCGAGTTCGTCCGGGCCGATCTCGGTCAGCTCGCCGGCGAGGCGGAGCCGGTGCAGTGGCAGGTGCAGTCCGGCCCGCGCGCCGATCACCAGACGGAGCCGGCGTCCGGCGTGCCGCAGCAGGAACTCCAGGCCGGTCAACGCCGCCGGGTCGGCGACCCGGTGCAGGTCGTCCACAATCAGCAGCACCGGCCGGTCGGCGGCGGCGAGCGTGGCGGCCAGCGCCTCCAGTTGGTCGGAGCGCGGCGGCCGGTCGGGCACCGGGCCGTCCTCCGTCGCCCCGGTCGCCGAGCGCAACGCCGCGGCGAGGTACGCCCAGAGCCGGTCGGAGTCGTCACCGGCCTCCACCGACATCCACGCCGAGACCGGGTCGTCAGCCGACGAAACCGACAGGTCGCCGGAGTCCGGCACGACAGCGCCCGGCTCCACGTCGGGCGGCGCGCCGCCCAGCCGCACCCAGGAGGCGAGCAGGGTGGTCTTGCCCCAGCCGGCGGGGGCGGCCACCACTGTGACAGGTCCCGCGCTGCCCTCGTCCAACCGGCGCAGCAGGCGGGGCCGCGCCACCACCGGCTCCGGCGGCACGGCCGGCGTCAGCCGGGACGCCAACAGCGGTGGCCCCGGTGCCGGTTCGACACGTACGTGTTCCTGTTCCGGCACCCAGCCCCACCCCCACCACGCGCTCCGCCCCCGGTCGGCGAGCGGTTACCCGGCACGGGCCGGTTCACCCCTTCCGGGCGAGCGCGCTTCACCCGGGCGCGACCGACGATCGGGGGACGTGAACTCCGAGGACGGGTGGTACCGATGGGACGGCTGGCGCGGGCGGGACCCGCCCTCGGCGGCGCGGCGCTGGCCGGGGCGGCGCGGCTGCTGCGCGTACCCCATCGGGGTGGCCGGCCCGGCGCGGACGGCGACGCCGACGCGTCGGCCCGGTGGGAGGTGGTGACCGTCGACCGACCGCCGGAGCAGGTGCTTCCGGACGGCCGCTGGCCGGAGCCACTGCGCCGCCTGGAGGGGGCGGTCGAGGTGCGGGTACGCCCGGCGCCCGGCGACCGGGGCACCGAGCTGGCCGCCCGGCCACTGGCCGGCGTCACCCCGCCGACCGGGCTGGCCGCCCACCTGGTCGGCGACGACCCGGGTCTGCTCGTGCGCCGGACCCTGCGCCAGATCAAGCAATGGGTGGAGGCCGGTGAGGTGCTCCGCGCGGACCGCTCCGCGCTGGACCGCCCCGAGGTCCACGGGTGAGGGCGCTGTGCTGGGTGGCCGCCGACGAGCTGGCGGTACGCGAGGTGCCCGACCCGGAGCTGCGCAACGAGCGTGACGTCATCGTCCGGGTCCGGCGCAGCGCCACCTGCGGAGGTGACCTGCCGCTGCTGGCCGGCCGCCACCCGCTGCTGCGGCCCGGCGACGTGCTCGGCGCGGAGTTCCTGGGTGACGTGGTCGAGGTCGGCCCCGGGGTCCGCCGACACCGCGCCGGCGATCGGGTGGTCGTCGGCGCGAGCGTGGCCTGCGGCGGCTGCTGGTACTGCCGCCAGGGCCTGCACTCCTGCTGCGACAACGCCCGTGCCGACCTGCCCAGCGCCGACCCCGACTGGGCCCGCTCCGACGCCGGCTGCTTCGGCCGGCCCCGGGCGGCGGGCGGCTTCGCGGGCGGCCACGCCGAGTACGTGCGGGTGCCGTACGGCGACGTGAGCGCCTTCCGGGTGCCGGACGCCGTCGACGACGACCGGGCGGTGTTCGCCGCCGACGTGGCGCCGACCGGGTGGCTCGCTGCCGAGTTGGGTGCGGTGCGCTCCGGCGACGTGGTGGCGATCTGGGGCGCCGGGGCGGTGGGCCAGGTGACCGCCCGGGCGGCGGTGCTGCGCGGCGCCGCCCGGGTGCTGGTCGTGGACCGGCACGAGGAGCGGTTGCGGATGGCCGAGCGGCACTCCGGCGCCGAGCCGCTCGACTACCGCCGCAGCGACGTCGCGGCCGAGCTGCGCGAGCGCAGCGGGGGGCGTGGGCCGGACGTGTGCGTGGTGGCGGTCGGCACGCCACCGGCCCGGTCGAGGGCCGACCGGTTCGGTGGCCAGCACGCCGACCGACCGGACGCGCTGCGGGAGGCCGTGCACGTGTGTCGCAAGGGCGGCGTGGTGGTGGTGCTCGGCACGGCGGGCGGGTTCGTCGACGCGTTCCCGCTGGGCGCGCTGACCGAGCGGCGGCTCACGCTGCGCGGCGTCGGTCGACCGGATCTGCGGGACGTGCCGATGCTGCTGGAGCGGATGGCCCGCGACGAGCTGCGGACCGAACACCTGGCCACCCACCGGCTGCCGTTGGCGCAGGGCCCCGAGGGGTACGCGCTGTTCCGGGACCGGGCCGACGGCTGCGTACGCGCCGTGTTCACGCCGTGACCGCCTCCTCGTGATCGCTGATCGGCGACCACGAATGGCAGACTCCGAGGATGACTGGCGAGCGAACGTACGACGTGGTGTTGTTCGGAGCGACCGGGTTCACCGGCGGCCTGACCGCCGAATACCTGGCCCGACACGCGCCGGCCGAGCTGCGCTGGGCGTTGGCCGGGCGCAACCCGCAGCGCCTCGCCGCCGTACGGGACCGGCTCGCCGCCATCGACCCGAGCCTGGCCGACCTGCCGCTGCTCACCGCCGACGTGACCGACGGCGACTCCCTACGGGCGGTGGCGCGAAGCGCCCGGGTGGTGGCCAGCACGGTCGGCCCGTACGTCCACCACGGGGAACCGCTGGTCGCGGCCTGCGCCCGGGCCGGCACCGACTACCTGGACATCACCGGCGAGCCCGAGTTCGTCGACCTCATGTACGTGCGTCACCACGCCGAGGCGACACGCACCGGCGCACGGCTGGTGCACGCCTGCGGCTTCGACTCCATCCCGCACGACCTGGGCGTCTGGTTCACCGTCAAGCAGCTGCCCGCGGACGTCCCGATCACCGTGGACGGGTACGTGCGCGCCGGCGGCCGGTTCTCCGCCGGCACCTACCACTCGGCGCTCACCGCGTTCTCCCGTACCGGGCAGGCCAGCCGGGCCGCCCGGGATCGCCGGGCGGTCGAGCCACGCCCCACCGACCGGCGGGTCCGGGCGGTGCCCGGCCGGCTCGCCCGCTCGGCGGAGCTGGGCATCTGGACCGTGCCGCTGCCGACCATCGACCCGCAGGTGGTCCGCCGCTCGGCCGCGGCCCGCCCGGAGTACGGCCCGGACTTCCGCTACCGGCACTTCGCCGCGGTGAAGCGGCTGCCCACAGTGCTGGCCGGCGCGGCCGGGCTCGGCGCGCTGATCGGGCTGGTGAAGCTGCCGCCCAGCCGACGCTGGCTGCTCGGCCGGCTCGCATCCGGGCAGGGGCCCACGGCGGAGCAGCGGGCGTCGTCCTGGTTCCGGGTCCGGTTCGTCGGCACCGGCGGTGGGCAGCGGGTGGTCACCGAGGTCGCCGGTGGTGACCCCGGCTATGACGAGACGGCGAAGATGCTCGCCGAGTCGGCGCTGTGCCTGGCACTCGACGAGCTGCCGCCAACCGCCGGGCAGCTCACCCCGGTCGCCGCGATGGGTGACGCGCTGTTCGACCGGCTCGTCCGGGCCGGGCTCACCTTCCGGGTGCTCAAGCAGGAGACGCGGGAGCCCTCGGCTTGACCCTCGACCGGGTCGAGGGGGCAGGATGCCCGGCGTGAGCGACCTGCACAGCATCGGCGAGCTGGCCCGGGCCAGCGGCCTGACCGTCAGCGCCCTGCGCTTCTACGACTCGGCGGGGGTGCTGGAGCCGACAGTGGTCGACCCCGTGACCGGCTACCGCTGGTATGCCGCGGAGCAGATCGCCCCGGCCCGGCTGGTGGCCGGGCTGCGTCGGATCGGCATGCCGGTGCCGGAGATCGCCGCGGCGGTACGCGCCGAACCGGCAGTGGTGCACCAACTGCTCGACGCGCACCTGCGCCGGCTGGCCGACGGGCTCAGCGACGCCCGCCGCGAGGTCGACCGGCTCCGGGCCCTGGTCGACCCGGCCCCGCCGACGGCCACCACGCTCCTGGCCGGCCCCGCCGCCCTGGCCGCCGCGCTCGACGCGGTGCGCTTCGCCGTCGGCGTCGACAGGGAGCTGCCGATGCTCGCCGGAGTGCTGTTCGACGTGGAGTCCGACGGCGTCCGGCTCGTCGCCACCGACAGGTACCGGCTCGCGCTGGCTCGGGCCGCGGCCGACGTCGACGGGCCGCCGGTGCGGGTGTTCCTGCCGGTGACCCTCGTCGACCAGCTTCGGCCACTGCTCGACACCGCCGACACCTGGCCGGTACGGCTGACCGTGGCGGGCGCGGACCTGCGGGTGCGGGTGGCCGACCGCACGCTGACCGGCACCGCCCTGCCGTACGACTTTCCGGACTATCACCGGCTGCTGCGCAAGTCCGTCGGTGAGCGGCCGACCGCGCGCCGGATCCCGGTGGACGTGGCAGCGCTGCGCGCCGCGCTGGCCGACCCGGCGGCCCCCACCGTCGCCCTCGACCACGACGGCACGACCCGGGAGGTCACAGTGCTCGGCGTCGACGACCGGGGCGGGCTGCGGCTGCTTCCCGCCGCCGACCTGGGCACCGACGCGCTGCGGGTCGGGGTGGACGGTGGTTACCTGCTGGACGCGCTGAACGCGGCCGGCGCGCCGCAGCTGGTGCTGGAGTTGGATGGGCCGATCGCCCCGCTGGCCGTACGCCGACCGGACGACGCGGACACCTACTCGGTGCTCATGCCGATCCGGCTGGAGAACCTCCCCGTCCCGGGCCGAGAGGGCCGCGACGGTAGCATCTGATGGTTCACCAGTGAACCCCGGACGGAGGCGTACGGAGCAGCATGCTCGACATGGAGTTGATCCGGAAGGATCGCGAGGCGGTGGCGACCGCGCTGGCGAAGCGTCTGGATCCCGCCGAGGTCACCAGTGCCCTGGACGAGATCCAGCGGCTCGACCAGGAACGTCGCGCCCTGATCACGGAGATCGACGCCGAGCGGCAGCGCCGCAAGGCCGAGGCCCGGGCGTACGCGCAGGCGAAGCGGGCCGGCGAGGAGCCACAGGCCGTCGCGCCGGAGGCGGAGCGTAGGCAGCTCGCCGACCTGGAGTCCCAGCTGGACGAGGTGCAGGCCCGGCTGCGCGACGCGATGAGTGAGCTGCCCAACCTGCCCAGCGACGACGTCGTGGCCGGCGGCAAGGAAGCCAACCGGGTGGTGAAGACCTTCGGTGAGCCGCCGGTGATCGAGAAGGTCCGCGACCACGTGGAGCTGAGCCGCGCGTTGGGCCTGGTCGACTACGAGCGCGGGGTCAAGCTCGGCGGGTCCGGTTTCTGGATGTACACAGGGGTCGGGGCCCGACTGGAGTGGGCGTTGCTCAACTACTTCGTCGACCAGCACATCAAGGCCGGCTACGAGTTCCTGCTCCCGCCGCACCTGCTGCTGGATTCGGCCGGCTTCGCCGCCGGGCAGTTCCCCAAGTTCTACGACGACGTCTACCACCTGGACTCGGCGTCCGCCCCGCGCGGCCAGTTCCTGCTGCCCACGTCGGAGACGGCGATCCTCGGCGCGTACCAGGACGAGATCCTGGAGACCCCGAAGCTGCCGCTGAAGGCGTTCGCGTACACCCCGTGCTACCGGCGGGAGTCGGCCGGCTCGCACTCGGACGAGCGCGGCACCGTGCGGGGGCACCAGTTCAACAAGGTGGAGATCTTCCAGTTCACCCTGCCGGAACAGGCCGACGCGGCGCTGGAGGAAATGCTCGCCCACGCCGAGAGCCTGGTCGAGGGCCTGGGTCTGCACTACCAGCGCACCCTGCTCTCGGCCGGTGACGCCAGCGCCTCGATGAAGAAGACCCTCGACATCGAGGTGTGGATGCCGAGCACGGGCAAGTACAAGGAGGTGTCGTCGGTCTCCTGGGCCGGTGACTACCAGGCTCGTCGGGCGGCCATCCGTTACCGCGAGCCGGGCGGCAAGCAGACCCGCTTCGTGCACACCCTCAACGGCTCGGCGCTGGCGACGAGCCGGCTCTTCCCGGCCATCCTGGAGCAGTACCAGCAGGCCGACGGCAGCGTCCTGGTCCCCAAGGTCCTCCAGGACCGCCTAGGAACGGACCGCCTAACCCCCCGCTAGCCCGACCCACGACCCCGGCCCCGCCCTCCCCGATGTTGATCATGAAGTTACTGCCTCTCGCCTCGGCGTGTCACGGCAATAACTTCATGATCAACAGGGTTGGGTGGGGCGTGGGGGCGGGGGCGGGCTCGGGCTGCAGTTAGCAGCAGGAGGGCCGCCAGGGCGGCCAGGAGCAGGGTTGGGCCGGTTTCATCCAGGGTGTTGGCCACTGTGTGTTGTAGCTGGGACGCCGCTTGGATTACCGGGTCGTGCAGCGCGTCGCGGCGGCCGGCGGCCAGCCTCAGCTCGTACCAGCCGTACCAGGCGACGTAGCCGCCGGCGAGCAGCAGCACCAGGCCACTGAGGCGGGGCACCAGCGCGCCGGCGACGCGCAGCCGGGCCACCAGGCCGTCGCGCAGCAGCGCCACCCCGAGCGCGGCGACAGCCACCACCAGACCCATCCCGAGGGCGTACGCGCCGAACAGCGCCAATCCCTGACCGGTCGAGCCGGCCTGGAGGCTGGTCACGACGATGGCCAGGAACGGCGCGATGGCGCAGCCGAGTGACGCCAGCGCGTACGCCGCGCCGAACAGCGCCATCGACGGCCAGGACCGGGTCAGCCGGGGCGCCCGGGCGGACCAGCCGGGGGCGGGCAGCCGCCGACCGGCGAGCAACCAGCAGCCGGCCAGGACCAGCAGCACGCCGAGCGCCACGGTCAGCCACGGCAGCCGGGGCCGCAGCCAGCCGGCCAGCGGCGCGAGCGCCAGGCCGAACGCGCCGAACACCAGCACGTACCCCACTGTCAGCCCGGCCGCCGCGGTGAGCGCGCGGCCGACCGCGCCGCGGGTGTCCGACGTCCCGGCGACCAACAGCGAGAGGTACGCGGGCAGCAACGCGAAGCCGCACGGGTTGACCGCGCCGAGCATGCCGGCGGTCAGCGCGAGCAGCAGTGTGGCGGTCACGCCCCGGCCAGTGCGGCGACCCTGGCGGTGAGCGCCTCACCGTCCAGGAAGCCCTGGTGGACGACAGCGCCGTTCCGGTCGATGATCACGAAGATGCTCTGCTCGGTCACCTTGAACCGCTTCCAGAGCGCGCCCTTGGTGTCCTCGATCTGTCGCGTCGCGCCGAGGTCGAACTCGGTGACGAAGTCCTTGATGGCCTTGCGCTCGCCCAGCCCGGCGACGCCGATGATCGGCACGGTGTCCCGGTACCGGGGTTCGATCTCGGCCACCGTCCAGGCCTGGCTGGCGCAGGTGGCGCACCACGGCGCCCAGAACCACAGCACCACAGGTTTGCCGGCGAGCTGTGCCGCGTCGAACGCGGCCCCGCCGAGGGTGGTCCCGGTGAAGCGCAGCACGGCCGGGACCTGCACCGGGGCGGCGGGGGGTCCGCCGGTCGCCGTGCCGGTCGGCGTGGGCGGGACGCCGGTCGAGGCCGGGGCCGATCCGGCGGCGGCGGGCCCACCCGGCGCGGTGCCGGTACAGGCGGCGACGCCGAACAGGGCCACCACGAGCGCCCCGGCGATGGCGGCACGGCGTAGCTGCCCGACCGCTGTCCACGCCCTGCTGATCCGCATCCGCTTCTCCGTTCCGGTCCGGAAGGGACCCCTGCTGGGCCTGACGGTTGGCTACTCGGCCTTGGCGAGTCGGAGAGCCAACTCCGGGCAGAGCTTGACCGCCTTCAGCGCGCCCTCGCGCAGCCAGGTCGGCACGGGGGTGGCCGGGAAGGCGGGGAATCCGTTCGCGTCGAGCCGGATGAAGTCCGGTACGACGTGCGCGCAGAGGCCGTGCCCGTCGCAGCGGGACCAGTCCAGGGTGAGCTTCTGCGGGTTCGCGTCGGGTGCGCCCGGCAGCCCCATCACGCCCTTGACCCGCCGGCCGCAGCCGTCGCCGGTGCTGTGCAGCCGCAGGTCCTCGGTGAAGACCTCGATCGCGGAGAGCGCGAACCGGGCGGTGCCGTCGGGGTGACTGCACGCGCCCCGGCCCCTCACCTCGCCGGCGGCGGCGCGCACCACGTCCGCCGGTTGACTGCCGGCCACTGCCAGGTCCACCGCGCGGGCCAGGTCCGGCAGGCCCATCTTGCACGGCCCGCACTGGCCGGCGGACTCGCCGGCCAGGTAGCGCACCACCTGGGCGGCCTCGCCGAGCGGGCAGGTGTCGACACCGAGCGGAATGATGATGCCCGCGCCGAGGGTGCCGCCGACAGCGGCCAGGCCCCTGCGGGAGACCTCGGCGGTCTCCGCCGCCTCCGGGGTGATCCACTTGCCGTGGTAGCCGCCCATCAGGATGCCCTGGGTGGCCGGCACCTCGCACAGGTCGAGGACGTCGCGCAGCGGCATACCGGCGGTGCACTCCACCACCGCCGGTCGGCCCGCCGCGCCGGTCACTGTGAGCAGCACGGTGCCGGGCTCGTCGTCGGTGCCGAGCGCCGCGTACTCGTACGGGCCCAGTCGGGCGCCGACGGCGAGCTGGGCGAACGTCTCGGCGTTGGACAGCAGGGTGGGTAGACCGCTGACCCCGGAGTCGCTGGAGCGCTTCTTGGTGCCCGGCGGGATGTGCGGCAGCCCGTTGATCCCGTTGACCAGTGCGCCGCCCTCGCCGGAGATGAACCGGTGCGGCACTGTGACGATCGTCGTCTGCACCGGCATCCGACGCTCGTCGAGCGCCTCCATCAGCGAGTCCCGGCCGACCCCGTCGTCCGCCACGCCGATCACGATCTCGTCGGCGTCCAGCGCGTACGCGACCAGCGCCGCGCCGTCCAGGATCAGGTGCGGGGCGCGGGTCAGCAGCACCTTGTCCTTCCAGCTGGCCGGTTCCCCCTCGCTGGCATTGACCACCACCACGGCGGCGAGGTCCTGCCGCTCGCAGGACTCCAGCACCGCGCGCAGTTTGCGGGCGAACGGGAACCCTGCCCCGCCCTTCCCCCTGAGCTGCATGCCCTCGGCGAGCTGGAGCAGTTGCGCCGGCTCCATCGGGCCGATCGGTCCGTGCACCTCCTCGTGCGCGAGCAGGTCGAGCCGGCCGTACTCGGCGAAACCGGCGGTGAGCCGGGGTTCGCCCACACAGGCGACGGGTGGCACGGCGGTCCGCATCATTTCGCCTCACCCCGCAGCCCGGCCCAGTAAGCCCCGTCCACCGCGTCGGCGCTGGCCTTGCGGCGCTTGGACTTGCCCTCGCCGGCGGCCCGCTTGGCGCGCCGGGATGCCAGGTCGACAAGGGTCGGGGTGTCGTCGACGGGCGGCGCCACCTCGTCCGGCACGTACCGGGCCGGCGGGCGCCAGTAGTCCGGCTCCTCGGGCAGATCGTCATCGACGCTGTGTCGACCGCTGCCGCTGCGCGGCGCCGACGAGATCGGGCTGCTGGAGACCGGGCCGGCCGAGATCGGCCCGACGGAGATCGGGTCGTCGGCCTGCCACCGGCGTGGGCTGTCCCACGGCTCCTCGGCGTCGTCGAAGGTCGGCTGCGGCGGCGCCGAGTAACGGCTGCCGTCGTCCTCGCTGCGGGACCGGCGACGGGACCGCTCAGAGGTCTGCTCGTCGGCGCGACGCCGACCGGTCGGCACCGCCTCGTCGCGGGTACGGGAGCCACGCCGCCGGGTCACCGGCTCCAGCTCCTCCTCGTCGCGTAGGCGGGTGCCGGTCTCCTCCACGCTGCGGCGGGCCGATCGGCTGGAAGTGGTCTCCTCCACCCGCCGGCTGCGCGAGGACCGTTCGGTGTCGCGGCGGGCGGCCGGCTCCTCCTCCCGTCGACGTCGGCTCGGCCGGGTCGGCTCGACGAGGGAACCAGGCTCGGGCACCACCGGGACGGTGAACCGTTCGGGGTCACGTCGCGCGGCCGGCGCGGCCCAGGTGGCGGTGGTGGTCTCCGCCCAGGCGGGACGCTTGTCGGCGGCCTTGCTGCGCCGACCCAACCCGGCCAGCAGCGATCGGGCGGTCTTCGCCTCCTCGGCCCGGCCCACCATCACCGCGTTGCGCACCGCTGCCTGGTGCTGCTCGCGGCTGCGCCGACCGATGGTGACCGAGAACCGGACCAGCAGGGCCAGCACCACCAGCAGGATGCAGCCGAGGTAGCTGAACATCACCCAGGGCGCTGAGGCCCGACCGGCGTTGAGGCCGTGAAAGACAGCGAACGGCCAGGCCAGGTAGGCGGTGGAGTGCAGCGTGCGCCACAGCCACTTCGGACCGACGTCGGCGAAGCGGGCGCGGATGATGCCGGTCCAGATCACGCTGACCATCAGCAGCGCGGCCACAGTGCCGAGCCCGATGTAGAGCCCCCGGCCGCCGACGAACGGCACCAGCGCGTCGGTCGCCGCCGCCCGCCCGGTGGCGATCTTGGTGAGGACGTGGAAGCCGAGCCCGGCAACGCCCAGCACACCGGTGGCCCGGTGCGCCGACTGCATCAGCACCCGGTGCGGGATGCGCAGCACCAGCCGGTCGGTGGCGAGCAGGCCGAGCATCACTGTGAGGCTCAACGCCACCAGGGAGATCACCCCGGCGAAGAACTCGGTGAAGAAGAAGCCGTACGCGTACGCCGTCTGGCCGACGCCGGTCAGCATGATCGCCGCCCAGAGCGCGGCGAGCGCCGACGCGATCAGCAGGGCGCTCGCCGACCGCGACGGGGTACGCACCCCCCGACTGCTGGCGCTGGTCCGGACCGTCGCCGCCTTCTTGTCCTGCTGTGCCCGGGCCATCTGCTCCTCGATCGTCTCGCGGCGGCGCACCACCGGCCGACCCCTGCTCCCCCATCCAGTACGGACCGGCGGGGCGCGCGGATCACCCGCCGAGGGAAATTTCTGGGCCGACATCGAACCGAGGGGCGCGGTTGTGCGTTGCACCCGCACCCACCCACCGATCTGGACAGCGACGGATGTCCATGCGTTGACACTCGCCGCAACACGCTTGTAACCTTTCAGCAAATTTCAGCCCGGCTTGCAAGATTTCGGCAAGCCGGTACTCCCCCACCGCACCACCACCCCCGCTCCCGCCCCCGTCAGGAGTCCCCATGCACCGACGTCGACGCGGCCCGGCTCTCCTCGCCCTCGGCCTGATCGCCAGCCTGCTCGTTCCCACCGCCGTGACGGCACCCCCGGCCGTCGCCGCCCCGTCCGGCGGCAAGAAGGTCATCGTCCAACTCTTCGAGTGGAACTGGCCCTCGGTGGCCAGCGAGTGCCAGAGCACCCTCGGTCCCAAGGGCTACGGCTACGTGCAGGTCTCGCCCCCGCAGGAGCACGTGCGGGGCAACCAGTGGTGGCTGGCGTACCAGCCGGTCAGCTATCGGATCGAGTCCCGCAAGGGCACCCGGGCCCAGTTCCAGTCGATGGTGAACACCTGCCACGCCGCCGGGGTCAAGGTGATCGTCGACGCGGTGATCAATCACATGTCCGGCCAGGACAACGGCGGGACCGGCTGGGCCGGCTCGTCCTACTCGCACTACGACTACCCGGGCATCTACCAGACCCAGGACTTCCACCACTGCGGCCGCAACGGCGGCGACGACATCGCCAACTACAACGACAGGTACGAGGTGCAGAACTGCGAGCTGGTCAACCTCTCGGACCTGAGGACCGAGTCGGACTACGTCCGCACGAAGATCGCCTCCTACCTCAACGACCTGCTCTCGCTCGGCGTCGACGGCTTCCGGATGGACGCCAGCAAGCACATGCCGGCCGCCGACATCGCCGCCATCAGGGGCAAGCTGTCCCGCTCCGCCTACATCGTGCAGGAGGTCATCCACGGCGCCGGCGAGCCGGTGCAGCCGACCGAGTACACCGGCAACGGTGACGTGCACGAGTTCCGCTACGGCAAGGACCTGGCCCGGGTGTTCCGCTCGGAGCGGCTGGCGTACCTGCGCAACTTCGGCGAGGGTTGGGGGCACCTGCCCACCGGCCCGGCCTCGGTGTTCGTCGACAACCACGACACCCAGCGCGACTCCGGTGGGGTGCTGACCTACCGCGACCGGGGCATCTACGCGCTGGCGAGCGCCTTCATGCTGGCCTGGCCGTACGGCTCCCCGACAGTCATGTCCAGCTACACCTTCAGCAACCGGGACGCCGGCCCACCGTCGGACGGCGCCAACAAGACGCTCAACGCCACCTGCTACTCCGGCTGGGAGTGCGAACACCGCTGGCCGGTGATCGCCAACATGGTCGGCTTCCGCAACGCCACCGAGGGCGCCGGCGTGGCCAACTGGTACGACAACGGCAACAACCACATCGCGTTCAGCCGCAGCGGCAAGGGCTTCATCACCGTCAACGACGAGGACACGGCGGTGAACGGCCGCTCCTACTTCACGGGGCTGCCCGCCGGTCGATACTGCGACGTCATCCACGGCACGTACGCGGGCGGCACGTGCAGCGGACCGGTGATCACGGTGGACGGTAGTGGCTGGTTCGCGGTGAACGTGCCGGCGCACGACGCCGTGGCCATCCACATCGGCGCGCGAATCTGATTCGACCGGGGCCCCCGGACGGCGGGTCTCGCCGAACCGGGGGCCCCGGAGCATCCGCCACCATAGAGTGGTTTCGTGCCGTTTGACCGAAAGACTCCGTACCGTCGTCGCGGCGTCTGGATCGCCGCCGCCATCGGCGTACCCGCGCTGCTGGTGACCGCGCTGCTGGTCGGCCAGGCCCTCACCCCGAGCTCGACGGCCCCCGACGACCGCAACGTGGTGGCAGCCGACCCGACTCCGAGCAGTGTGGACCAGAGCCCGGAGGAGTCGATCCCCCCGGCCGCGCCCGCCCCGGACGGGTTGCCGGTGGTCGACTACGACCCCGCGCCCGGAGGGTTCCCCGCCGATCCCCACAGCATGGACGTCACACCGCTGACCGACGGCGTGCACCCGACCAGACGGATCGCCGCGTACGACGCGCCCGGCGGACGGCCGCGCGCCTTCCTCGAACCGACCATCCGCGGTGTCGAGCTGACCATGCCGATCACCCAGCGGCGCGCCGGCTGGACGGCCGTCCTGCTCCCCTCGGCCAACCGGCGACTCGCCTGGCTGCCGCCCGGCGGGTTCGAGACGGTGCCGCTGCGCGACCAGATCGTGGTGGAACGCAAGGTCCACCGGCTCACCTGGTACCGGGCCGGCAAGGCGGTGCGCTCCTGGGAGGTCAGCCTCGGCCAGTCCGGCCAGGAGACACCACTGGGGCGGACCTTCATCCTGGGCCGCACCCCACCGCCGGAGGCTGTCTACGGCGGGGTGGACATCTACGCCCTCGGTTCGGTGCCCGACGACCCGGAGTCGGTGCCGTCCGGGCTGCGCGGCGCGCACATCGGGGTGCACACCTGGAGCCACGACGGCGAGCTGGGCGAGAACACCACGAACGGCTGTATCCGGCTGACCCGCAGCGGCCAGCGGGAACTGCTCGCCGAGGTCCGTCCCGGCAGCAGCGTCGTCGTGGTCGACCAACTGGCCGCCCCGCCGCCGACCGCCTGAGCACCGGCGGCGGGGTCACTCGCCGAGCAGCCAACCGTTCTGCTCGGCGACCCGGATCGCGTCGGCCCGGTTGCGGGCACCGGTCTTGCCGATCGCCGACGACAGGTGGTTGCGTACCGTCCCCTCGGAGAGGTGCAACGCCCTGGCCAGGTCGGCGACGCTGCCACCGCCCCGCGCTGTGCGCAGCACCTCGGTCTCCCGCTCGGTCAGCGGGCTGACCCCGGCGGCCAGCGTCTCCGCGGCCAGCGTCGGGTCGACCACCCGCAGGCCGGCGTGCACCCGGCGGACCGCGTCGGCGAGCTGGCGGGCCGGGGTGTCCTTGACCACGAAACCGCTCGCACCGGCCTCCATCGCCCGGCGCAGGTAGCCGGGTCTACCGAAGGTGGTCACCACCAGCACCCGGCAGGTCGGCAGCGCGGCCCGCAACGCCGCGGTCGCGGCGATCCCGTCCAGACCTGGCATCTCCACGTCCAGCAGGGCGACGTCGGGTGCGCTACGTCGGGCCTCGGGCACCACCTCGTCGCCCCGGCCGACCTCGGCGACCACTGTCAGGTCGTCCTCCAGCGAGAGCAGGGCGGCCAGCGCACCTCGGACCAGCGCCTGGTCGTCGGCGAGCAGCAGCCGGATCGGCGTGGACCCGCCGCTCACCGGGCCTCCCCCGGCGCGTGCACCCGCAGCAGAAAACCGTCGCCCGCCGGTCGACGGCCGACGGTCACCACCGCGTCCAGCCGCCGCGCCCGCTCCCGCAGGCCCACCAACCCGTGCCCGCTCGGGTCGGGAGTGGACGGGCCACGACCGTCGTCGCTGATCTCGACCCGATCCGGGTGCACCCGGATCACGCAGCACCGCGCCTCGCTGTGCCGGACCACGTTGGTCACCCCTTCCCGTACCGCCCAGCCGAACAACCGGTCCCACTCCTCCGGCAGCTCCGGCACCTCGGTCGACACGTCCGCCGCGATGCCCGCCGCGGCCAGCGCGGATCGGGCGCCGGCCAGCTCCGCGGCGAGACTGACCTCGCGGTACGCCCCGACCGTCTGCCGTACGTCGGCCAGCGCGGCCCGGGCCAGCGCCTCCACCTCGGCGATCTCGGTGGCGGCCCGCTCCCGGTCGACAGCGATCAGACGCCCGGCCAACTCGGCCTTGATCGCCACCACGGTGAGCGAGTGCCCGAGGATGTCGTGCAGGTCGCGGGCCGCGCGGGACCGCTCCTCGGCGACCGCGAGACGGCCGATCTCCTGTTGGGCAGCGCGGAGTTCGCTGTTGCGCTGGGCCAGTTGGGACACCCCGAACATGGCGAACGAGGCGAGCAGCACCGCGAAGACGATGCCGTTCTCCGCCTCCCACCCCGGCACCAGCCAGGAGGCCAGCACGGGGGTCACCGCGCAGAGCACCACGGCGGCCAGCGCCTCCCACGGCGGCAGCAGGAACACCGCCGCCGCGGCCACGTAGACCAGGGTGGCCAGCCAGTCCCCGCCGGTGCCCGGGAGGCTGGCCAGGCCCACCGCGAGCAGCAGCGCCAGCCCGGCCCGCGCCCGGCCCGCCGGGATCGGCTGCAGGGACTGGCGCAGCTTGCGGGCCCACTGGAACAGCAGCACGTAACCAACGCCGAAGACGACCAGGGCCACCACGCCGAGGACCCGCCGCCACGGCTCCGGCTGGCGCAGCGCGGTGGCGAGCGGCACGTTGAGGAAGAACAGCCAGACGGCGGCCAGCAGCCAGCCGGTGACCCGCCAGTGGCGGCTCACCGGCCAGGGCTGCCCGGTCGAGAGGTCCATCGGGATCACGCTAGCGGTCGCGGCCGGTCAGACCCGCGCGGTGTCCCGGCGGAACAGCCGGGCCGCGCCGACGCCGAAGAGCAGCGCCCAGAGAACGAGGTTCGCCACCGCCGCCATGCTCACCCCGTCGCCGGTCAGTGGGGCGCGGGCCAGCACGCCCATGCCGTACACCGGAGTGAACTTCGCTACCTGCTGGAGCACGTCCGGCAGGACCTCGACCGGGACGAACAGTCCGCCGAACATGGCCAGCACCGCCAGGACGGGGCCGATGATCTGCATGACGTTCTCGGCCGGCGCCAGGTAGCCGATGAAGAGACCGAACGCGGCGAAGACCAGCGAGCCGACCCAGGCGGCGAGCCCGGACAGCAGCCAGACGTACGCCGGGACGCGGACGCCGGCCACGGCACCCACCAGGAACTCGATGACGACCGCGAGCAGACCGAGACTCATCGCGGTGATCAGCTTGGTCGCCACGTACGCCGCCGGACGGAGCGGGGTGAGCCGCAGCTGTCGGCTCCAGCCCAGCGCCCGCTCGGTGGCCACCGCGCCACCGACGCTGGTGGTCGCCACCATTGCCGCGTACACGGCCAGGCTGATCATGACGTACGCCGTCACCGGCCGGCCGTTGTCCAGTGACTGCCCGCCCTGCGGCAGGCCGAAGATGAGGAAGAAGACGCCCGGCATGATCAGCGTGAAGGCGAGGGTGCGGCGGTTGCGCAGCACCCGGCGCAGCTCGATGCGCAGGGCGCCGGGGGCGAACCCGCCCAGCGCGGGCAGCCGACGGTCCGGCTCGGTGACACCGGCGCGGGTGAAGGTGGAGGTGGTCATCTCAGGCTCCGGTCTGCGCTGTGGTCAGGGCGAGGAAGGCGTCCTCGAGGTTGCGAGAGGTGATCTCGACGTCCCGGGCGGCGGTCCGGGTCAGCAGGTGCCGGGCGACGGCGTCCGAGTCGCCGGTCCGCACCAGCACGCTGTCGCCGCGCACCTCCACGACGTCCACGCCGGGCAGCGCGGCGAGCGCAGCCTGGTCGGCGCCGGGCAGAGTGGCCCGCACCGTACGGCCGGCGGCGAGGTTCTTGATCTCCGCGGTGGTGCCGTCGGCGACGATGCGCCCCTGCCGGACCAGCACGATCCGGTCGGCGTACGCGTCCGCCTCGTCGAGGTAGTGGGTGGCGAAGATGACGGTCCGTCCGCGCCGGGCGTCCCGGCGCAGGGCCTGCCAGAAGTCCCGCCGACCCTCGACGTCCATGCCGGTGGTCGGCTCGTCGAGCACCATCAGGTCCGGGTCGGGCAGCAGGGCCAGCGCGAAGCGCAGTCGTTGCTGCTGACCGCCAGAGCAGCGCCCGACCACCCGGTCGGCGATGTCGGTGATACTGGCCCGCTCCAGCACCTCCGCCGCCGGACGGGTGTGCCGGTAGAAGTGGGAGGTCATCCGTACCGTCTCGCCCACTGTGAGGTCCTTGAGCAGCCCGCCGGTCTGAAGTACGGCGGCGATCCGACCTCGGGCCACCGCTTCGTCCGGGGTGCCGCCGAGGACGCGGACGGTGCCCGTGTCCGGTCGGGACAGCCCGAGCAGCATGTCGATGGTGGTGGTCTTGCCCGCGCCGTTCGGGCCGAGGAACGCCACCACCTCGCCGGGCTGCACCCGTAGGCTCAACCCGTCGACAGCGGTGACCGCGCCGAAGCTCTTGGTGAGGCCGTCCAACTCGACAGCCGGATGCGTACTGGTCATGCCACTGATGCTCCGGCGGGGCGTACCCCGATGCCCGGAGCGGTCGTCACGGCCCGACCGTGACATTTGTCAGGGCGGCCGGATTCCGGACGCGCACAGCGGGTAACCGCCGGGCCGATACCGCGACACCGGGAGGACGCGATGGGTGCCACGCCGCAGGGTCAGGTCGACACGATCGTGCTGATCCACGGGCTCTGGATGACGCCACGCAGCTGGGAGGGGTGGGCCCAGCGGTACACCGAGCGCGGCATGCACGTCATCGCCCCCGCCTGGCCCGGCATGGACCGGTCCGTGGAGGAGTTGCGCGACGACCCCGGCCCGATCGCCGAGCAGAGCATGGCCACGATCGTGGCGCACTACGACAAGATCATCCGGGCGCTGCCCCGCCCGCCGATCATCATGGGGCACTCGTTCGGCGGCCTGTTCGCCCAGGTCCTCGCCGATCGGGGTCTCGGCGCGGCGGTGGTGGGGGTACATCCCGCGGCGGTGAAGGGGGTGCTCAAGGTGCCGCTGAGTCAGCTGCGCTCGGGCTTTCCGATCCTGCGCAGCCCCGCCAACCGCGGCAAGGCCGTTCCGTTCACACCTGACGACTTCGCCTACGCCTTCGGCAACACGATGAGCCGCGAGGACTCCGACCGGGCCTGGCGGCGCTACGCCGTCCCCGGCGCCGGGCGGGTCTTCTTCGAGGGCGCCTTCGCCAACGTCGACCCACGCTCGCCGGCCCGCGTCGACGTCGGGCGTAACGACCGGGCGCCGCTGCTGCTGATGGCCGGCGAGGTCGACCACGTGGTGCCGGCGTCGGTGGTCCGCGCCAACGCCGGGCTCTACCAGAAGTCCCGGGCCCTCACCGCGTACGAGCAGTTCGCCGGCCGGTCACACTTCACTGTCGGCCAGGACGGCTGGGAGCAGATCGCCGACTACGCGCTGGACTGGGCGCTGCGAGCGGCGGCCCTGCCCCGGGAGGCGACCATCGCCAGCGAAACCCCCCGCCGCTGAGCGGTCGGTCGCTGAGCGGTCGGTCGCCCTGCCCGGTTGCCATGATCAGGTGATGAGAAATAGCTCTGGAATGCCTCTGACAGCTGTTTCTCATCACCTGATCACGCAAGACCGCGCTGGCGGTGCGGCATGTCGGCGTCCTGGCAGGGTATCTCGGTGGGATGAGGGCCAGTTTCCGGCTTGGCCGGGTCGCGGGAGTGCCGGTCGGCGTCAACTGGAGCGTGCTGGTCATCTTCGCGTTGATCGCGTGGGGGTTGGCCGCGAACCAGTTCCCCCGCTCGTACCCCGACCACTCGCCCGTGGCGTACACCCTCGCCGGGCTGGCCGCGGCTGTGGTGTTCTTCGTCGGTCTGCTCGCCCACGAGGTGTCGCACGCGGTGGTGGCCAAGCGCAACGGGCTGACTGTCGACGGCATCACGCTGTGGCTGTTCGGCGGCGTCGCCGAGTTGCGGGGCGAGCCTCGCGACCCGGGCGCGGAGTTGCGCATCGCCGGCGTCGGCCCGCTGGTCAGCCTGCTGATCGGGGCGTTCTTCGGTGCCATCGCGGCGCTGCTCGCGCTGGCCGGGCAGGGCGGGCTGCTGTTCGGTGCGGTGGCCTGGCTGGCGGGGATCAACGTGCTGCTGGCCATCTTCAACGTGCTGCCGGCCGCACCCCTGGACGGTGGCCGGCTGCTGCGCGCCGCGGTCTGGAAGGCCACCGGCGACCGGACCCGGGCGTCGGTGGTCGCCGCCCGGGCCGGCTGGGTGCTGGGTGTGCTGCTGATCGGCCTGGGGTTGTGGCAGTTCCTGTCCGGGGTCGGTTTCGGTGGGCTCTGGCTGGCCCTGATCGGCTGGTTCCTGATCGGCGCGGCCGGGATGGAGGAACGGCAGGCACGCACCGGCACCGCGCTGCGCGGGATCCGGGTCGGCGATGTGATGACCCCGCAGCCGCAGACCGCCTCGGCGCAGATGACTGTCGCTGACTTCGTCGACCACTACCTGTTCGCGTACCGGCATTCGGCGCTGCCGCTGACCGAGGACGGCCGGCCGACCGGCCTGGTCACCGTCGACCGGGTGCGGGGCGTGCCGCCGGAGCGGCGGGCATCCACCACGCTGGCCGAGGTGGCCTGCCGAGCCGACGAGCTGGTGCTGGCCCAGCCCGGTGAGCAGCTCAACGACCTGCTCCCCCGCTTGACCGAGTGCGCCGACGGCCGAGCCCTGGTGGTGAACGAGGACGGCCAGCTGACAGGGATCGTCTCCCCCAGCGACATCAGCCGCGCCGTCCAACGCAGCACCCTCCGCACCCCCACCCCCTCCCGGTGACGCGAAGGCGGGGGCAGGGGGCAGGGGGCAGGGGGTCAGGAGTGGGGGCAGGTGTTGCGGTACTCCTGGATGGTTGATGAGGCTTGGGGTGCGGGGCAGAGGAACTGGTCGTAGCGGGTGTCGTCGTCAACGAAGCGCTTCAGCCAGGAGATGCTGTACTTGGCGACCGTCACGTTCGTCGAGGTGGGCGCGGAGTGGCTGGCGTTGTTGAGTTCCAGGTATGCCTTGTCCAGCGTGGACGGCAGGCTGGTGTAGAAGGGCTCCGAGTGCGACGAGACCGGCGCCACCGAGTCGTTCTCGGCGCCGACCACCAGCGTCGGCACCCGTACGCCGGACCAGTTCTTGACGGTGTGCCAGCCGGTCAGCGGGATAGCGGCCTGCAACTGCGGTCGTGAGTTCGCCGCCGAGAGGCTGCCGCCGCCGCCCATCGAGTGCCCCATCACGGCGAGCCGGTTGCGGTCGATCCGGGTACGCACGCCGCTGGTGTTGGTGAGGTAGTCGAGGGCCGCCAGCAGTTGCGTGCCCCGGCTGGCCGGCTGGTCGTAGCGGGACAACGTGTCGATCGTGATCACCACGAAGCCCTGCGAGGCGAGGCGCGGCCCCAGCCAGGCCACGCTGGACTGGGTGGCGGTGTAGCCGGGTGAGATCGCCACCGCGCCGAAGGTGCCCTCGGCGGTGCTGGTCGGGTAGTAGATCGTTCCGCCCCGGAAACCGCTGACGCTGGAGGCGGCGACGGTGCTCTGGGCGATGGCGAACGCGCCCCGGCTGGCTTCGATGCTGGCCACTGTGGGGGCCGGGCCGCGCTCGTACGGGCTGGCGGCGGCGTGGGCGGCCGGCGCTGCGCCCAGTCCGGTGCCGAGCACGGCCAGGGCGAGCGCCCACCGCAGACCGCGGCGGGGGCGGCGGGGGCGGCGGGTGACTGGGTCGGGGGTGATGGCGGGTACGGGCTGCATGTCTCGCTCCGAGGGGTGGAGCCGACGGTCCCGGAACGGGGGCCGGTCGATGAGATACATCGACATCAGCCAGTGTCTGCTCGATGCCCGAGCCCCACCAATCCCACCCGACCCATGCCACAGCGCTATGGCACCGGCTGGGTCACCGGGGGAAGTAGCGGTCCAGGACGTCGGTGCGGAACGTGCCCTGCGGGTCCAGGTCGGCCAGGAGCGCGGCGAAGTCGGCGTAGCGCGGGTAGCGGGCGGACAGCTCGGCCGGGTCGGTGACGAAGACCTTGCCCCAGTGTGGGCGCGGCGCGAAGGGCGCCAGCCGCTCCTCCACGGCAGCCACCACGGGCAGCACCGCCGCGGTGTCGTCGACCCAGGTGAAGTGCAGCACGAAGCTGTCCCGCCGGTAGTTCGGGCTGAGCCACAGCTCGTCGGCCGCCACCGTCCGCAGTTCGGACACCAGCAGCACCGGGGCGATCAGGTCCGCCACGTCGTCCAGCGCGGCGAGCGCGTCAGCAGCCGCCGTCCGCGCGATGTGGTACTCGGACTGCAGTTCGTCGCCGCTGCTCGGGGTGAAGCCGAGCTTGAAGTGCGGCAGCCGCTCGTGCCACGGGCCCGGTTCGCCGAGCTGCGGGGTGCAGTTCTCCGCCGGCATCCCGAGCACCGGGTGCCGGGGTTGGTCGGCGGCGGTGGTGCCCAGCCAGTCCGCAGGGGGTGGCTGCTCGTCGGCCACCTGCTTGCGCCACACCTCGCGCAGCCGGGAAGTCCGGAAGTCGGTGAAGACACTCACGCTGTACGCCGAGCCGAGCGCCTCGTCCAACGACGTCCGGTCCAGGTCGAGGCGTACGTACTGGCGCAGCGCGAAGGTCGGCACGACATCCAGGGTGACGCGGGTGACCAGGCCGAGCGCGCCGAGCCCGACCACCATGCCGGCGAACGTGTCGGTGTCACTGTCGACCCGGAGCAGATCGCCGTCGGCGGTGACCAGTTCCAGGCCGGCGACCGCGCTGGCCAGGTTGCCGTGGGTCTGGCCGGAGCCGTGGGTGGCGGTGGCCACCGCGCCGGCCACCGAGATGTGCGGCAGCGAGGCGAGGTTCGCCAGCGCGTACCCCTGGGTGTGCAGCTGTCGGGCGACGTCGCCGTAGCGCAGCGCGCCGCTCACTGTGACCTGCCCACGCTCGTGGTCCACCTCGACGACCGGGGGCAGCCCGGCGAGGCTGACCAGATCACCGTCGGTGTCGCCGAAACGGTTGAAGGAGTGCCCGCTGCCCACCGCCCGGATCCGGCTGCTGCCGGCGACGAGCCGGCGCAGTTCGTCGACGGAGGTGGGGCTGTGGAACGCCTTCGCGGCGTACCGCACGTTGCCGGCCCAGTTGCGGCGCGGAACGTCGGTCATCGACGCGGCCTGCGATCCCTGCGCGGTCATGTGGCGGTCTCCCGATCGGTGCTCTGGTGGTCGGCCAACGCGGCGACGAGGGCGCCCAGAACGGTATCCGTCTGGAACGTGTTGTAGCCACGCTGGGCGATCGGCAGACCGGCCGTCGTGGCGCGTTCGATCTCCCCCCGGGCCGCCTGCCGGGCCGACGCGTCCCCGGACATCAGCGCGTCCTGGCCGCGCCGGATCAACCTGTCGACCCGGTCCATCTGGTAGCCACGCAGGCCGACTGGGAGCTCCGGGGCCTCGAAGGCGGCGCGACGCAGCGCGAGCAGGTCGACGAACCGGTCTCCGGCATAGCGGGTGAGCGCTGCCGACACCTGCTCGGGCTGCTCACGGACCTGGTCGAGGACGAGCAACTCGACGGCCGCTCGGCCGTCGAGCGGGTGGCGGGCGGTCACCAGCTCGCGCGGCACACCCTGCGCCGGCACCAGCAGCAGTCGCGGCGGCGTCGGGTAGCCGTCGCGTCGCGGTGGCTCGTCGAGGACCAGCACGTCCACGTCGGCCCACCCGATCTCCCGACGCAGGCCAGGCCGCCGGATGCTGAGCCCTTCCGAGTGGATCCTGAACCGGAACGGCCGCAACGCGCTGACCAACGCCACCGCGCCGAGCGCGATCGCCCCCACCGCGACGATCGTCCGTAGCAGGGCGCCGTCGTTGGGATAAACCAACAAGAGCACTCCACCGAGTACGCACACCGAGGCGAGCGCACGGGACCCCCGATTCCGGCGCAGTTCCACGCTCGGACCCCCGTTCATGACCGTGGCGTCGGTCCCCGCATCTTCCACCAAACCGGGCACCGAGGACACCGGTCGATCGGGCACGGTTGTTCTCGTCATCGTCGGGGAACCCTACGCCCATGAGCAGCTACCGTGATCCGGCCCTGCGGGGCGACGTCTTCCCCTCCGAGGAGGAGCTGGACCCCACCGGCACCGAGGTCGAGCAGGCCAGCGCGCCGCCGGCCGGCGGACTGCCGAGCCACCCGTCGCCCACACCTGGTCCTCGGCCCACGCCAGCGCCCGCGCCCGCCCCGACGCCGGTGCCGGCACCGGGCCCGCCACCGCGCGCTCCCGGCGCACAGTCGATCGTGACCCGTCACCTGGACGGTTCGGTGGAGGTGGTCACCGACCTCAACGGTGACGGCGTCGCCGACGTCGTCCAGATCGACGTGGACGGTGACGGGATCCCGGACATCACCTATGTGGACAGTGACCGCGACGGGCGGCTGGACACCGTGCTGGGCGACCCCAACGCGTTCCGGACGGGCGCCCACCGGGCCTGACCCGGAGGCGCGGTCGACTCAGAGCTTCGCCATCACCTCGCTGGCGACCAGCTCCAGGTGCTCCAGGTCGCTGAGGTCCAGCACCTGGAGGTAGAGCCGCTCGCTGCCGATCTCCGCGTACCGGCCGATGGTGTCCAGCACCTCACCGGGCGTCCCGGCCAGACCATTGGCCCGCAGCTCGTCCGGTTCGCGGCCGATGGCGGCGGCCCGGCGGGCCACCTCGGCGTCGTCGCGCCCGCAGCAGAGCACCAGGGCGTTGGACCAGACCATCCCGGCCGGGTCCCGGCCGATCTCGACGCAGGCTTCGCGGACCCGGTCGAACTGCGCCGCCGTGTCCGGCACCGAGGCGAACGGCAGGTTGAACTCGTCCGCGTAGCGGGCGGCCAGCCGAGGGGTGCGCTTCGGGCCCGTCCCGCCGAGCAGGATCGGTGGACGCGGCTGCTGCACGGGCTTGGGCAGGGCGGGCGAGTTCCGGACCGGGTAGTACCGGCCGTCGTGGTCGAACCGCTCCCCCGGCGGTGTGGACCAGAGCCCGGTGATGACGGCGAGCTGCTCCTCCAGCCGGTCGAACCGCTCGCCCAGCGGCGGGAACGGGATGCCGTACGCGCTGTGCTCCTCGGCGTACCAGCCGGTGCCGATGCCCAACTCCACCCGGCCGCCGCTCATCTGGTCGACCTGCGCCACGGTGATCGCCAGCGGTCCGGGCAGCCGGAAGGTGGCGGCGGTCATCAACGTGCCGAGGCGGATGCGGCTGGTGTCCCGGGCCAGGCCGGCGAGCGTGGTCCACGCGTCGGTGGGGCCGGGCTCGCCGCTCACGTCGCCCATCATCAGGTAGTGGTCGGACCGGAAGAACGCGCCGTAGCCGGCGTTCTCGGCGCAGCGGGCGACGGCGAGCAACTGGTCGTAGCTGGCACCCTGCTGAGGCTCGGTGAAGATCCGAAGTTCCATGATCCGAGCATAGGGTTCCCCGGTCGGCCCGGGCGGCGGCATGCCGACCGGGCCGCCAGCGTCACTCAGACGTACGGCCGTTTGGCGTACGCCTCGCGGAGCGCTGCCAACCCGGTCGCCTTCGGCGTCAGGGTGCCCCACCCGGAGTTGAAGTAGTTGGTGCGCACGATGCGTGGCCCACCCTCGGCGTTGAGCTGGGCGATCGCCGCCGGCACCGTGGCGATCCAGGCCGCCTGGTTCGGGATCTCGGCCGACCTGACCCCCCACTCGGCGATGATCACAGGCCGGGACAGCGCCACCGGGCCGAGATCCGCCACCGCCCAGTCCTTCGTGCGCCGAAACCGGGCCAGCGCGGTGTGGCTGGCATTGGTGGCGTACGCGTTCCACTGGAGATGGTCGAGGCGGGACATCAGCGACTCCGGGTGGGTGCGCTGGAAGCAGGCCCGGTCGAAGCCGCCCAGCCCCACCGAGAAGGTCGTCCCGGCCGGCAGCGTCCGCGCCTTGAACCACGTCAGGATGTAGTTCATCGCCTGCACCGCCCGAGCGTCCGACTCGGCCCAGGTGTACGCCTTGCCGTCCTCGGTGGTGCCGAACTCGTGATCAGTGTCCAACTCCGAGGCGAGCTGGATGTTCACCCCGAAGCCGAGCGTCCGGTACTGCGACAGGGCGCGGGCGAACAACCCGTCGCACTGCCCCTTGAGCACCTGGCCGTACCCGTACGCCTTCGGCCAGGTCGCGCCGGGCCGCTGCTGGATGGTCATCGTCGGCGCCGGCACTGTGTAGCTGGCGCCGTCCACCGCGAAGCTCTGCGGCCCCTGGTTGGGGGCGCCGTAGTGCTTCAACTCCAGGACCATGTTCATCTGCACCCCGGTCTTGCCCAGGCTGGTCAACCAGGGCCGGTTGTAGCCGGGGAAGATGTAGCCGTCGGCGAAGCTGCGGTACTGGGTGAGGGACCGGAAGTTGCCGCCGGCCATGTCGGCGGTCGGGTCAGCGCCGCCGGACAGGTAGTAGCCGCCGAGCACGGGTTGGCCCAGGCTGTAGTCGGCAGTGGCCGTCGCGGTGTTGCCGGCGGCGTCGCGGACCTGGACGGTGACCCGGGGCATCACGCCACCGACCGATACACGGCCACGGAGCCGTTGTCGGAGACCCGGGTCCAGGTACGCCCGGAGTTGTCGGTGACGATCACTGTGAGCGGGTCGATGACCGCCGTGACCTTGACCGGCGCGCTGCTGTTGCCCTGCGCGTCGGTGACCACGATGGTGACGGTCAGCGGTTTGGTGTCGGCGTCTGAGTAGGTGACGGTCAGCAGCATCTGGTCACCCGGCGCGAAGACGGATGCGTTCAAGGCTGCGGTTGCAGTGGGAGCGGCCATGTCGGGCCCTTTCTGGCTCGGTCGCCAGGGCTCCGGCGCGCGGTTCAGCGACGTCGGACCCGGCGGGGTCCACGGTGCGAAAGGCCGGCGGGGCACGGGCTGTGGTGTGCGCTCGGCACGGCGGCTGTGCCGTGACGCCGCGGCTTCGAGGCCGGGCTGGGTGAGGGCGGCACCGGCGCTGACGATGTTGTCCCCGCCGGTCCGGAGGATCGGGATGTGGCCCGCCACCCGTCTACCTCCACCTGCCCCAAGGGTGCTCTACCAGGGGCTTTACCGTCTTGTCCGAATTGCGACAAGGGCCCGGAAGGGCTCGGCGCGACAGCTACTCGGGCGGCGTGCCCCGCACGGCCCAGGCCCGCGCGGTGAGCCGGATCGACCCGTCCGGCTCGATCGGCAGCCGGGTCGCCAGCAACTCCCGCAGCGCGGCCCGGTCGGGTTCGGCCAACGTCGCGACGTATCCCGGCGCGGACCCCTGACCGCCGAGGAACGGCGTCCAGTAGTCGGCGAAGTCGCTGAAGACCGTCGGTACGTCGACCGGCCAGACCGACACGTCGCGCAACCCGGCCCGCTCCCACAGCGTGCGGAGCGCGTCGGGCTGACACACAGTGGTGCGGTTCCCCTCGTCCAGCTTCGTCGAGGCCCTGTCGAGCTGTGCGGCGGCGGCCCAGAAGTGCCGCATCATCGCCATCCCCTGGGCGTAGTCCCAGACGTAGGCGGCCACCACCCCGGCCGGCCGGACCACCCGGGCGAACTCCGCCACCGCCCGAGCGGGCTCCGGCACGAAGTTGAGCGTCAATCCGCTGACCACCACGTCCGCGACACGGTCGGGCAGCGGCAACGCGCGGGCGTCACCGACCTGGAAGGCCGCCCGCGGGTCGGTGACCCGGGTACGCGCGACCGCGACGAAACCCTCCGACGGGTCGACGCCGGTTATCCCGACGGGATCGTCGTGGGTGAGGATCGTCGAGGTCAGCGCCCCGGTGCCGCAGCCCACGTCGAGCCAGTGCCGCCTCGGCGGCACTGCCAACCCGCGCAGGAACTCCACAGCGACCAGGCGACTCCACCGACCCACGTACGCCTCGTACGCGTCACCGTTCGCCCACACCGGCTGCACCATCCCGGAACGATACGACAGACCAGGGCTGTCGATGCTGGTGTTCAGTCGAGATGGTCGGCGGGAGCGGTCTGGAGCAGCCAGGCCAGCGGCATCCGTGCCCGCGCCTCGTAGCTGCCGTCCCCGCTCAACTGGTGCAGGGTGACCGTCTGCGCGCCGTCCCGATCGACCACCCAGTACTGCGGGATCCCCGCCGACGCGTACTCGCGGACCTTGGTCACGGAGTCCATCGCCTCCGAGCCCGGCGAGACGATCTCCACGACGAGTACGACGTCGGCAACCGCGGCCCAGACGCTGCGGGACGGCGGCTTACGCCAGACACTCACATCGGGGATGCGGCCACCGTCACCGTCCGGTCCGGAGATGCGCACACCGACTGCCTGAAGCACCTGCTCGGCGGGCCAACCCGCCACGATCAACCAGGCGAAGAGACGACTGGCGATCATGGCATGTTCCGAATCGGGCGGCGGCATGACCGACAGGACCGCTTCGGGGCTGGTCTCGTAGCGGTGACCGTTCGGGTCGGCGGCGTTCATCACTGCCACATCGTCGAGCGTCACAACGGCGGGCATGTGCATGCCGACAGCCTCAGCGCTCATGAGTCACATCCTAGGTGACCAGCGGCGCCGACCACCGCATCCGAAGGGTCAGCGACGCTCCGCGCTCCGCGGGGAAGGTCGAGGAGCCGAAGTAGAGGTCGACGCCGAGGCGGCGCAGGCTGTTGTCCAACTCGGTGACCAGCCAGCACTGGCCCACTCGCTCTGGCATCCTGAAGTAAGTGGAACCACGTTCCGCTAAGAACGATACGGAACAGCGGATCGGGGAGGTCGATCCCGCGGAAGCGGGCCGACGCCCGGCGCAACGAGGCGACACTGCTGGACGCCGCCGCCTCGGCCTTCGTCACCTCGGGCGTGGACGCGCCGGTACGCGACATCGCCGCCCGGGCCGGCGTCGGCGTGGACACCACCTACCGCCACTTCCCGACCCGCGCCGACCTCATCGTCGCCGTGTACCGGCCTTCGAGACGCTGCACGCCTACTTCCTGGACCGCCTCGTGCCGGTATGCGCCCAACTGCTCGACGCCGCCGCCACGGCCGGTGAGATCCGCCCCGACGTGACAGCCTTCGAGCTGCTGCGCGGTGTCGGCAATCTCGGCATCAGCGCCGGCGAACCCCGCTACGACGCGCGTCGCATGGTCGAACTCCTCGTCGCGGGGCTGCGCCAACACCAGGGCTCCGGGCCGAGATTAGCTTATCGATCATGGCGGACTGGGAGCTTCGGCCGGCCACAGCGGCGGACGTCGACGCGGTGGCCGAGTTGCGGGCAGTGGTGCTGCGGACCGATCTGGAGCGGCTCGGACGGTACGACGAACAGCGGGTGCGGCAGCGCCTGCGGGACGGCTTCGCACCGGCGTACACCTGGGTCGTCGAGGTGGACGGCGTCTTCGCCGGCTGCGTGGCGCTGCGGCCCGACGCGGACGCCCACTGGCTGGAGCACTTCTACCTGGCCCCGCGGCTACAGGGCAGTGGCATCGGCACGGCGGTGCTGCGCGAACTGCTGGACCGGTGCGACAGCGCCGGCACACTTGTGCGGCTGAACGTGTTGCGGGGCAGCCCGGCCCGGCGGCTGTACGAGCGGCACGGCTTCAGCCTCGACACCGAGGATCCGGTGGACGTGTTCATGGTCCGCGCACCCATGACGACCAGCGCCGAGGCACCGACGGCGTCAATGTAACGTTGACAGATGACGTCGGAGGTGGCTCGGCTGGCGGAGGTTCGCGCTACCCGCGCCCGCCTGGACGAGCGAGAGCTGGAGATCATCGACCGCGCGCGCCACGACGGTGCGACGTGGGCTGAGATCGCCACGGCACTCGGCCTCGGCAGCCGGCAGGCCGCCGAGCAGCGTCGACAGCGGCTGGTGGCGGCGCGGTGGTCGCGGCGGCAACAGCTCGACCTCGGGTTGCCGGCGCAGATCGCGGAGTTGCGGGCAGCGGTGGCCAACCTCGGCCGGTGGATCGGCGCCGACCAGCGGTGGGACAGCCGATTTCGTCGCGCGGCACTCGCGCGGAGCACTGTGGACGCCGCGCTGGACGCCGCCCCGGGCTCACTGCACGCGTTGGCAGTACACCTCGCCACCGACCTCGCCGAAGCGGGTGAGCGACTGCCCGCGCCCGCCCGGACCGCCGCGACGAAGATCGACGTCGCCCTGTCAACGACTCGTTGACAGAGCGCAGCGATATTGCCTGCTCCTCGCCCAAGCTTGAGGATGTGAGTCACCTCGACTCAACTCGGAGTGCTCATGCGTCGCAACGCGGGCCTGTTCGTGGCGATCTCTCTGCTGTCCGGCTTCGGCAGCAGTGCCATGTCCCTGGTCGCCGGCATCTGGATCCTGGACCTCACCGGCTCGACCAGCCTCGCCGCCCTCGCCGGGCTCTGCGTGTACGCCCCGGTGCTCGCCGGCCCGTGGCTGGGCGGTCTGCTCGACCGGACACCCCGGCGGCCGCTGGTCATCGCCGTCAACCTCATGCTTGCAGCCGCCCTGCTGGCGCTCCTCGCGGTACGCGGGCCGGGGCAGACGTGGCTCATCTTCGCCGTCTCGTGCGCCTACGGCGTCAGCTACGTGCTGATCGACGCCGGCGAGACGGCACTGCTGCCGTCGGCGCTCACGCCGACCGAACTCGGCGACGTCAACGGGTGGCGCTCCAGCGCCCAGGAGGGCATGAAGCTCGTGGCTCCCCTGGCCGGGGCCGGCCTCTACGCGTGGCGGGGCGGCCACGCGGTCGCCGTCCTCAGCGCGGCCATGCCGCTCCTGGTCGCCACCCTGTACGCGCTCCTTCGCCTGAAACGGACGCCGACCGACCGGCCCACGGAACGCGGCGGCGGCCCGCGTACCGGATTGGTGGTCCTGTTCGGACAGCGAGCGACACGCCTGCCGGTCGTGCTCGCCGCGGTGTCGATCGCCATGTCCGGCTTCACGACGGCGGGAATCTACGCGATCGTCGTGACCGAGCTGCGCCTGCCGACGACGTTCCTGGGGGTGCTGGCGAGTGCGCAGGGCGCCGGTTCCATTCTCGGTGGCCTGATCGTCGGCCGGCTGATCGCGGCACGAGGTGCGGTTGCCGTCGGTGTCGCCGGAACGGCGCTGTTCGCGATCGGCTGCCTGGCGCGCTGCCTGCCGTGGTGGCCGGCCACCGTCGTCGGGGCGGTGGTGGCCGGCGTCGGGCTGCCCTGGGCCCTGGTCGCCGCGGTGACCGCCGTGCAGACCCACACACCGTCGGCGCTTCTCGGACGCGTCTCCGCGACGGCCAACACCGCGATGTTCGGGCCGCTCGTCGTCGCGATTCCGCTCGGCTCCGCGGCCGTCCACCTCGGCGCCCGCCCGCCGCTCATCGCCGCCGCGGCGATCTGCCTGACCGCCGTGGTGGTGGCCACGTTCCGCCGCCGGTCGACACCGCACGACGAGACGCCAACCGTGCCCACACCGCGCCGAACGGTTGGAGCGGGCCCGGCGGGCCGCTGACCGGGGTCAGCCGCGAACCGGATGGGTCGCCTGGAAGGCGAGTCGGCGGTCCGCGTCGGCGGCGATCTGGTCGAGGATGTCGTCCAGGTCGAGGAAGACCGACCAGCGCTCGCGGCCGGTGACGTCGGCCAGCCGGTCCACGAGCAACTTCTCCAGGTCGGTGACCCGCTTTCCCTTCCACACCTTGTCGGCCACGCTGACCAGCAGGCCGTCGACGTCGATGCCGTCCCGGTGCCAGGACGCGTGTTCGCGCGCGAACCGGGCCGACGACTCGGCGACACCGTGCTGGAGCAGCAGCTCGTAACCGGCGGGCTCGTGCGCGGACCCGGGCCCGGACAGCTCCTCCGGGTGCCGGACCTTGCCGATGTCGTGGGTGGCGGCGCCGAAGAGCACCGCCTCGCGGTCGAACGGGAGTTGCGGGAACCGGTGCGCCATCGCGTCGGTGAGTTGCGCGGCCACGTCGTGCACGGCCCGCAGGTGCGCGGCGAGGCGCGGCGGCGCGTCCAGGGCCTCCAGCAGGGCGACGACCCGGTCGGGCAGGGGCCGCAGCGGCGGGTCCGCGGGTGCGGTGAGGGCGCGGCGCAACGAATCGGACGTCACCCCAGCAAGGGTACGACCACCACGCGCGCCCGGTCCCTCTCGCGGGGCAGCCAGAGCTGGTTCGTCTTGGCTACGCTCCCCGACACCAGCGAAGGGGTCCACCGGTGAGAGATCGACTACGGCAGGTCGCGATGGTTCTGCTCGGCGCGGCGCTGTTCGGCACGGCCGGTCTGAGCCTCGGCTCCTGGTACGCCGGCCGCGGCACCGCGCCATTCAGCTCCGCCCAAGCCCAGAGCATGGCGGCGGAACTGCTTCCCGGCGCAGAAACAGTCATGTCGGACGTCGGCCACCACTACCGCTACGGGGTGATGGCCCCCGACGACTTCGGCTCGGCGTACGCGAGATTCCACTACAGCGACACTGTCGCCTGCGGGCACTCCGAGTCGGTGCAGCGCAACGCCACCGCCTTGGGTTGGCAGGGCAGTCACCGGGTGACGGGCTCGCCATGCGATGGCTGGCGGGCCGAGCGGGACGGGCTGACAGCCACGCTCACCCAGGCGGACAGCATGGCGATACTGAGCTTCACGCCAGCCGTGCCCGATGGCTACGTCGCCGTTACGCTCGCTGCCACCGTCCTGGGCGCCGCGGCTGGAGCGGCGCTGTTCTGGCTGGTGGGACGGCAACGTCCGCCCGTACCCCGACTGGTTGGCTCGCTGGTGACGATCGTTCTCCTCCCGGGCGTCGTCTTCACCTGGCAGGGCCTGATGGCGCATGGTTTGGCTGAGCCGACGTGGCCGGTCTGGCGGGGCCTCGCTCCCGTGTGGGTGCCGCTGGCGCTCGTGCTGCTCCTGGCCGGGGTGATCTTCTATGTGGGTCGGCGGGAGCCGAGACGGGTTTCCGGCCCGAGCAAGCCCTGAGCCGTTCGCCGTGCGCCTGGATACTGTCTAGTCATGCCGCTCAGTCCGGACGAGATCGAGCTGTTCGAGCACTCCAGGCCCCGCCTGGAGGCGATCGCCTATCGCCTGCTGGGCTCGGCCAGCGACGCGGAGGACGCCGTCCAGGACACCTTCCTGCGCTGGCAGGGCGCCGCCCGGGAGCACGTCGAGACGCCCGAGGCGTGGCTGACGAAGGTCCTCACCAACGTGTGCCTCAACCAGCTGACCTCGGCGCGGGCCAGGCGGGAAACCTATGTGGGCACCTGGCTGCCCGAGCCGGTCCTCGCCGGGGACCGGATGCTCGGCCCACTCGACACCGCCGAGCAGCGCGAATCGGTCTCGATGGCGGTGCTCACCCTGCTGGAGCGGTTGTCGCCCAACGAACGCGCGGTGTACGTGCTGCGGGAGGCCTTCGGCTACCCGCACGGCGAGATCGCCGAGATCCTCGGCATCACCGAGTCGAACTGCCAGCAGACCTACCGGCGTGCCAAGCAGCACGTCACCGCCGAACGGGCCCGTGCGGAGGTCGACCAGGCCGCCGCCCGGAGGATCGTCGCGGAGTTCCTCACCGCGGCCAACAACGGCGAGATCCAGCGGCTGGTGGAGTTGCTGACCGACGACGCGACGAGCACCGCCGACGGCGGCGGCAAGATTCCGGCCCGGGCCGCGCCGATCGTCGGCGCGCTGGCGGTGGCGAAGTTCCTGCGGGGTCTGTTCAAGCCCGCCGACGTCAAACGGGACCTGGTCGGTGGCAGCCCAGCCATGTACGTCACCACCGCCAACGGCGCTCCGGCGGTGGTGGTCGTGATCGACGACCGGGTCATCGGCGTGATGTCGCTGGAGGTGACGCCCGAGGGTGTCACGACCATCCACAACCAGGTCAACCCCGACAAGCTCGGCCGCGCCACCCGGCAGTGGTCCGCCTCGGAGCACGAGGAGCCCACCCTCCACGCCTGGTGATCCAGCTCATAGCCGACTCCTGTCAGGAATTGCGTCGCTGTCCGGTTCAGGAAGCGACCACCACCGAGACAGGAGTGCCACCATGAAGCACCGCATCGTCGTCCTCGGAGCGGGTTACGCCGGAGCCATGGCCGCCGGGCGCCTCGCCAAGCGGCTGCACCCGGACGACACCGAGATCACTCTCGTCAACGCCGACGCGGATTTCGTCGAGCGGGTCCGCATGCACCAACTCGCCGCCGGACAGGACCTCACACCACGCCCCCTGAGCAAGGTCTACGCCGGCACCGGCGTCAACCCTCTGCGGGCGCGGGTCACCGCCGTCGACGCCGATCGCAGGACCGTCGCGCTCGTCGACGACAACGGCACCGACGAGATCGCGTACGACACGCTCGTCTACGCCCTCGGCAGCGTTACCGCCGATCACGGCGTCCCCGGGGTCGCCGAGCACGCGTACGACATCGCCGGCAGGCCCTCGGCGCTGCGGTTGCGCGACCGCCTCGCCCACCTCGCGGCCGGCGGGACCGTGCTCGTCGTCGGCGGCGGCCTCACCGGCCTCGAAGCGGTCACCGAGATCGCGGAGACCCGGCCGGACCTCGATGTCGCGCTCGCCGCACGCGGGGGTCTCGGCGACTGGCTCAACGGCAAGGCGCAGCAGCACCTGCGTGGCGTCTGCGACCGGCTCGGCATCGCCGTGCACGAGCACAGCGACATCGCGCGGGTCGAGGCGGCCGGTGCTGTCACCCGCGACGGTCGGGAGATCCCGGCCCAGGTGACGGTGTGGACGACCGGCTTCGCCGTGCACCCCATCGCCGCCGCCACGACCCTGGCGGTCGCGGAGACCGGGCAGATCATCGTCGACGCCAGCATGCGGTCGGTCTCACACCCCGAGGTGTACGCGGTGGGCGACGCCGCGATCGCCGAAGGACCGGGCGGCAAGCCGCTGCGGATGTCCTGCGCCTCGGGCATCCCGATGGCCTGGCAGGCCGCCGACGCCATCGCCGCACGGCTTACCGGTCGGGCGAAGTTCCCGAAGGCCCCGCTGCGCTACTTCAACCAGTGCATCAGCCTCGGCCGCCGCGACGGCATCATCCAGTACGTGACCGCCGACGACCGGGCCAGGCCGGCCCTCCTCACCGGGAAGTTGGCAGCCCGCTACAAGGAGTTCGTCTGCACGGGCGCCGCCTGGAGCATCGCGCACCCGGTCCTGTACCCGGTTCGCCGCCACCGCGTCGTCCCGACCCGATCGGAGATCCACACGGCCGCCTCCTGAACGCACGTGCGCCAGCCCTAGGCTGGCAGCGCGAGCGGTCCTCGGTGGTCGCTCTCGTGGCCCTAACCGAGTCGGGCTATTCGGGAGGCTCGAACTCCAGGGGGACCGTCCGGCTGAACGGGCAGCTGACACTGATCAACACCGGCCCCGCGCCGATCACGATTCGCGCTATCCAAGCGGAAAGGCCGGGCATCCAGGTACGCGGCATGGGTCAAGCCCGGCTGATACGCCCGGGTGGCACCGGCCAGATTCTCGTTGATCTGACATTGGAGTGCTCGACCGCGTTCCAGCCGGAGCCGCTGTCGGTGCGGTTCTCCGTCGAGACCGAGGACAAGCGGCTCAGAGAGGCGCGCTATCCGGTCGCTCTCGTCGGGAGCGCCTGGCAGGAGGATGCCCTGCGCATGTGCGAGCCCCGGCTCGACTCATAGCTGCGGCGACCCACCTACCAGCGGCTCATCGAGGTACGAGGACCCGTCGCCAACCGGTCGGCGGAGTTCCGGCCGCGTGGCGTTGTGGGGCGGGCCGGAGTCCCGCTGGGTGCCGGCCCGCCCGCATTCGCCCGAAGCCGACTATCCGGCGTGGCCCCAACCGGCTTGAGCTGGCGCGGCCATCCAGGTGGCCGCCAGGATGGCCCCGACGGCAGCTGCGTAGATGACACGACGGATTCGCATGATGTCTCCCTCACCAGGGGTGTGTGCCGCCTCCTGAATAGGCGACAGCGCTGACGGAACGTTGAAGGCCCCCACATATCCATCACCCGATACGTTCGCCGGCGTCCTGGGTGATTGGACGTCAGCGTATTTCCGATAGTTGGGCGTCCGCTACGATCGGTGCCTGTTCCGAACAGTCGCGCCCTGTCCGGGCTGCTCACGGCTCTGTCCGGAGTTGTTCGGGCCCCTCAGAGGGTGGTTCGGAGTGTTAGGTCCGTTTCTGGGCGAGGGTGAATACTCCGGGCTCGTCTTCGGTGAGGACCTGGCGGTTGACCATGCGTTTCA
>NZ_JBEXGE010000004.1:9906-301842 GCF_040607155.1 Micromonospora sp. NPDC005324 | reverse complement strand
TGCCGGTGCCCTGGAAGCCGAAACTGGTGGCCTGGCCTGCGGCCAGTCGCCCGTTGTAGCTCTGGTTCGCGACGGTGATGGTCCCGCTGGTGCCGCTGCTGACCCCGTTCCAGAGCGAGCTGACCGACGCGCCGCTCGGCAGGGTGAGGGTGACCCGCCAGCCGGTCAGCGCCGTGGTTCCCGCGGTGACGCTGACGCTGGCGACGAATCCGCCGTTCCGCTGGTCCTGGACGGAGTACACCGCTGTGCAGCCGGGGGTGCCGGTCGGCGGCGGCGTGGTGGGCGGTGGAGTGGTCGGAGGTGGGGTGGTGGGTGGCGTGCCGTCGTCGAGCGTCAGGTTCTTCTGCTGGACGTTCCACTGGCTGCGGCACAGACCGCAGTCGGAGCCGACGAAGTTGCGGCCGGCGGTGGCGTCGCCCTTCAGTCGCCACTTCAAGTAGAGAGTCGCCACCCTGCCGAACTCGCCGCCGTTGGCCTGGTCGTAGGTGCCGCCATGCCCGACGTTCAGGTTGCCCATGAAGGCGGGCAGGCCCGCGGGCAGCTTGCCCCAGTCGTCCATGGCGTTCGGGTAGGCGATGTCGCTGGGCCCGCCGACGAAGTAGGCGATCGGCTTGGTCAGCCTCCTGAGCTGATAGTCGTCGGCGTCGTTGAGCAGACCGCTGCTGAAGATGCCGGTCGTGGTGACGCGCGGGTCGTTCGAGACGGCGTACGCCTCCAGACCTCCGCAGGAGAAGCCCGCGACGGCGACCTTGCTCGTGTCGATCTTGTTGTAGTACTTACTGCCCTGCCGGGAGTTCTCCGCGACCGCCCAGTCGATGGACTGGGTGAGCATCTGGGAGGTGGTGGAGCCGGACCCGTTCGGGGCGCCGTTGGCGATGGCGAGGAAGCCGTGGGAGGCGATCTCGCGGAGAAAGTTGCCCTGGGAGAGGCCGTTGGCCGAGCAGCCGCCGTTGCCCCACACGACGATGGGCAGGCGTTCGGACGGGAGGGTCTGCGGCCGGAAGATGGTGTGGTTGGCCAGGGTGGCCGAGGTTTCGTAGTCGGCGGGGTAGGGGCCGGAACCGCCGATGGCGGCGGACGCCGGTGTCCCGCCGAGCGCCATGATCACGGAGGTGACCGGGACGATGGTGGCCGCCAGCCCCGCGTAGATCTTTGCTCGCCTTCTCATTGCATCCTCCAGGAACAGTCACTGTGGCGCTCCCCGCGGTGGCGGTTGTGTCACTCGCGCCCCGACGAGAGTGGTCAGCGCTGGCCACGGGTCTGGTCGACGTGGGCGCGTCGCGGCCTGGGCGGCGGCCGTGCCCTCGGTCGCCGCTGCCCGCTCGTTCAGCGCCGGCGACCGCCCGGCCGCGGTCCCTACAGGCGCTCCGATGGGAGCTGTATGCAGTTACTATCACTGCGGCAACGAAAAGTGTCAATGTCTGGTTGGCTCTGGCCGGCCGCGACGTCGTCAGCCGGCGAGTGGGCCGCTGCCGTGCTTTCCGCCGGTCGGCTCCGGCCGCGAGGGATCCCTCGACGCCTGGAAGTGGGTGATCCACGAGGCGGCATCCGGCCAGTGCGGTGTAGCCACCTCGACCAGACGCGCCTGAGCGAGTGAGCCGAGCAGGGTGTGGATGTCCAGGAAGGTCTCCCTGGCCTCCTGGCGAGGCCAGGGCTCCGGCAGCAGGTGCGGGGGCAGGTCCGGGTCGATGTCGGCGAACTTCCGCCAGGAATCCATGGCGGAGGTCCGAGCCACCAGCGCCCGGGCCGCGTCCACCTCCCCGTCGCGCGCGGCCGCCCGCAGCTCCGCGTACTGCTCGATGAAGCCGGAGTACGCGGAGGCGAGCCTGGTCAGGTCGTACGCGGAGGCCGGACCGTGCGGCCCGGTCTCCTCGTCGAACCGGGCATGCAGAACCGACCATCGGGCACCCTCGACGTGGTGCAGCAGCTCGCGCAGCGCCTCCTGCGCCGGCGCGGCGTCGGAACCCGGGCGGATCCACACGCTGTCGTAGAGGCCCACGAACCCCAGTGCGCTCAACGACCTGCGGAGCGCATGACGGGAGGCCTGGCCGGCGTTCGGAACGGAGAAGGACGCCAGCACCCATTCGCCGGTCCAGAGCGCCGGGCGGGAGCCGAAGTTCAGGAAGTGCCGCATCCGAAAGCGATGCTTGGCGATCGCCTGCGGCGTGAGGTGGTAGACCGGCGACCGGCCCTTCCTCCGCATTGCGATGAGACCCCGCTTGACCAGCCGGGACAGCGCCGCGCGGGCGCTGGACTCGCTGACCCCGAACTCCCGCAGAATCGCGATGACCGCCGTCGACGGCAGGTCGGCGTCCGAGGAGTCGAGGTACTCGCCGAGGACAGTCGTCAGCAGATGCTGAGGGCTCGACCCCGCCTGGGCCCGGGGCACTCGGACGTCGTCGGCGTTCACCTCATCAGACTGCCGCACCAGGGTGCCCACGGCTCGTCAGGTGGGGCGGGCGCAAGGTGCCGTCAGGGGCGGGTGGAGGCACTATCGTTCTGGCGTGCACATCCGTTTCGACGTCCCCGCCGATCCCGCCTACCCGGGCCGGGTGGCCGCCGCGCTCGGCAACGCCCGGCTCCGCAGATTCGGCTACATCGGAGCGGTCCTGGCGGCGGTCGGGGTCGTCGGTCTCGTCGTCTCGCGAGGGTTCGGGTGGGGCGAGCGGAGTTCGCCGCTGTGGACCACGCTGGTGGTGGCCGGCGTGCTGTCGATGCTGTACCGGCCGTGGGTCCTGGCGCGCGCCCGACGCCGCTCCGGTAGCTACGCCGTCGAGGGCGCCTACGACATCACCGATGACAACATCATGATGCGCAGCGGTTCGGAGTCCGGCGGCATCGCCTGGGACGGGGTCGCCCAGGTGCGGGACGCCGGAGATTTCTGGGTCGTGTACGTCGGCCGAATGCCGGCGACCGTGATCCCGCGCTGGCTGATGTCCGCCGAGGACGCCGAGACGTTGCGCGCCCACATGACCGAACGAGGGCTGCTGCCGTTTCCCCGGGCTGATGGGCCGAGGCCGTAACCGAGGTCGGCTCCGCGGAATCGGCCCCCGTGTCGGCATCCCCGCCCCTGATCGTCTGCCGCTCCCTATTCTCGACGGGGATGCACCAGTCCGAGTAGTGGCCGTCGGCCCGACGGTCTACAGGAGGCCGTCATGAGCAGCACGGATCGACCCGAGGGGATCAGCCCCACAGCGGTGGAGTCAGCACCAGGGCTGTGGCGGATCGACCTGCAACGGCACGACCTCAGCATCCCCGGTCGAGAGGTCATTCAGACTCGGGTGGAGTTCACGCCGGATTCGCCACCGTTCAAGCATTTCCACCCCGGTGAGGAGATCATCTGCGTCCTTCAGGGAACGCTCGAATATCGGCTGGAGGGGCAGCCACCCATGGTGTGCAATCCCGGCGACGCGCTCACGGTCCCATACGGCGTGCACCACCAGGCCCGCAACGTTGGCGACGGTATCGCTGTCGAACTGGCCACGTACGTCGTCGAGAAGGGGAAGCCACTTCTCACCAAGGTGGAGTGAGATCTGCACTGCCGGCATAAACCACCGTCGCCGTTTGTGCGATCGGCGCGCTGGGCAGAAGCACACCATGACGAGTGAACGGGTCAGGTCTGTCGGTCGTTACACCATGCGGACCCTCGGCGTGCTGGCGATCGTCGTGGGCGTGCTGGGGGGCGTCTCCAGCCTGACCCAAGGCAACCTCGTCGGGGTGATCCTCGGCGTCGTCTTCATCGCCGGCGGGGCGTTCCTGATCAAGCGCTCCGGCGCAGCGGCGACACCGAGGCCGCGGAGCACGCGCTGACGTCTGCGGGGTTCATGGTCACCGTGGTCGTCGCGGTGCCCGACCACGGTGACTGCTCCGCGACGACCGCCACCACATCCAGTGAGGCGTTGTCGCCGCTGACATAGACGGTCGGCCAACCGGTCGCCTCCAGCACGAACCCGATCACCGGGCCGTTGACCACGCCGATCTCCGGCGGACCGTGCAGCGCCGGCACCGCCGTGACGCGCACGTCGCCGACCTCGGCGTACTCGAAGGGCCGCAGGCCGGTCGCTCCCGGCCCGAGATTCGGCGCCCCCGCCGTGGTGGTGAACACCCGTCGGGCCCGGCGCGCTTACTCCCGCCCGGAGACGTCGAGGTTGTCGATGTGGTGTTCGTGCGACACGAGCACCACGTCGACCGGGTCGAGGTCCGTGGGCGCCGCGCTCGGGCCGGTGAACTTGGTGGCGGCGACCGGCCCGTCCTGGTACGTGCGCGGATCGTCGAAGGTCGGGTCCAGCACGACGCGTTGGCCCGCGTAGTCGAGGACGGCCGTGGGGCCGCCGACGGCGCGTACGGTCAGCTTGTTCATGGTGTTCTCCCTGGCTGGTGATTCGCCTCCTCGCGGAGGGCCTGGTTTTCGGCGCGCAGGCGGGCAAGTTCGTCGCGCACCGGCGCGAGCGCGTCCGAGAGTTCCGCCTCGCTGAAGCGGGGCGTGATGTGTTGGGGGCAGTTCCAGTCGTAGCCCTGCACCTTGACGGTGATCAACCGTTCCACCCGGCCCGATGGCCCGGGCACGCTCAGCCTTCCCAGCAGCTCCTCGAACCCGGGGTCTCGCACGTCGGTGACGTGCGCCGTGCCGATGATCTTGAGTCGGCGTTGGTGGGCGTAGTCCATGAGCAGCAGCGAGACCCGGGGTGACGTGGCGAGGTTGCCGACCGACAGGTACTGCCGATTGCCGCGCAGGTCGGCCCAGCCGAGGACGCTGTGCCCGTCGGTGGGGTCAAGGACGTGCAGGAAGCCGGGTGGGCCGCCGCGGTGCTGTAGGTACGGCCAGCCGTTCTCGCCGACGGTGCCGAGGTAGAAGTTGTCGCGTTCGGAGATGAAAGCGGCCTCATCGTCACTGAATGTCGCATCCGTGTCCCAGCCGGCGGTCATGCGCTGGATGGCGGGCCGGCTGCCGTAGCGCTGTTGCGCGGCGACCACCGACGCGGTGGTCAGTTCCTCCAGGTAGCGGTGTGGCATGACGAGCACCTTCCAGGGGTCACCTAACCATCGTCCCGTCTTTCACCGGTAAGAAGATATGTCGCGGCGACTAACCTTTCAAACGGCGGACGATGGTAAGGTCGGCGGCATGACACGTCGGCCACTGGTGGGCGAACCCCTCGCACTGGACCTGGTCAACACCCAGTGGGCCGAGCGGGGTCGCATGGTCGACCTGTTCGACGAGCCGGACGGGTTGCGGGGATGGCTCGCCGAACACCACCTGGAGAGTGACCCCGCGGCGGTGGAGACCCCGTTGCGGGAGACGCGTTCCGCGCTGCGCCGCGTCCTCGAACAGCCCGACGAGGCCGCCGAACGGGGGGTCAACGCGATCCTCGCCCGTGGCGCCTCGGGCTACACGCTTCGCAAGGGGGCCGTGCAGGAGCGGCACGAGGTCGACGCCGGGTGGCTCCCCTCCTGGCGAGCGGCCATCAACTACCTGGACCTGCTGCGCCAGCAACCCCACCGCATCCGACGCTGCGGTAACCCCGCCTGCGTCCTGCACTTCTACGACACGTCGCGCAACGGCACCCGACGCTGGTGCTCGATGGACGGCTGCGGCGCTCGCGCCAAGGCCGCCCGTCACTATCAACGCCAGCGCGTCACCCCTACCGCCCAACGCCAAGAGCACGGGGTACGGGTCGACTAGGTGCCCGGGCACCTGCCGAATGGCGCTAGCCTCGGCCCTCATGACCTGGCTGCCCGATGAGTTCGTCCACCCCGTCCATGTGCCGGTGCCCGACACCGCGCTGCATCTGCGGCCGATCCGCGAGGCGGACACCCCTCTCGACCACCCCGCCGTGATGGGCTCCCGCGAGCGCCTGTGGGAGATCTTCGGCCCGGCCTGGGGGTGGCCCAGCGAGACGATGACCTACGAAGAGGATCGCGTCGACCTGCTGCGGCACGAGCAGGAGATAGCCGCGCACCAGTCGTTCAACTACGCGTTGCTGGACGAGGGGGAGACGGCGATCCTCGGCTGCGTCTACATCGACCCGCCGGAGCGCACCGGCTCCGACGGCGAGGTCTCCTGGTGGGTGGTGGACGACCTGGTGGGCAGCGAGGTGGAGGCTGCGGTGGACGCGCTGGTGCCGCAGTGGATCGCCGCCGACTGGCCGTTCCGCCAGCCCCGCTATCTGGGCCGCGACATCGCCTGGCAGGACTGGCTGGCGTTGCCGCGCGTCTCCTGACCGGGGCCGAGCCTGCTGGGGCCAGGCGAGACTGCCTGGCCCCCACGTCGGGGCTCGGTCAGCCCAGGTACTTCTCCCACGGACCAGTGATGGCCAGGGTGAGGCCCGGGTCCTGCATGTTGACGAAGAGCACCTTGCCGTCCGCGCTGAAGGTAGGCCCGCAGAACTCCGAGTCGTTGAGCTGGTTGCGGGCGATGGCGTACGTGGGCCCACCCGGGATCGTGCTGAGCACGTGCGAGGCGCCAGTGCCGTCCTCGGCGAGCACGAGGCTTCCCCACGGGGTGACTGTCACGTTGTCCGGGCCGTCGAAGGTGAGGTCGGTGTACTTGACCGGCGCACCCTCCTCGGAGGCGGTCTGGTGCGGGAAGTACGTCACCAGCTGGATGGTCTGGTTCTTGTAGTTGTAGAACCAGACCATTCCGTCGTGCGGCGCCGCGTCCGCCGGCAGGTCACCCTCGTCCCAGGCGTAGGAGTTGACCACGTACACGCCCTCGTCGGTGGCCCACACGCCCTCGAACTTGCGTCCCCGGGTGACCTCGCCGTCGGCGAACTGCTCGCGCACCGACTTGGTGCGCGCGTCGCGGTCCGGCACCTCGATCCATCGCACCGGGAAGGGGCGGCCCAGCTGGGCGGAGGTCAGGTAGGCGACGTCCGGCAGCACCGACCCGTCCTCCATGATGATCTGCATCGCGGCGAGGACACCGGCGTTCGGTGCGAGGCGGGTGAGCACGCCGGGGCCCAGCTTGACGCCGTGTGGCGCCGTCCAGCGGTAGAAGAGGCCGTTGGGCTCGTCGGCGTCCTCGGAGAGGTAGACCCGGGTGCGGTCCTTGTCGACGGCCAGGGCCTCGTGGGAGTAGCGGCCCAGGCACTTGATCGGCTTCGGGTCGGCGCTGCCGTCGGCCCACACCTCGAAGACGTAGCCGTGGTCCTTCTGGTAGACGCCGGACCGGCTGCCCTCCTCCCACGTGTCGCCGGCCCGGTCCTCGGTCTCCTCGCAGGTGAGCCAGGTGCCCCAGGGGGTAGGCCCGCCGGCGCAGTTGGAGATGGTGCCGGAGAGCGCCACGAACTCACCCAGGTTGCGGCCCGCGAGGTCGGTCTTGATCACGGTGCAACCGCCGGCGTCGACGGCACCGGCGTCGTAGACCGTTCCCTTGACGTGCGGCACGCCGAACTCGGCGCCCGGGTCGATCTCGTGGTTCTGGATCAGGGTGTACCGGCCGTGGCCGGCGTCGTAGACGGCCATGCCGTCATGGTCCGACGGGGTGGTGCCCTGGCCGCGGTCGAGCCGGGTGACGCCGGTCCGGGTGACCACCGTGTAGCGGAAGCCCTTGGGCAGGGCCAGAACTCCCTTGGGGTCGTCCACGAGCGGCGGAAAGGGCACGTTACCGGGCTTCACCGGCGGGTGCGGCCGGGCCGGGCTGGCCTGGGCCAGGGACGGCAGGCCGCCTGCGACGGCAAGGCCGACGCCGGCGGCGGCGCCGCTGGCGAGGAAGGTACGACGAGAGGAAGGCACGTGGATCAACTCCTGGTCAAGACAAGTGCGATGACTGGCAGCCAACTCCTTCGGGCGGACAGCGACACGTCACCCGTGGGATCGGGCGGTGACATCGGAGTTAAGAGTCAGGGTCACGCACGCGTCGCGGGCAGCAGGGCGGACCAGTCCTGGGCGAGGGCCCAGTCGGCGAAGCTGTGCCAGCCGACCTCCGGGTAGTCGCGGCGCAGCGCGGTGACGTCGACGGTCAGGCCCACGGTGCTGAAGTAGTCGAACATGGCCGCCAGGTCGGTGGACCGCTGCCGAACCTGGGCCAGCGGCACCTGCACGTGGGTGATCGGGCGGCCGATGGCTCCGGCGATGATCTCGGCGAGTTGGGTGGGTGTGCGTTCGTCGGAGGCGATGTCGATGCGATGGCCGGCGAACTCGCCCGAGCGTTGGAGGACGAGCGCGGCGAAAGCGCCGATGTCGACCGCCGGGATGAGGGTGAGCGGCCGGTCGGCGGGCATCGGCCAGGCGAAGGTGCCCCTGCCCAGGCCGTCGAGCGTCCAGCCACTGGCGTAGTTGTCCATGAAGGCGGCCGGCGCGATGATCGTCCAGGGCACTGTCGAGGTGCGCAGGTGCTGCTCGATGAGGTGCTTGCTCTCGTAGTGCGGGATGCCGGTGCCGCGGTCGGCGTGGGCGACGGTGGTCAGCACGAGGTGACCGAGCCCGGCGGCTGCCGCCGCGTCGACGAGGGTCCGGCCCTGCCGGACCTCGGTGGCGAGGTCGGTGCCGAACGGTGTGGTGACCGCGAACAACGAGTCGGCTCCGGCGAGCGCGGCGTCGAGGGACGCGCGGTCGTCGAAGTCGGCCCGGCGCACCTCGGCCCCGAGGTCGCGGAGGGCTTCGGCGGCCGGCGAGGTGGGGTGGCGGGTGATGGCGCGTACCCGGTGGCCGGCCGCCAGCAGGGCGCGGGCGGTGGCACCGCCTTGGGCTCCGGTGGCGCCGGTGGCGGCGACGGTGAGCACGGGTCCTCCAGGAGGGTAAGATAGCTGCGTAGCGCATTAACTGCGTCACGCAGTAGATTATGGCGGATTACTGCGTCACGCAACTAGTTCAGAGGTGATGCGGTTGACTGCGAAGCGTCGGGCCCGGCTGTACGAGGAGATGTCGATGGCGTCCCGGCGCTATCTGGCCTCGTACGTCCTGTTCAACCAGGCCATCGCCGATCACCTGGGGCTCCACCCGACCGACGTGCAGTTCCTGAGCCTGCTCTCGGCGGCTCCCGCGCCGCCCACGGTGCGAGAGGTCGCCGATATGACCGGCCTGACCACGGGATCGGCCACCCGACTGGTCGACCGGCTCGAACGTGGCGGCTACGTCAAACGGACGCCCGATCAGGAGGACCGGCGCCGGGTGCTGGTCACCCCGGTGCCGGATCGCCTCGACCGGGTCACCGCGGTCTGGGACGACCTCGGCAAGTCCTGGCAGACACTTCTCGACGAGCACACCGACGATGAGCTGGAGGTGATCACGCGCCACATGAACCGAGCGCATGACCTCAGCCACGCCCAGATGCGTCGCCTGCGGTCCCAACCGACGCCCGACTGAGTAACTCCCGCCTTCGACGCTCAGCGTCCCGCTGCCGAGGTCGGCTGGGGTTCGCGCTCGGTAAACGTGTCGGGTGTGGCTCGCCACCAGCGCCGGGACGCCAGCGCCGCAAGCCCGGCGCCCACGGCGTTGAGCAGGATGTCGTCCACCGACGACACCCGGTCCAGCCGCAGGACGTACTGGGCGGTCTCCACGAGGACCGAGCAGCCGGCCGCGAGGACCAGGATCCGCGGTACCGACGCCAGCGCCGGGAACCGCAGCGGGGCGAAGAAGCCCAGGGCCGCGAAGACCAGCAGGTTGCCGACGACCTGGACCGTCGCCGTCAGCGGGCCCCCGTCGGAGAAGATCGTGAGCAGGTCGCGCAGCGGCACCAGGGTCACCCGACCGGAGACGACACCGGCCTGGTCGCCCGGCAACATGATCATCCATACCCACGGCACGGTGCCGTAGACGATGCCGACGTCGGCCAGCGACGTCCGCCACGCCGCCGTGGTGCCGGCGGCACGGCGGCGGCGTGCCAGGGCCCAGACCGCCAGCGCGGCCAACGGCAGGACGACCACCGTGTTGAGGACGACGCCGTTGAACGTACCGAGCCAGCCGTGCCAACCCCTGATCATGCGACCCCCGCTGTTCGCCCAGCCCCGAAACCTACCTGGCCCGGGCGGTGTGCGGTTGCTCGTTCGTGACACCCGCGCGACCTGGCGACCGCAGCGGATCGTGCTCTGCTGCGGTCGCCTCTCGTCTGACCAGAGCTGGTGTTCAGCGCGTCACGAAGCCATCGGTCGACGGGCGAGGTGACCGATGCCAGTCATGGTGGCAGCGGCCACCGCGATGAGGATTGCCAGCGGTAGCGGCTGACCGTCGAAGTGCTGCATCGCCGTGTTGACGAGCAGCCGGTCGGGGATGAGCCATCCGGCGAGGAAGCCGGTGAGTCCGACGCCGACGATGACGGCGGGCCGGTGACGGCGGACCGCGAATGCGGCGGCGACAGCGGCGGTGGCGGCGGCGTGGATCCCGATCACGGTCGGCACGGCGTCGGAAACGTAGACGCCGTGGCGTCCCCATTCTCCGGTCCCTTTCCAGGCGAGGATGCCGAGCGGGACAAGGGCCCACCAGAACAGGCGCGGCCGGGGCGCGGTCCACCGCTCGCGGGCGGCGATCGCGAGCAGGCCGAGGATCAGAACCGGTGGGGCGTACGCGAAGAGTTGTTGGCCTGGGTTGATTCCCATTCCGGCCCCGCTGAGCACGTCAATGACGAACCAACCAACGGTGACCGTCAGGAATATTGCCTGCAGGGTGAGGGCGGTCCGGGTCGCGCCGCACAGCCAGGCGATCAGTGGTGCGAGGGGCAGCAGGCCGAGGACGACTAGCTGCGGCCAGCTGGCGATGAGGGCCGGCATGTCGGTGGTGAGGACGGCGCCGGTGAACAGGTCCAGGGTGTGACCGGCGGGCTGGGTGCCGGCGGCGACGAGCAGGGCACTGAGCCCGGTGGTGAGGGCCGTGGTGGTGACGGGCGTGGTGAGCCGCAGCCGGATCGCCAGGGCGACGATGTTCAGTGTCTCGTGCCGGCTCGGGTGTCGACGGCCGTGGTCGAGGTCCAGCAGCAGTCCGAGCAGTTCCTCGCCGCGGGCGGTGCGGTGCGTGGCTGGCAGCAGGCGCAGCAGCCGTCGATATCGTCGTTCCAGCGGGCTCACGTCCGGGCTCATCCGATGGTCCCAAGACGCGGGGCGTTGCGGGCGGCACGCTTGTTGAGGCGCTCCTCGGCGAGCCGGACCGCGGCGGCCATCCGCCGGCTCTCGGCGCGGATGGCGTCTGCCCCCGCGTCGGTCAGTTTGTAGAAACGGCGCAGCCGGCCCTTCTCCACCTCATCGTGGTCGGGGGCGATGAGCCCTTGGGTGACGAGGCGGTCGAGGGCCCCGTAGAGGGTGCCAGCGCGTAACCGGATCCGGCCGTCGGTCATCTCGTCGACCTCCGTCACCACGGCGTAGCCGTGCCGGGGCTGGTCGGCGAGGGCGGAGAGGATCAGGAACGTCTGCTCACTGATGTCCATACACGATATATACCGCACCACGATATATAAAGCAACGATGTCGCACGATGGGGTGGCGGGGCCGTCATCGGCCGAGTGAGGTCGCCGGTCGTGCCGCCTCGTGAAGCTCGCGGGGGGCGGCACGACCGACCGATCGTGCGGTGGGTCAGTTGCGGGTAGACCAACGCTGGTTGGTGCCGCCGTTGCAGGACCAGAGAATGAGTCTGGTCCCGTTGCCGGTGGCGGCGGCGTTGGCGTCGAGGCAGAGCCCGGACTGGACGCCGGTGATGGTGCCGTTGGAGTTGAGGTTCCACTGTTGGTTGGTGCCGCCGTGGCAGTCCCAGATGATGGCTTGGGTGCCGTTGGTGGTGCCCTGGCCGAGGGCGTCGAGGCACTTGTTGCCGTACACCTGGAGTTGTCTGCCGGCGGTGTAGGTCCAGCGCTGCGCGGTGTTGCCGAGGCAGTCCCAGAGTTGGACCTGGGTGCCGTTGGTGGTGCTGCCGTTCGGTACGTCGATGCAGCGGCTGGATTGACCGCCCACGACCTGGACGTTCTGTTGCGGGTTGCCGCCGCCGACCGGCGCGTAGGCGGCGGCGTTGATGTTGGCCTGGACGGCGTTCTCGGTGGCCGCGGTCGGGTAGCCGGAGGTCAGTACGCCCTCGAAGAAGGTGCCGCGACCGGTGATGCTGTTGTCACCGCCGATGCCGAGCAGGATGGCGCCCTCCTTCTTCATCGGGTGGTAGCCGTTGGGGCGTGGCCCGTCGAAGTAGGTCGTCAGGCTGCCCGACTGGGCGTTGCCGCCCCGGATCGCCCAGTGGTTCGGCTCGCCCTTGACCATGGCGGTGACGAAGCGGTGGTTGATCGACGCGATGTTGTTGTAGCCCGCGTTGACGCCGGAGAACAGCCCCCACTCCAGGTCGGCCATGATCCAGGGCCCGGCCCCCGCGCCGTAGCCCCACTGCTTGTTGGCGCCGAAGTAGACGGTCTCCATGATGGCGCGTTCGTCGGCGAGGCTGTTGGTCTGCGCGTTGCCGTAGTCGAAGCAGCACCACTGGTTGTAGTGCGTGCCGTCGACGACCGCGTAGATGCCCTCGGGCTGGTCGCCGGTCGCGACGCCGTTGGTGTTGTTGTTGCGGTAGCCGGTGCCGGGGGCGATGTAGACGCCGTACGCCTTCTGGCCGCCGACGGTGACCGGCGCCGCCTTGGCGTCGGCGAGGTTGTCCCATCCGCCGGGGGCGGGACCGGCGAAGCCGCCGGGGGGCGCCTGGGTGAGGCGGTTGTTGCGGCCGGACTGGTCGTAGATGATCGTGATCACGCAGTTGGTGTTGGCGCAGAACGTGTCCTGGGTGGCGGCGTTGGCGTAGCCGCCCTCGCTGAGCACGCCGACGTCGCGGGTGGTGTTGTCCGAGGAGCGTCGAACCTGGTAGAGCGGGCCGTTGTAAGCGCCGTACAGCGCGCGGGTGGTGCTGTGCGCGGCCACGCACGGGGTGCCGCCGGAGGCGTAGATGTCACACGGACCCGTGCCGGCGGCGTGGGCGACGCCCGGCGTGTCCGTGACCACATAGGCGCCAGCGCCGACGACGAGGACGAACAGGGTCCCGGCGGCGGCGATCAGGCGACCCAGTTTTCTCTTCACGTTCATCGGATCCTTTCGGTGTGTGGTGGGGGTGGTCTGCGGCTGTGGAATTGACGTCACACGTCATACCTGTGACATTAATGGGCGTCCATCTATTGGCGCTAGTTGGCACGCGTTGGTCATCGATCGATGAGCCTGAGGACGGATATGCTGGTCGGCGGAGCAAGGTGCGTCCCCGTATCGGGGCAAGAATCGATTCGAGGGCGATTGATGAACATCGGGGAGATCGCTCGCCGGGCGGGGGTGTCCCGCAGCACCGTTTCCTACGTGCTCAGCGGAAAACGCAGCGTGTCGGAGGCGACCCGCCAACGGATCCAGTCGGTCATCGACGAGTTGGACTACCGGCCGAACGCCAGCGCCCGTGCTCTCAAGGAGGGGCGCAGCCGCACCCTCGGGCTGGTCATCCCGCCGGCGAGCCAGCGGCTGACCGACATGCAGCTGGGCTTCGTCGCCAGCGTCGTCGAGGCCGCCGCCCGCCACGACCTCGACGTGCTGCTGTCCCCCTCCGGCGGCGACCATGACCGGTCGTTCGAGCGGATCGTCACCGGGCGTCGGGTGGACGGCGTGATCCTCATGGAGATTCGGCTGGCCGACGACCGGGTGACCCGGCTGACAAAGGCCGGGCTGCCGTTCGTCACCATCGGCCGGACCGCCGAGCCGCACGGGATGAGCTGGATCGACATCGACTATGCCGGGCTGATCGCCCGCTGCGTGCAGCACCTGGCCGACCTGGGGCACCGGCACGTGGCACTCGTGAACCGGTCCGCCGAGTTGGTGGCCGCCGGATACGGCCCCAGCCATCGCGCGCTGACCGGCTTCCGCGCGGCGGCGGTGGAGCGGGGGTTGATTGGCGTGGAGGTGTGCAGCGGCGACGACACCGCCTCCGGCGAGGCGTGCATGGAGCAACTGCTCGCGACGCACCCCGAGGTCACGGCGGTGGCCACCATCAACGAGGCCGCACTACCCGGAATGCAGCGCGCGTTGACCGGTGCCGGTTTGTCGGTTCCACGCGACTTCTCCGTCGCCGGAGTCGCCGCGCAGCACTGGGCGGAGGATTTCCGCCCGCCACTGACCGCCGCCGACGTGCCGATGGTCGAGATGGGCGCCGAGGCGGTGTCGCTGCTGCTGGAGATCATCGCGGCTCCCGGCGCCGTGCCACGACACCGCCTGTACAGCCCGCCCATCTCGTTGCGTTCCAGCACCGGCCCGGTCCGGGCCCGCTGATCCGAGCCGGCTACCCGCCCCTGACCCGCCGTTCCTCCTGGGCGGCGGCGAGGATGAGATAGCTGCTGGCGGTCCAGGTGTAGGCGCGGTCCCGCAGCCCGGTGCCGGTCTCGGCGTCGAAGTTCTCCGCGAAGCCGGACTTCTCGCACAGCGCAAGGAACCGCCGACTGATGTCGTCGGCGATCCTGGTCTGCCCGGCCCGGCGCAGGCCGTCCTCGACCAGGACGGTGGAGGGCGCCCAGATCGGGCCACGCCAGTAGCCGTCGGCGAGGTAGTGGGCCGAGTCGGTCGGCTCGGTGGCCAGCCCGTGCGTGGTCAGGTGGGTTTCGACGCCGCGCGCCAGCGCGGCGGCGACCGGGGCCGGCAGGTCGGCCCCGAGCGCGACGGGCATCAGGTCGAGCAGACTGCGGCTGGTTCGGCCCTGCCCGGTGTGGGGGTCCCGGGCGCAGAAGCGTTCGCCGTCCCACAGGTCGCGCAGCATGGCCCGGTGGATCCGGTCGGCCTCCTCCGACCAGCGGGTGGCCGGCTCACCCAGCTCGGTGGCGAGGTCGGCGAGGCAGCGAAGCTGCGAGACCAGGAATGCGGCGAGGTCAGCCGTTTCGAGGACCCGGTTGTCGTCGAAGGTGGTGGCGTTGTCCCAGCCGCTGTCGTTGCCGTGCTGGTAGTGCGGCAGGTCGTGGCCGGGAGCGCGCCGCGCGTCGAGCCAGAACCCGGTCCAGCGGGCGAGCCGGTCGTACGTCTGCGCCAGCGCCGCCCGGCCCGGTGGCTGGGGAAGGCGTCGGCGCAGGTGTCGGAGGGCCCAGCCGTGGATGGGGGGCTTGACGTAGTTGTGCAGGACCTCGGAGTGGGTGACCGAGTCGGGGAGGGCGCCGGCCTCGTCCTGGTGGTCGAAGGGCAACTGGAACTGGTGCCAGGCCAGCTCCGGCTCACCGGCCGCCAGGGCGATCGCGTTGAAGCAGTGGTCCCAGCTCCACACCTTGTCCATCCAGTGCTTGGACATCAGGACAGCCGGCCGGGTGACGAAGCCCGCCGGGGCGACAGTGGCCGACCAGAGGACGTACGCGGCCAGCTCGGCGGCCGGGGTCTCCGGACCGCGCCAGGGCGCGATCGCGTCGACGAACGCGGTGAACTCCGCGAACCGGTCGCGGCACAACTGCTCGAAGGTGACGGATCCGACGTACGGACGGCGGGCGGTGGCGTACTCCTCGATCGCGATCTCCCAGGGCCGGTCGCCGGAAAGGTCCAGGGACCGGTCGGCGGTGCCGAGCGCCTGGGCGCCGTCGGTCCGCGACAGAGCGCCGGAAAGCACAGTGATGCGGTAGCGGCGACCGGTCTCGTACGAGGTGAACACGTGTGATCCGTCGACCGGGTCGGCGTACAGGTAGGTGCCGCTGAACGGGGTGAGGGTGTGTGCCGACGCAGCCACCCGCAGGCCGAGCCGGTGACCCCGGATCCGCAGGGTGTCCGGCGCGTCGTAGACGGCCTCGATCCGGTCGACCCCGTTGCGCCAGGTCAGCAGCGCGGGGGTGGCGACGACTGTGGTGCCGGCGACCGTGGGGGCCAGACGCAGTACGGGGTGCAGACCGGTCTGGTGCGAGACCAGGTGCAGATCGTCGGCGTACGTCTTCTCGGCTACCACCGGGGAGATGTTGAACCAGGATCCGCGGTAGCTGAACGGGATGTCCTGGATTCCGAACTCCGGACCGGACGGGGCGGCGGTCATGGGTGGCGGGTGCCTCTCTGTGGTGCGGGTGGTCAGTCCTCGACCGCCGCGGATGGTCAGTCCTTGACGGCGCCGGCGGTCACGCCCATTGAGACGTACCGCTGGGCCAGGATCAGCAGCACCGCGGCGGGGATCGAGGCGACGACGGCGGTGGCCATGATGGCGTTCCACTGCTGGTTGTTGTTGCCGATGTAGTGGTAGATGCCGAGGGTGATCGGCTGATGGTCGCCGCCGCCGGCCAGGGTCGAGGCGAAGATGAAGTCCGACCAGGACCACAGGAACGCGAAGAGCGACACCGTGACGATCGAGTTGCGGCTGACCGGCAGCACGACCGACCAGAAGGTCCGCAGCCGACCGGCGCCGTCGACCACGGCGGCCTGGAGCAGCTCGTCGGGGATGCCGGACATGAAGGCCGTGAAGATCAGGACAGCGAACGGCACCGCGAGCGTGGTGTCGGCCAGGATCAGGCCGGGCAGCGTGTTGAGGACGCCGAGGGTGAGGTAGATGGCGTAGAAGCCCATCGCCATGATGATCCCCGGGATCATCTGCGCGATCAGCAGCACGAAGCTCAGTGCCGGGCCGCCGGGTGGCCGGAGCTTCGCCAGCGCGTAGCCGGCGGGGGCGGCCAGTGCCACGGTCAGCGCCACAGTGCCGAGGCCGACCAGGAAGCTGGTCCCGAGGTACGGCAGCTGCTGGTCGAGCACCGCGCGATAGCCGTCCAGGGTGCCGTTGGTGGGGAACAGGTGTGGGGGACTGGCCCGCATGTCCTGGTCCCGCGTGAAGGACACGTTGATCATCCAGTAGACGGGGTAGAGCATCAGCCCGGTCAGCACCAGACCGATTCCGGTCTTCCACCAGGTCCGCGGCGTCGAGGTGGTCATCGCAGCTGCTGCCTCCGCTCGATCCGGATGTAGACGAGGCCGGCGATCAGAGCCAGCACGATGAGCAGGTTGCCGATGGCCGCGCCCGGGCCGAACTCGGGCAGCAGGTTGCCGAATCCGAGCCGGTACGACCAGGTGGCGAGTGTGGCCGAGGAGCCGGTCGGGCCGCCCTTCGTCATGATCCAGATGATGTCGAAGACCTTCAGCGTGTAGATCAGCCCCAGCAGCAGCGTGATCAGGGAGACGGGGCGCAGCAACGGGAAGGTGATCCCCCAGAACCGTTGCCACCCCGTCGCGCCGTCGAGCGCGGAAGCCTCGTACATCTCGGTCGGGATCGCCTGTAGGCCGCTGTAGAGCACCACCAGGTTGAACGGGATGCCGATCCAGACGTTCGCGATGATCACCGAGGTGAGTGACCAGCCCGGCGAGGTGAGCCAGTTGACCCTGTCGATTCCGACGACGCCGAGCGCGGCGTTGACCAGCCCCGAGTCGCTGTTGAGTAGCCACGACCAGGTCGACGCCGAGACGATCAGTGGCAGCAGCCACGGTACGAGGATCAGTGCCCGCAGCGTGCGCGACAGCGGGAAGTGCTGGTGGAAGAAGAGGGCCAGGGCCATGCCGATGGTGAACTGGAAGGCGAGCGAGGCCGCGGTGAAGACCAGTGTGTGCGTCAGCGTCGGCCCGAATGCCGGGTCGGTCAGGACCGTCCGGTAGTTGTCGAGGCCGGCGAAGGGCGCCCCGCCCTGCACGAACGAGCGGACGGTGTACTCGCGCAGGCTCAACTCGACGTTGCGGTAGAGCGGGTAGGCGTAGAACGCCGCCAGGTAGATGGTCACGGGTGCCAGGAAGCCCCACGCCCACCATCGGCTGGGCCGGCGGGAACGGGAGGGGGCAGGGCCGGATGGGGCGGCGGTCGCCGCCCCACCCTGCTCGCGTACTGCGGTGGAGGTCTTCGTCGTGGAGGGCATGGTGTCGGTTCGGATCGCTTACCTGGTCGAGGCGGCGGTCTGCGCGGCGGCCAGTGCCTCCTGTGGCGACTTTCCGCCGCTGAGGGCCGACTGCACAGCGGTCCACAGCGCTTCGGAGATCTTCGGGTACTTCGTGCCGAGGTCGTCACCGGTGCGGCCCTTGGCTGCCCGGACCGCCTCCACCCAGACCTTGAGCTTGGGGTCCGCGGTGGCCTGTCGCTCCTGTACGGCGGCGACGGGTGCGACGTAGGAGAGCGTGGTGTCAGTGGTGAGGAGGTTGTCGGCGTTGGTCAGGCAGGTGACGAGCTTCTGCGACGTCTCGTACCGGTCGGTCTTCTTCTGCACCGGAATGGACACGAACTCACCGCCGGTGGGCGCCGGGGCCGGGCCGCCCGCGCTGGCCGGGATCGCGATAGTGCCGTACGAGAAGCCGAGCTTCTCCGCGTTGGCCAGCTGCCAGGTGCCGTTCTCGGCGAACGCGTAGTCGCCGGTGGCGAACTCCTGCCAGCTGGTGGTCTGGGTGTTGTTGATGACGGAGTTCGGGGCGTGGCCCTGCTTGAGCCAGTCGGTCCAGAGCGTCAACGCGGACACCGCCTGCGGTGAGTCCAGACTGGTCAGTTGGGCGCCCGATCCCCAGAACCAGGGCAGGAACTGGAAGCTGCCCTCCTCGGTGCCGATCGCGGAGAAGGTGATGCCCTTCTGCCCCTTGGCCTTGACCTTGGTCAGTGCCGCGGTCAGTGCGGTCCAGTCCTTGACGGCGGCGGGATCGACGCCGGCGGCGGTGAGCACGTCCTTGTTGTAGTAGAGGGCGAGGGTGTTCGCCCCGATCGGCACCCCGTAGGTCTTGCCGTCGCTCTGGCCGGCACCGAGCAGGTTCTTCTCCATGGCCGAGACGTCCAGCTTGTTGTCGTCGGTGGTGGTGAGCGCACCAGCTTCGGCCAGAGTGGAGATGACCGGGTTGTCCACGATCAGCACGTCCGGTGAGTTTCCCTGCTGGGCGGCGAGCAGCGCCTTGTTGGTCAGGTCGGTGGTGTCGTAGCCGGTCCGCTCGACAGTCACTCCCGCGGAGGTGCCGCACTTCTTGAGCAGCGCGACCCACTCGGAGTCGTCGGTGAACTGCGGATACGGGTCCCAGACGAGGTAGGCACCACCGTCGGCGCCACCGTCGGCGGACGACGAGCAGGCGCTGCCCGTCAGTGTGGCGAGAGCTATCACGGCGACGGCGGCGAGGCGCCGCCGACGACTGAGTCCGGTCATGTGGTGCCTCACTTCAAATCGATCGTCAGGTGGAGTTCGTGGGTTGATCGTCGCGGGTTGGACCAGTCCAACCATGAGGCGAATCGATTCGACGAATCGGTTCGCCCGAAGATAGGTCTGGCCATGCCCGGGGGTCAAGGGTCAGTTGGCCGCGCCGGGGGGATGGCTGGGCAACACGGACGTCACCGGGCCGTCACTTCATTGACATGGTTCAGTTCCCGGTCCTACGATCCGTGCGAATCGATTCGCAAGTGCTGCCCTCCGGAGAGCGTCCCCCGCGCCCCACCAAGGAGCCGCCCGTGAAAACCCCGTCCCGCAGCAGCTCAGGACGAGTCCGTGTGTTCGTGGCCCGACTCGTCGTCGGCCTGCTCGCCGCCGCTGCTGCCGTCACCGCCGTCTCGTCCCCCGCCCAGGCCGCCGACGAGTCGATCAGCGTCAACTTCGCCACCACCAGCGGTGCGCCGACCTACCGCGCCTCCGGCTGGATCTACGGCATGACCGAGAACGCCAGCGGTCCGGCCGACCACTTCTATCGGGACGTCAAGTTCCAGTACATGCGCGCCGGCGGCGCGCAGCTCCCGGGCAGTGGCTGGGTCGGCGGAACCTACGACCGCCGCTGGAACTCCACAGTCGCCCAGGCGCGTCGGACCACCGCCCTCGGCGGGAAGTTCATCATCCTGCCGCACGACCTCTGGGGTGCCGACGGCGCCGGAATCTCCCGCTTCCCCGGAGACAACGGCAACTGGACCGACTACGACAACTTCCTGACCCGCCTGATCAGCGACGTCCGGGCGTCCGGGCTGTCGGTGCAGTGGGACATCTGGAACGAACCCAACATCACCATCTTCTGGAACCGGCCGATCTCCCAGTACCTCGAACTGTGGCGGCGGACCTACCAGCGCATCCGGGCGGAGTTCCCCAGCCAGCTCATCGTCGGGCCGAGTTGTGCCTGCGTACCGTCGACCAACCACGCCTTCTGGAACCAGTACCTGGACTTCGTCCGCTCGACGAACACGGTGCCGGACATCATCAGCTGGCACTCGCTGCCCGGTGACCCGGTGGCGAACGTCGCCGCCGCCAACGCCACCCTCGACCCGCGCGGCATCGCCCACCCGCGTCCGTACCAGATCAACGAGTACGGCGCGCCCGACGAGCAGAACCCGGCCGACGGCGCCTGGTACATCGCGCGCCTGGAGCGGGCCAAGGCCGACGGCCTGCGGGCGAACTGGGCCAGCGGCGGCAGCCTGCACAACGACCTCGGCAACCTGTTGATCCGTAACTCGGCCGGCCAGCACCAGCCCAAGGGGGAGTGGTGGAACTACCGCTTCTACGCCTCCCAGGTCGGGGAGAACGTCGCGGTGACCCCCAGCCAGTCGTACGACGCGTACGCCACGAAGGCGGCCGGGGTGGCGAAGGTGCTCATCGGCGGTGGTCGTACCACCGGGAACCTGACCGTCAACCTGCAACGCCTGGACACCACCAGCGGCATCGTGCAGAACAACCAGGTCCGGGTGCTCACCCAACGCATCCCGCACAACGGTGGCGGCGCGGTGGCGGGGCCGGTAACCGTCTCCAACAGCGTGGTCGGGGTGTCCAGCAACAACGCCACAGTCATCCTGCCGTACAACAACCAGACCGACACCTACACCGTCACGCTGCTGCCCCCCGCGGACGGTGGCTTCCAGTCGGTGGCGGTGGCCCAACACTCCCAGCAGTGCCTGAACAACGCCGGCCTGAGCACCGCCGACGGCAACGTCCAACAGCAGAACTACTGCGACGGCGGTGACCAGCAGCTCTGGAACTTCCGCCCGGTCGCCGGCGTGGCCAACACCTACACGGTGGTCAACCAGCAGAGCGGCAAGTGCCTCGACGTCAGCGGCGTGTCGACCGCCGACGGCGCGGCAGTGCACCAGTGGACCTGCCTGAACAGCCTCAACCAGCAGTTCACGCTGCGCAAGGTGACCTACTCGGGCAACGACTCGCACGACTACCAACTCGTCGCCCGGCACAGTGGCAAGTGCGTCGATGTCAACGCGGTCTCCACGGCGGCCGGCGCGCTGGTCCACCAGTGGACCTGCAGGGCGGTCAACCTGGGCAGCCCGTTGAACCAGACGTGGCGGCTCCTGGGGCGGTAGGCGTCCAGGGGGAGGTGCCGCGCTGGCCGTCCGCCCAACGGCCAGCGCGCCACCTCACCACCGCATTCATTGACATGAATTAATTAAAGGTCATACGATTCGCTCCGAATCGATTCGCCACCGCCACCACCCCCCGTGGCGCGTCGACACCCCCCACCGCGCTTCCACGACTCCGAGGAGCCACCTCGTGCGAACCCCGTCCCCCCTCGGGCCAGGAACAGCCCGTGATCTCGTCCCGAGACGTCGTCACGCCCGACGTCTGACCGCCCTGGCGGCCGCGCTGGTCGGCGTGCTCGTCGGCATCGGCGCCGCCCCCGGTGCCCCGTCGCCGATCGCCGAAGCCGCCGCCGCCCCGATGGCGGCCGCCATCGAGCCGGGGCAGAGCACCCGGATCGTCGGTACGCCGTCCGGCCGCTGCCTGGAAGTGCCCAACTCCAGCACCGCCAACGGCACGCAGACGCAGCTCTGGGACTGCAACGGCGCCGCCGGCCAGACCTGGACGTGGACGTCGACAAAGCAACTCCAGGTGTACGGCAACAAGTGCCTGGACGCCTCCGGCCGCGGCACCGCCAACGGCACCCAGGTGATCATCTGGGACTGCAACGGCCAGAACAACCAGCAGTGGAACGTCAACAGCAACGGCACCATCACCGGCGTGCAGTCCGGGCTGTGCCTCGACGCCAACGCGGCCGCCACCGCGAACGGCACCAAAATCATCCTCTGGGCCTGCAACGGCGGCGCGAACCAGCAGTGGGCCTCGCCGACCACCACCCCGCCGCCGACCAACCCACCGACCGGCGCGCGCCCCTGCGACATCTACGCCTCCGGCGGCACCCCGTGCATTGCTGCGCACAGCACCACGCGGGCGCTCTACGAGGCGTACGCCGGCAACCTCTACCAGGTTCGACGCTCATCGGACAACACGACCCGCAACATCGGGCTGACGGGCACCGGCGGCACCGCCAACGCGGCGACGCAGGACTCGTTCTGCTCCGGCACGACCTGCGTGATCACCGTCGTCTTCGACCAGTCCGGGCGCGGCAACGACCTCTGGTACCAGGGGTCGAGCGTCGTTCCGGGCTCCCCGCAGAGCAGGCCGGCGACCGCGACCTCGGAGTCGCTGACCGTTGGCGGCGCGAAGGCGTACTCGCTCTACATCAACCCCGGCAACAGCTACTGGCGCGACGGGCACCTCACCGGTGTGCCGACCGGCGCGGCGCCCGAGGGCATGTACATGGTGACCAGCGGGACCCACGTCAACAGCGGCTGCTGCTTCGACTACGGCAACAGCGAGACGACCAGGAAGGCCGACGCCGCCGGGGCGATGGACGCCATCAACTTCGGTAAGCAGTGCTGGTTCGGCGGCTGCTCCGGCAGCGGCCCGTGGGTGCAGGCCGACCTCGAGTGGGGTCTCTTCCCGGGTGGCAGCAGCTCCTGGAACCCGAACCAACGCGCGTTCACCAGCAAGTTCGTCACCGCGACGCTCAAGAACAACGGCGTGTCCCGCTTCGCCATCAAGGGCAGCGACGCGCAGGCCGGCAGCCTCTACACGCTGTGGGACGGCTCGCTCCCGTCGGGATACAGCCCGATGAAGAAGCAGGGCGCCATCATCCTCGGCAGTGGCGGTGACTGCTGCAAGCCCGACGGTGGCGCCAACCTGAGCGCCGGCACCTTCTACGAGGGGGCGATGGTCGCCGGCTATCCGTCCGACGCGATCGAGAACGCCGTGCAGGCCAACGTGGTGACCGCCGGATACCGCTGATCCTGGCGGCGTCCGAACGAGTCGTGCGCCGGTCACCAGCTCATGGTGACCGGCGCACCGCCGACCTGGTCGCCGGAATGCGCGCCGGGGCAGCCGTCTCCACGTAGCTCGGCCACCAGGTGCTCGTGAACCGCTCACAGTCGCGGCCGGCGACTGTGAGCGATAACAGGGTTGCCCTCCGGCACGCTCCGGGCGGCGCGGTGGTACGACTCGTTCGCTGATCGCGCGGCGGCTGAGCACGGTTGCCCTGGGCCTTTGGTTACCGGGCGGAACGTGGCGTCCCGGGAGATCGGCGTGAACGGTCCGTTACGTCTTGACGAACGGCATGTTATCGCTCACTCTCGATATAGAGGACGATCGTTCCCGTGGTTCACCGGGCGAGCCGCACGGGTCGTACCTCCGATCACGGCGTTCGCAAGGGCATGCGGACGTCACTCGGTACCCGGCAGTTGCCGGCGACAGCCCTCTCGGACTGTGCGTGCTGATGCCGGGCGGCCAGGATGACCGTCCCGCTCAGTCGCCCCGAGCGAAGTGGCACATCACCACCACCGATGCAACCACTGAAAAGGAACGCCATGAAACCCATGAGAACGATGCTGGCGGCGGCGACCATCGCCGTCGCCCTCACCACCGGTATGACGGTGGCGCTGACTCCCGCATCCGGTGCCGGCACGACCTTGAAGGCGGCCGCGGCCGAGAAGGGCCGCTACTTCGGCGCGGCCGTCGCGACCGGCAAGCTCTCCACCAGCGCCTACGCGACCATTTTGAACCGTGAGTTCAACAGTGTGGTGCCCGAGAACGAGATGAAGTGGGACGCCACCGAGCCGCAGCAGGGTCGGTTCAGCTACACCGGTGGTGATCGTCTGGTCAGTCACGCGCAGGCCAACGGCATGAGCGTGCGGGGCCATGCGTTGTTGTGGCACGCGCAGCAGCCGGGCTGGGCGCAGGGCATGTCGGGCAGCGCGTTGCGCAACGCGGCGATCAACCATGTCACCCAGGTGGCGGCGCACTACCGGGGCAAGATCTATGCCTGGGACGTGGTGAACGAGGCGTTCGCCGACGGTGGTGGCGGTGGGCGTCGGGACTCGAACCTGCAGCGCACCGGTAACGACTGGATCGAGGCGGCGTTCCGGGCGGCGCGGGCTGCGGATCCGGGTGCGAAGTTGTGTTACAACGACTACAACACCGACGGGATCAACGCGAAGTCGACGGGGATCTACACCATGGTGCGGGACTTCAAGTCTCGTGGCGTGCCGATCGACTGCGTGGGCTTCCAGTCGCACCTGGGCACCTCGCTGGCCGGTGACTACCAGGCCAATCTGCAGCGGTTCGCCGATCTCGGTGTGGATGTGCAGATCACCGAGCTGGACGTGATGACCGGCGGCAACCAGGCCACCATCTTCGGCGCCGTCACCCGGGCCTGCCTGGCCGTCTCCCGCTGCACCGGCATCACCACCTGGGGCGTGCGCGACTGCGACTCGTGGCGTGGATCGGACAACGCCCTGCTGTTCGACTGCAACGGCAACAAGAAGGCCGCGTACACCGCCGTCCTGGACGCCCTGAACGGTGGCTCGACCCCGCCCACCACGCCCCCGCCGGGCTCCGGGGTGGACACCAGCGCCTGGTACGTGTTGGTGAACCGCAACAGCGGCAAGGCGTTGGACGTCTACGCCTCGGCCACCAACGACGGGGCGCGGATCAGCCAGTGGACGCGCAACAACGGCGTCAACCAGCAGTGGCAGTTCGTCGACTCGGGGAGTGGCTACTACCGGGTGAAGGCCCGCAACTCCAGCAAGGTGCTCGACGTCAGCGGCTTCTCCACCGCCGACGGCGGCGCGATCGTGCAGTGGGGCGACCTCAACGGCACGAACCAGCAGTTCCGGCTCGCGAATTCGGCTGACGGCTACGTGCGCCTGATCAACCGCAACAGCAACAAGGCCGTCGAGGTGCAGGGCGCGTCCACCGCCGACGGCGGAAACATCGTCCAGTACGCCGACTGGGGCGGCAACAACCAGCAGTGGCAACTGGTCCCCATCGGCTGACGACCGCCGCCATCGCCTAAGGGAGCGGGAGTTGCCGGCCGCTCGGGATCCGGCCGGCGCCCGCCCCGGCGAGGTGTGACGAGTGGCGGCCCGCCCTCTACAGAGCGGGTCGCCGTACCCCCGCACGACAACCCAGACGTGCTGACGCCACCACCAGGACGCCGGCACGCACGCCAGGGCACGCGCGCGCGTTCTGCTCGTGGGTGACCCCGATCGAAGGAGTGGACCATGAAAGCCCTCGGTGAGGCTCGTCCCGCCTCTCGACAGAGACGCTGGCGGTCAGGGTTGGCCGCGGCGGCGGCCGCGGTCATGGCAGCCAGCACACTCGTCGCGGTCAACGCGACGCCAGCGGCGGCGGCGACAGTGGACACCAACGCCTGGTACGTGCTGGTGAATCGGAACAGTGGTAAGGCGTTGGACCTGTATGCCTCGGCTACGAATGACGGCGCGCGGATCAGTCAGTGGACGCGTAACAGCGGGGTCAATCAGCAGTGGCAGTTCGTGGATTCCGGGGGTGGCTTTTACCGGGTGAAGTCGCGGCACTCGGGCAAGGTGCTCGACGTGAGTGGGTTTTCCACCGCTGATGGTGGGGCGGTCGTGCAGTGGGCTGATCTGAACGGGACGAATCAGCAGTTCCGGTTGGCTGACTCGGACGGTGGTCATGTTCGGTTGATCAACCGCAACAGCAGCAAGGCGGTGGAGGTGCAGGGCGCGTCCACGGCCGACGGTGGAAACATCGTGCAGTACGCGGACTGGGGCGGCACCAACCAGCAGTGGCAGCTCGTCGCCGTCGATGGCGGCAACCCACCGCCGTCGGGCGGTAGCGGGTGCGGCAAGGCGCCGACGCTGGCCAGCGGCACGCACACGATCCAGAGCAACGGCAAGAGCCGGACCTTCATCCTGCGGGTGCCCGCCAACTACAACAACAGCAACCCGTACCGGCTGATCTTTGCCTTCCACTGGCGAGGTGGCACCATGCAGGAGATCTCGTCCGGCGGCACCAGCGGGACCGCGTGGTCCTACTACGGGCAGCAGGAGCAGTCGAACAACAGCGCGATCCTGGTGGCGCCCCAGGGGTTCGGCAACGGCTGGGGCAACTCCGGCGGTGAGGACATCACCTTCGTCGACGACATGCTCAGCCGGATCGAGAGCAGCCTCTGCGTCAACCCGAGGCAGCGGTTCGCGCTCGGCTTCAGCTGGGGTGGCGGCATGAGCTACGCCGTCGCCTGCGCGCGGGCCACCGTCTTCCGGGCCGTCGCGGTCATCTCCGGCGCGCAGATCAGCGGGTGCAGCGGCGGTACGCAGCCGATCGCGTACTTCGGGCTGCACGGCATCTCGGACAACGTCCTGAACATCTCCCAGGGCAGGGCGCTGCGGGACACCTTCGTCCGCAACAACGGTTGCACCGCGCAGAGCCCGCGCGAGCCGGCCGGCGGCAGCCGTACCCACATCACGACCGCCTACTCGGGTTGTCGGGCCGGATACCCGGTGCAGTGGGCCGCGTACGACAACGGCCACATGCCCGGCCCGGTGGACGGCACCTACGCCGAGAGCGGCATCACCACCTGGACCAAGGGTGAGATCTGGAGGTTCTTCGCCCAGTTCTCGTGACACCTGTCGGCCACAGTCGGCGGCGCCTGCTCCCGTACCTGGGGGCGGGCGCCGCCCGGTGCGAGTGACGATCAGCGTTCGAGGCGGACCGGGCTCCCCGAGCCACTGCGACGGACCAGCCATGCCTCGGTGATGTGGGTGAACATCGCCTCGGCGGCGCCGTTGGGATCGTGGGCCGCGATGCGTTCGTAGATGCGTCGGTGACCCTGGTTGGACGCCACGCACAACGCGCGTTCGGTCCGGCCCATGTAGCGGGCGGTGTTGATGACCTGGCTCTCCAGCGCGCGGACGACGCCACGGGCGATGCGGTTCCCGGATGCCTGCATGATCATGTCGTGGAAGGCCCGGTCGTGGTCGTGGTAGGTGACGTGGTCGTCGACGAGTTCGTCCATCCGGTCCACGATGGCCCGCAGTCGATCGACGGTCTCGCTGTCGGCGAGGCGGGCGGCGACGTTCGCCATGTCGGACTCGAGCACCCGCCGGGTGACGACCAGGTCGTCGAGGATGGCGAGACTGTCGTCCACAGCGATGGTGGCCGCGAGGACGAGCTCGTCGAGCATGTCCCAGTGTGACGGTGGGGTGACCATGGTGCCGGCGCCCTGGCGGACCTGCACCAGCCCCTTCTCCTGCAGGATCTTCACTGCTTCCCGGACGACGGTCCGGCTCACGCCGAAGGTCTCGCAGAGGATCGGCTCGGGAGGCAGAGACGTCCCGGACGGGTGTACGCCGCGGACGATGCGCTCCACCAGTTCGGCGGTGACCGCCCTGGCGAGGTTGGTCGGCCGACGCACCCACGCCGGGGTCGCCGGGCTGTTCAGGGCTGTCTCCTGCGGTGGCGTCATGTCCCCCTCCGAATGGCTCGCCGTGGCACGACGTCTGGCTCAGTGTACGGCCGACTGTTGACGTCACACGTCATACGAGTCACCTTTCGGTCAACATTTGGCTCGCGGGGCACCCGCCGGCCACCCCTTATCTAGAGGTGACAATCGATGAGACAGCGCGCAATATGGTCGGCCGTCCTCGTTGTGGGCCTGGCCCTGGCCGGTTGTGGAAGTGCTAGCGATTCGGGCAAGTCAACCAGCTCTGACGGCAAGTTGGTCGTGTGGGACTGGAAGTCCGGCGAGCCGTTCGCCAAATCCTATCTGGACAAGGCCAAGGCCGACTTCAAGAAGAAGCACGCCGACGTCGAGGTCGAGTTCGTCGCGCAGCCCTTCGACCAGTACTACACCCTGCTCGGTGCGGCGATCCAGTCCGGCAAGGGCCCCGACGTCATGATGTTCAACGGCGGTGGCCAGATCCGCGACCGGGTGGACGCGTTGGTGCCGATCACCGACTACGTGGCCGAGGACAAGCAGCGGTTGGCCGGCTGGGACGCGTTCACCAAGGACGGCAAGGTCTACGGCGGCCCGGTGACGCTGCAGGGCTACCCGATCTACTACAACAAGGAGATCTACCGGAAGGCCGGCCTCGACCCGGCCAGCCCGGCCACCACCTGGGACAAGTTCGTCGCGGACTGCGCCGCCATCGCCAAGGCCAGCTCCAGGTGCTTCGCCCTCGGCAACAAGGAAGGCGTCGGCATCCAGTTCTGGCTCTCCAGCATGGGGTCGGTGACCCTCACCGCCGCGGAGTACGACGCCTGGATCACCGGCAAGCGCGACTGGACCTCGCCCAACGTGAAGCGGATCTTCGAGCTCTGGAAGGAGACCGGAGACAAGAAGATGAACACGGACGGGGCCAACTCGACCGCCATGTTCAACGACTCCTTCGCAACCTTCCAGTCCGGCAAGGCCGCCCATGTCATGGGCCTCATGTCGGACGTCGGGCACTGGAAGTCCTTCAACGAGTTCCTCACTGCGGAGAAGCTCGGCGTCATGAAGGCCCCGGTCGTCACCGCCGGCACCACCCCGAGCCTGCCGTACGACGGTGGCATCGGCTACGCCGTGGCCAAGTGGACGAAGGACCCGAAGGTGGCCGCCGACCTGGTGCGGTCCCTGACCTCGGCCGACGCGTTGAAGGCGTTCTACGCTGACGCCGGCGCGATCGCCGCCGACATCACTATCGACGTCTCGCAGGCCGGCCCGGCTGCCTCCACGATCGTCGGCGAGCTGAAGACCGGCAAGCCGGCTCTGCACGTCGCGCTCTCCTCGAAGACGATCGACCTGATGGGGCGCCTCTCCCAGCAGCTGCTCAGCGGTTCGATCACCGTCGACGAGGTGGTGAAGCAGTTGGCCGCTTCCGACCAGGCGGGCTGACCTCGTGCCGATCGGAGACACGCAACCGTCGGTCCGCCCGGCTTCGGCCGGGCGGCCCGGCGGCCCGGCGGTCACATCCCCTGCGCACCGCGGTGGCACCCGTCCCCGGAGCACCCGTGGCGGCCTGGGGGCCGAGCGCTACGCCCCCTACATCCTGGTCGCTCCGGCCGTCCTGATCATCGTGGCGCTGCGGCTCTACCCGCTGATCCTCGGAGTCAACTTCTCCTTCACCGGCGACGGTGACCAGAACGGAGACTCGGTCGGGTTCGGCAACTACCAGGAACTGTTCGGTGATCCGCTGTTCCGGACCGCGCTGGGCAACGTCGGCCTGCTGGTGTTGCTGCTTCCGGTGGCGGTGGCGATCCCGGGTCTCCTCGCCACGTTCATCTTCCTCCGCGTGCCGGGCCACCGCTTCTACCGCAGCGTCTACTTTTTTCCGGCGGTGCTCTCGCCGGTCATCGTCGGGGCGATCTTCAACCTGCTGCTCGCCTTCGACGGCCCCCTCAACGCTGTCCTCGGGTCGTTCGGTGTCGGTCCGGTGGACTGGCTCGGGGACCCGGACGTCGCGATGTTCATGGTGGTGGGCGTCCACATCTGGGCCACCTTCGGGATGGCACTGGTGGTGTTCCTCGCCGGCTTCGCCACGCTGGACGCCGCGCTCCTGGACGCCGCACGGGTTGACGGCGCGTCACTGCGCCAGGTCGTCTGGCACGTGATCATCCCGAGCCTGGCCCGGACCATCCAGTTCGTCTTCGTGACCACGATGATCGGGATGCTGACCTCGATGTTCGGGCTGCTCTTCGTGATGACCAGCGGCGGCCCGGAGGGCTCGACATACCTGCCGGAGTACTACATCTGGATCCAGCAGGGCCAGATGAACCGTCCGGCTCTCGCGTCCGCCGCGTCGACGATCCTCTTCGCGATCATGCTCGTGGTGGGCATGTTGCAGATCAAACTGCTCGAACGATCGGGAAAGGTGGACTGATGTCCCGCGTACGACTGGGGCGGTGGATGATCGCCATCCCGATGTCACTGCTCGCGGTGGCGACGATCTACCCCCTGCTGTTCACCGCGAACGTCGCGTTGAAGACCCGCCGGGACTACATCCTGGACCGGTTCTCCCTGACCAGCACTCTGCATTGGGAGAACATCAGCACGGCGTGGAGCAGCGTCGGCATGGGTCGATACTTCGTCAACTCGCTGGTCGTGGTGACGTCGTCGGTGCTGCTGCTGCTCCTGCTCGGGTCGATGGCCGGCTTCGCGCTGAGCCAGTTGCGGTTCCGTGGCTCGTCGGCGTTGTTCCTGGGCTGCCTCGCGGGGCTTTTCATCCCGTTCCAGGTGATCATGGTGCCGCTCGCCCGGATCATGGCCGACACCGCGCTGATCGACACGTACCCGGGTCTGATCCTCGTCTACGTGGCCCAGTTCCTGCCCTTCACCGTCTTCCTGATGACGAGCTACTACAAGGGCATCCCACCGGAGATCGTCGACGCCGCCCGGATCGACGGCAACACCGTGTACGGCGTGTATCGCCGGATCATGCTGCCACTGGGCACGCCGGCGCTGCTGTCGGTCGGCATCCTCAACGCCCTGTTCTGCTGGAACGACGTCCTCATGGCGTTGGTGATGATGCCCTCGGCCGAGAACCGGACGCTCATGATCGGGGTGACCTCGTTGCGAGGGCAGTACTCCGACAACATCCCCACCTTCGCGTCCGGGGTGCTGATCGCCGCGATACCCGTCCTGTTGGTCTACCTGTTCCTCCAGCGCCAAATTGCCGACGGCGTGGCCGCCGGTTCCACGAAGGGTTGACATGCGGATCACGGGATATCGGACGCTCTCCACGGTCCAGGAATGGGGCCGACCAGTCGGCGACGCCAACGGTGTGTTCGCCGACGGGGTGGTTCCGGTCTCGATCGTCATCGTCGACACCGACGAGGGCATCTCGGGAGTCGGCCTCGGGCCGCACGTCGAGATCGAGCGGATCTTCCCAGCCATCGAGGGTGAGGACCCCCGGGCCGTGACGTCCCTGTACGACCGCATGTTGCGGCACACTTTCAAGGCGGGCCACGCGGGGCCGGTGTTCGGCACCATCGGCGCTCTGGACACCGCGCTCTGGGACATCAAGGCGCAGGCCGTCGGCGAGCCGCTGTGGCGGCTGCTGGGCGGACGGGACCGGCGGGTCACCGCCTACGCGTCCGGGCTGGACATCGGGCTCACCGACGACGAACTCGTCGCGGAGTACGAGGTCTACGCGAGCCACGGCCTGCGAGCGGCCAAGCTCAAGGGCGGCCTCGACATCGAGCGCGATCGGCACCGCCTGAGCCTGGTCAGGGAGGTCCTGACCGAGGCCGGGCACGGTCGACGGCCGGGCCTGATGCTCGACGTCAACGAGGCGTGGACCCGCAAGCAGGCGGTCCGGCATGTCTGCGAACTGGAACGGACCCTGGATCTCATCTGGATCGAGGAGCCGGTCCGGCGCTGGGATGCCGAGGGTCTCGCCGCGGTCAGCCGAGGCGTGTCCGCGTCGGTCGCCACCGGTGAGAACCTCACCGGGCTCGAACAGTACCGTCCGCTGATCGCCGCCGGCGCTGTCGACATCGTCCAGATGGCGGCCGTCTGGGGGGTCACCCACTTCCTGCGGGCGTCCGCCCTGGCCCACGCCCACGACCTGCCGGTCAGCCCGATCGGCAACAGCCCGGTCGGGCTGCTGCACGCTGCGACCTCGGTGCCGAACCACCTGACCAGCGAGTTGCAGGACCTGCACGCGCCGGTTGGTGTCTCCATCGACCTGCACGTCGAGGATGGCGCCTTCATCCTCGGCGACTCACCCGGGCTGGGGGTCCGGGTGGACGAGGAGCGGATCCGGGCGACCAACCGCCGACCGCAGGCGCAGACGGCCGACAGCCCCAACGTCCGGCCGGAGCGGGCCGGACGACGGCTGCTGGCCGGGGTCGACGGGGTGATCCCCACCCGCCAGGTGCCTGTCGTGCCGCTGAACTCCCGCAACGAGGTGTCGCCGACCGTACGGCACTGAGCTGACCACCAGAACAGGAAAGGCGTGGGTGCATCGCGACGGCGATGCACCCACGGCCATGCCCGGTCGGCACGACCGACGTACCGACCGTCGAGACGGAGGAACGATGAAGGCAGTCGTCTACCGGGGAGCGCGACACCTCGGAATCGAGAACCGCGACCCGGAGCCACCGGGCCGCGGCCAGGTACGGATCGACGTGGCGTACACCGGGATCTGCGGTACGGATCTGCACATCTACCACGGGGACATGGACGCCCGGGTCGGTGACTCCGCCATCATCGGGCACGAGATGTCCGGGCGGATCGCAGCCGTCGGCGAGGGCGTGACCGGTTGGAACATCGGTCAGCCCGTGACCGTGATGCCGACCCGACCCTGCGGGCGCTGCGCCGCCTGCCGGCGGGGCAACTCCCACGTCTGTCACGCGATGAACTTCCTCGGCATCGACTCACCGGGTGCCATGCAGTCCTCCTGGACCGTGCCGGTGGAGCTGGTCCTGCCGCTTCCGGAGGAGTTGCCCCTCGACCACGCGGCGCTCGTCGAGCCGGTGGCGGTCGCCGTGCACGACGTACGCCGGGGGAACGTGACCGCCGACGACCAGGTGGTAGTGGTCGGTGGTGGGCCGGTCGGCGTCCTCATCGCCACCGTCGCGCGGAGCCGTGGCGCGCGGGTGCTCCTCGTCGAGCCGGACCCGTTCCGACGCGAGGTGGCCGAGGGGATCGGGATCGAGGCAGTCGACCCGCGAGCGACCGATGTCGTGGCGCTCGTCAACGACCGTACCGATGGCGAGGGCGCCGACATCGCCTTCGAGGTGTCCGGCGCACCGGCCGGCGTCACCACGGCGGTCGACGTCCTCACCACTCGCGGGCGGCTGGTCATGGTGGCGATCCATCCCCAGCCCCGCGAGGTCAACCTGCACCGGTTCTTCTGGCGTGAGCTGGAACTCCTCGGTGCCCGGCTGTATCAGCGCGACGACATGGTGGAGGCGATCCGGTTGGTCGCCTCGGGCGCGATCCCGGCACGGCAGCTGATCTCCCGGGTCGAGCCGGTCGAGGCGGCCAGCGCGGCCTTCGAGGCGCTGGAGGGTGGCGGCGTCATGAAGGTGCTGCTCGATGTGCGGGAGGGTAACCAGTGACGGCGTTGTTCGACCTGTCCGGCCAGACGGCCGTCGTGACCGGGGCGCGGCGCGGTATCGGCCTCGCCATGGCCGAGGCCCTGGCCCTGGCCGGTGCCGACATCGTGGGCGTCTCCGCTCAGCTCGAAGCGGAGGGCAGCGAGGTCGAACGCCGCGTACGCGCCGCCGGCCGCCGGTTCACCGCACTGCGGGCGGACCTCGGCGACCGGGCGGCCGTGCACCGGTTGGCCCGCGACATCGTCGCTCTCGGGCCGGTCGACATCCTGGTGAACAACGGCGGCACCATCGCCCGGACCCCGGCCGCGGAGCACCCGGACGAGATGTGGGACCACGTCATCGAGGTGAACCTCAGCAGCCAGTTCATCCTCAGCCGGGAGATCGGCCGGACGATGGTCGAGCGCGGCCGAGGGAAGATCATTTTCACGGCGTCGCTGTTGAGTTTCCAGGGCGGCATCACCGTCCCCGGCTACGCCGCGTCGAAGTCGGGCATCGCCGGCCTCACCAAGGCGCTGGCGAACGAGTGGGCGGCCCACGGGGTGAACGTCAACGCCATCGCGCCCGGCTACATCGCCACCGACAACACCCAGGCGCTGCGCGACGACCCCGACCGCAACCAGGCGATCCTCGGCCGGATCCCGGCCGGGCGGTGGGGCCGGGCCGACGACCTCGGCGGTGCCACGGTGTTCCTGGCGTCGGCCGCGTCGGACTACGTCAACGGCGTCGTGCTGCCCGTCGACGGCGGCTGGTTGGGCCGATGACTGGCGCACAGGAGCCCGGACACGCCGGGATCGTCGACGCACACCACCACCTCTGGGTCCGCGCCCGGCACCCGCAACCGTGGATCGACCCGGTGACCATGGCGGCCATCGACGCCGACTTCGAACCCGCCGATCTCGCGCCGGCGGCCCGGGCGGCCGGGGTCACCGCGACAGTGGTGGTGCAGTCCGTCGCCTCCGACACGGAGACGGTGGACCTGCTGCGCGTGGCGGACGAGGACACACTGGTCCGTGGTGTCGTCGGCTGGGTGGACCTGACCGCCGCCGACGTTCCGGAGCGCCTCGACGGGCTGCGGGCCGCCCGAGGTGGCGAACGCCTCGTCGGTATCCGCCATCTCGTGCAGTCCGAGAGCGACCCGGCGTACCTGGACCGTCCCGACGTCCGTCGGGGGATCGCGGCGGTGGGCGCCGCCGGCCTCGTCTTCGACCTGCTGGTACGCCAACACCAGCTCCCCATGGCCGCGCGTCTCACGCGTGACCTGCCCGAGGTGAACTTCGTCCTCGACCACCTGGGCAAGCCCGCGCTGGGCAGCTCGGAGATGGCCGAGTGGAGCCGGGGCCTGCGGTCGTTGGCGGCCTCGCCCAACACCACGGCGAAGCTCTCCGGGCTGGTGACCGAGGTGCCGCTCCCGCACTGGACGTCGGGCGACCTTCGACCCGCCGTCGAGGACGCTCTGGACGCGTTCGGGCCGGACCGACTGATGTTCGGCTCGGACTGGCCGGTATGTCTGCTCGCCAGTTCGTACCAGCTGTGGGTCGACACCCTGGCGGAGCTGCTGGAGGGCCAGGACGGGGCGGACCGGGTGTCGGTCTGGGGCGGGACGGCACGCCACGTCTACGGGCTGGGGCCGTCATGATGGCGCGCGCGCTGCCGCGCCGCCCGCAGCTGCGGCTCACCGAGCTGGGCTTCGGCGCGGCCCAGGGGGGCAACCTGTACCGGACGACGTCGGACGAGGAGTTCGCCTCTGCGGTCGACGCCGCGTGGGAGGCGGGTGTCCGGTACTTCGACACCGCGCCGCACTACGGTCTCGGGCTGTCCGAGCGCCGCCTCGGCGCCGCGCTGCGCCAACGGCCGCGCGACGAGTACGTGGTGTCGACGAAGGTCGGGCGACTCCTTGTGCCGTCGCCCCGGGACGCGCACCTGCGGGACTCCGACGGGTTCGATGTGCCCGCGACCCACCGGCGGGTGTGGGACTTCAGCCGCGACGGCGTGCTCCGCTCCATCGAGGCCAGCCTGGGTCGGACCGGGCTGGACCGGATCGACGTCGTCTACCTGCACGACCCGGACGACCACTGGGAGCAGGCCGCGCACGAGGCCGTACCCGCCCTGATCGACCTGCGGGACCAGGGCGTCGTGGGTGCCATCGGTGCCGGCATGAACCAGTCGGCGATGCTGGCGCGGTTCGTCCGGGAGACCGACGTCGACGTGATGATGTGCGCCGGGCGGTACACGCTGCTCGAACAGGGCGCGGCCGCCGACCTGCTGCCGGCCGCCGAGAACCGCGGAGTGGGCGTGGTCATCGCTGGCGTCTACAACTCGGGGCTGCTCTCGCGGGACCGGCCGCCGGCCGACGCCGTCTACAACTACCAGCAGGCCCCGGCGGCGCTGATCGAGCGGGCGCGGCGGATCGCCACGGTCTGCGAGAGGTACGGGGTGACCCTGCCGCAGGCGGCCCTCGCCTTCGTCCGCCGGCACCCGGCGGTGGTGTCGACTGTGGTCGGCGTCCGCAACGAGGCGCAGGCGGTCGAGACGGTGCGACGGTCCGGGATCGTCGTGCCGGAGGAGTTGTGGGACGACCTGGCGGCGGCCGGGCTGCTCGCCGCGCCGCCCGGCCGGTCTGCCTGATCGACGACGACGTCCCGGCCGGGACCGGCTCCGTTACTCGGACACCGGTCCCGACCGGGACGTCAACCGTTACCGCGACAGCCGTGAGGTCACACTGCGGTGAACCGCCACTGCTGGTTGGCGGCGCTGTGGCAGGTCCACTGCAACAGCCGGGCGCCGTCGGTGGTGGCGGCACCGTTGACGTCCACGCAGAGCCCGCTCAACACATTGCGCACCGTGTACACGCCGGAGGTTCCCGTCGCGGTGGCCGTGAACTTCTGCTGGTTGCCGTTGTTGCAGGTGGCCTGCTGGAGGAAGGCGCCCGCCGCGGTGGAACTGCCGACCACCTCGACGCACTTGCCGCTGTGCACCGCCTTCAGGTAGACCGCCCCGCTGCCGGCGTCGACCGCCTGCCACTTCTGGTTGTTGCCACCGGTGGACGCCCACTGGGTGATCTGGGCGCCGTCGGCGGTGGAGACACCGCTGACGTCCATCAGCTTGTTGCTGTGCTGCGCGGTGACCGTGTAGGTCTTGCCCGCCAGGCCACCACCGGTGCCGGGTGTTCCGACGCCGTTGCCGCCAAAGGTGTGCGAGTCCAGATCGAACGAGTTGCTGCTGTTCTTGAACACCATGTAGAGCGTCTGTGTCCCGCTGGTCGCGGCGACGCTCACCGGAGTCGTGGACTGGTAGTTGTCCCAGCCGCCCGTACTGGGCACCGTGGTGGTGGCCAGCAGGGTGCCGGTCGGCGAGCCGGCGCGCAGCTCGATCGAACCGCCACCGGAGGGCGACGACACCCGGTAGCTGACCGTCGAGATGCCCGACAGGTTCATCGGGCTGAACGCGATCCAGTCGTTGGTGGAGATGTCACCGACGCGCTTGGTGCTCTCCGCCGCCGACTGGTCGACGACCCGGATGCCGGACTGGCTGCTGAAGTACTCGGACTGCTTGTGCTTCGGTTGCAGGATCGCCTGTGCGGTGCCGGTGAGCGGGGACCCGCCCCCCGAACCGCCGTTGTCGGTGTACCGCGCGTTCAGCACGTAGAACAGGTTGGCGCCATCGGGGTGCCCGCCGAGCAGGTCGGTGGAGATGGTGCCCGAGCAGCCCGGGTACTCGGTGGTCTCGTGTGCGTGGTCGTCGTGACCCAGCGCCGGGTTGAGGATGACCTTCGAGCAGTCGACGGTGCCGCCGTCCGGATCGGTCACGGTGATCTGGTACGACACCTTGTCACCGAAGGTCAGCATGCCTCCGTTGCCGGGTGTGGTGATGGTGACCACCGGTGCGCTGTTGCCGACGGTGATCGGGACGTTGGCGAAGCCCGTCTTACCGGTGCTGTCGGTGACCTTCAGCTGGGCCGTGTAGTTGCCGTTGGAGGTGTACGTCTTCGACGGGTTGGCCGCCGTGGAGGTGGTGCCGTCGCCGAACGTCCACAGGTAGCTCAGCGTGTTGCCGTCCGGGTCGGACGTGCCCGCGCTGCTGAACTGGACGGTGAGCGGCGAGGAGCCACTGGTGGGCGTGCCGGTGGCCTTGACGATCGGTGACCGGCCGCCCTGGATGTAGTCGATCCGGTAGAGCCCGGAGTCGCTGTTGCCGCCACCGAAGTTGGTGCCCCACTCCAGCAGGTAGAGCGAGCCGTCCTTGCCGAACTCCATGTCCATCGGCTTGTTGAACCCACCACCGGGCAGGAACGGGTTGGTGCGGGTCACCGCAGAGGAGGAGTCGAAGTGCACCTCCTTGACGTAGCTGCGCGACCACTCGTAGAAGAAGTGCACCCCGTCGTAGTAGGGCGGGAACTTCGTCGCGGACGGGTTCGACGCGTCGTACCGGTAGACCGGGCCGCCCATCGGCGCGGAGCCGCCGGAGCCCAGCTCCGGGAAGTTCGACGAGGCGGGGTAGCCATACCAGAGGTTGGGCATGACGACCGGCTTCAGGCTGGTCAGACCGGTGTTGTTCGGCGAGTTGTTGACCGGCGCGGAGCAGTTGAACTTCGAGCCGACGACGCCGGTGTCCGGGTTGAACGGCGCGTACGGCTGGTTGTCGCCGTGGCAGAACGGCCAGCCGTAGTTGCCGGGCGTCTTGATCACGTTCAGCTCGACCAGGCCCTCCGGGCCACGGTTGGTGGTGGGCGGGTTGCGGTCCGGGCCGTAGTCGGCCAGGTAGACCCAGCCGGTGGCCGCGTCGATCGAGAATCGGAACGGGTTGCGGAAGCCCATCGCGTAGATTTCCGGCTTGGTCTGGGCCGTGCCCTGGGGGTAGAGGTTGCCGGACGGGATGGTGTAGCTGCCGCTGGCTCCGGGACGGATGCGCAGCAGCTTGCCGCGCAGGTCGTTGGTGTTGCCCGCGGTCCGGGCGGCGTCCAGGTTGGACTTGCCCGAGCGCCAGTCCAGCGGGGCGTAGCCCTGCCAGTTGGGGTCGAGGTTCGGGGGTGTGTCGTCGCCGGTGCCGATGTAGAGATTGCCGTCCGGGCCGAACTCGATGTAGCCGCCGGTGTGGCCGGGTTCCGGGAAGGTCCGGTCCCGGTACGCCGGGATGTCGATGATCGTCACGCCGCTGGACGTGTTCAGCGTGTCGCCGCTCATCGTGAAGCGGGAGACCCGGTTGACGTCGGTCGAGCTGCTCGCCGGCGAGTGGTACAGATACACGTACCCGTTGGTGGCGAAGTTGGGGTCCAGCGCCATGCCGGTGAGGCCGTCCTCACCGCCGGTGTAGACACTCAGCGTGCCGGCGGTCACCGTGCTGTTGGTGGAGGGCTTGAAGACCTTCAGCTGCCCGCCACGCTGGGCGTAGAACACGCGCCCGTCCGGGGCCACTGCCATCGCCATCGGGTCGACGGTGTTGTCGTCAAGGGTGCGCTTCTCGAAGTTGCCCCAGACGGTGCCGCCGCAGTCGCCGGGAGCGTTGCCGGCGGCCCACTTGATGCCACCGAGGACGTGGTTCTGGAAGTTCGTTTCGCTGTAGGAGGCGATCGCGTGGCCCATCGCGGTGGCCCACACCCGCCCGCCGCCGGTGTCCCGACACCAGGAGATCGGGTGGTCCGGGCCCATCGCCCGGGAGCCCGGGTTGTAGGTGCGCTCGTCGGCGGTCACCAGGACGTGCACCTTGCCGCGCGGGTTGGCGTCGAAGTTGTACCACTCCTCGCTGCGGGTCCACCGATCCGGCAGGCTGGCCGTCGACGGGTGCTTCTTGTCGGCGACGATGGCGGTGCCCTGCAGCACGCCGGGCGAGTGCTCGGGCATGTGGGCCCCGGCGTTGATGGTGTTGTCCCACCACGGGTACTCAGACTCGATGCCCATGTCGGTGGCGTTGTGGATGGCGACGATGCCCTTGCCGCTGGCGAGGTAACCCTCCACCGCCTGGCGCTGCGCCGCCGAGGTCCAGACCATGCCGGAGGTCTGGAGCATGACGATCACGTCGAAGGTCGCCAGGTTGCTGGCGGTGAAGACGCTCGAGTCCTCGGTCGCCACCACCTCGAAGTTGTTCGCTGTGGCCTGCTGCTGGAGCATGCTGATGCCAGCCGGGATCGAGTCGTGCCGGTAGCCGGTGGTCTTGCTGAACACCAGGGCGCGGAAGGCCGGGGCCGCCGAAGCGGGTGGAGCGAGTCCGAGCGCCAGTAACAGGCCGGCGATCACCGAGATGAGCAATGTGTTACGACGCATGCCGTCTCCTAGGTTGGGCGGGCGTAGGGATTGCGACCACGGGTCCTACGACGCGTCAGGTTGACCTGGACACGCGAGGGACACGGGCGCGCTGGTCTGTCCTCATGCCGTTCGCCGCAACGGCAGTCAGACCCGCGGGACGTCACACAGCGTGATGCTGGCAGCGGTTCTCGTCCCGGTGGTCCACGAGGTCAGGATGGGCTAAAGATTGATAACTGTCAATCAAACGCGGGAACATCCGACGTCCTGCCCGGTGGACGGCGGTCGCGCTCGGCTCCCTCGCTGCGGCACCGCCTGTCGATCGCGGCCCGGCCTGGCAGTCGGGCTTGATCGAGGATTGCGGACCCGCATCCAAACATCTATCTTCATACGTGTGATGTTTCCTGGATGTCAAGGCAATGTTTTCGACGCGCGAACGTAAGTCGCCGCTGTTCCTACGAAAGTTTGATGTCCAGCGCCTCGAAGTCGCCGTAGTGTGGCATTTAATCTCGTCGATGACTACTGTCTGTGAGGGCTTTCGGGATGTCAGATCCGCCGCCGACGCCGCTTCTCACCCTTCGGGGCATCGGCAAGTCCTTCCTCGGAGTCCGCGTTCTCGACGGTGTCGACCTCGATGTCGCGCCGGGCGAGGTGCACGCCGTGGTCGGCGAGAACGGTGCCGGGAAGTCGACCCTCATGAAGATCGTCTCGGGCGGGTACGCCCCGGACGGGGGCACTGTCGAGTTCGCCGGTGCGACGCGTACGTTCCGTGGCCCGCGCGACGCGCAGCGGGCCGGCATCGGCATCATCCACCAGGAGTTCAACCTGCTCCCGGAGCGCACCGTCGCCGAGAACGTCTACCTGGGGCACGAGCCGGTCCGACGCGGGCTCGTCGATCGTCGGGGGATGGTCGACCGCACCACGCGGCTGCTCGCCTCGATCGGTGAGACCGCGTTGCCGGCCGACGCCCGGGTGGGGCAGTTGGGCGTCGCGCAGCAGCAGGTCGTCGAGATCGCCAAGGCGCTCGCCCTGGACGCGCGGCTGCTCATCATGGACGAGCCGACCGCCGCGCTGGCCGACCACGAGGTCGAGCTGCTCTACGGGCTGGTGCGCCGCCTCCAGGAGCGGGGCATCGGGCTGCTGTACGTCTCGCACCGGCTCGCCGAGGTCTTCGACCTGTCCGGTCGGATCACAGTGCTCAAGGACGGCCGTCGGATTACCACAGTGGACACCGAGGTCACCACCGCCGGCGAGTTGGTGCGGCACATGGTCGGCCGGGAACTGTCAAGCTACTACCCCGACCGGGCCGCCCCCGAGGACCGGGGCCCGGTGCGGCTCAACCTTCGCGACGCGGGAAACCGGAAGCTGCGGGACGTCAACCTCCAGTTGCGCGCCGGCGAGGTGCTCGGCATCGGCGGCCTCCAGGGCTCGGGGCGCTCGGCGCTGGCCCGTGCGATCTTCGGGGTGTCGCCGTTCACGACCGGCGACGTCACGCTCGACGACCGGCCGGTCCGACTGCGCTCGCCCCGCACCGCGATGCGGGCCGGCATCGCCTACGTCACCGAGGACCGTAAGGGCGAGGGGATCGTCCCCCGGCAGTCGGTGCTGGACAACGCGCTGCTCGCCAGCCGGGCCGTCTTCGCCGCCCGATCCGGCCGGGCGGCGAGGACCGCCCGGGTGCGCGAGTTGCTGGCCGCCGTGGAGATCCGCGGCGCCGGCGACGACCAGGAGATCCGCTTTCTGTCCGGGGGCAACCAGCAGAAGGTCGTGCTGGCCCGATGGCTCGCGCTCAACCCGCGGATCCTGCTCTTCGACGAGCCGACCCGGGGCATCGACGTGGGCGCGAAGTCAGCCATCCACGACCTCGTCCGCCGCCTCGCCCGTGACGGCGCGGCAGTGCTGATGATCTCGTCCGATCTACCGGAGCTGCTGGGGATGAGTGACCGGATCGTCGTCATGCGGGACGGCCACGTCGCGGGCGAACTGCCCGCCGGCGCGACCGAGGAGGAGGTCGTCGCGCTGGCGGTCGGCACCGTGCGGGAGACGGCCCAGTGAGCGCGAGGAGTGAGCCGGGGTTGCGAGCCCCGCAGTCGCGAACCGAGGTGAACCAGTGAGCGCTCTGTCGCTGTTGCCGACCCGGCGTTCCGTACCGGGCGTCTTCGTGGCCCTGACGCTGACCCTGACGATCGGCTGGCTGGTCGTCCTGCTCGACGGTGGTCAGCTCTTCAACCAGTCCACAACCGTGAGTCTGCTGCATGTGGCCGCCGGCCTCGGTCTGGTCGCTGTGGGCCAGACCCTGGTCATCCTGGGGGGCTCGCTCGACCTCTCGGTGGCGTACGTGATCAGCCTCAGCACCCTCGTCGCGGCCGAGACGATGAACGGCAGCGACGGCGCGGTGCTGCCGGCGATCGGCCTGGTGCTGGTCGTCAGCGCCGGCGTCGGGTTGCTCAACGGGCTCCTCGTCACCAGGTTCCGGGTCAACGCGTTCATCGCGACCCTCGGCGTCGGGCTGCTGCTCAAGGGTTACCTCGACAACGGCTACGACGGCCCGGCCGGCACCACCGCACCCTCGCTGGTGCAGGCCCTCGGCTACCAGCGCGTCGGGCCGGTGCCGGTGTCGTTCCTGCTGCTGATAGCGGTCACCGCGGCGGCCTGGTTCGCGCTCTCGCGGACCCGCTTCGGCCACCATCTGGTCGCCGTCGGCGGGGATCCGGAGGTGGCCCGGCTCTCCGGCGTCCGCAACGACCGGGTCCTCGTCACCGCCCACGTCCTGTGTTCGATGTGCGCGGGCCTCGCCGGCATCTACCTCGCCAGTCGGCTCGGCTCGGGCGCCCCGCGCGTCGGTACCGAGGGCCTCTACGACCTGGAGTCGATCGCAGCGGTGGTGATCGGCGGTACCGCCCTCGCCGGTGGGCGCGGTGGCGTCATCGGCACTGTCGGCGGGGTGTTGCTGCTGGCCAGCATCGACGCCATCTTCAACCAGCTCGAGGTCGACGCCTTCTTCAAGCAGGTGATCCGGGGCGTCATCATCATCGCCGCGGTCGCCGTCTACGCCCGCCGGGCCATGCGAAAGGCGGCCTAGCCATGCAGACCGTCCAGCCCCGTTCCCTGCCGCTGCGCCTGCCGCGGGTGCGTCCCGGTGGCGTCCTGCCGATCCTCGCGATTCTCGCGGTGCTGTTGGTGCTCGTCGGCATTCGGCAGCCCGACTTCCTGGCCCCGCAGTCGCTGATGTCCTTCCTCGGTCGTTCGGCGCCGATCATCCTGCTCGCCGCCGGCCAGTACTTCGTGATCGTGTCCGGTGAGTTCGATCTCTCGGTCGGTTCCCTGGTCACCGCTCAGGTGGTGGTCGCCGCGCGGCTGATCGACAGCGACCCGACACGTACCTGGCCGGTGGTGCTGCTCCTGCTCGCCTTCGGCGCGCTGGTCGGGCTGGTCAACGGACTGATCACGACACGGCTGCGGGTGCCGTCGTTCATCACCACCCTCGGCATGTTCCTGATCCTCGTCGGCGCGGTCTACCTGTGGTCCGACGGCGCCCCGAAGGGTGGGCTCTCCGAGGAGTTCCGGCGGTTCGGCCGCCGGGCCTTCGAGGACGTGCCGGTGCTGGGCCGCGTTCCGTACGCGCTGCTGGTCCTGGTGGTCCTGGCGGTCGCGGCCGTGCTGCTGATGCGCTCCGACTTCGGCCGGACGCTGGTCGCCGTCGGCGACAACCCGCGCACCGCCGAGTTGAGCGGCGTACGCGTGTGGCGTACCCGGACCTTCGCCTTCATCCTCAGCGGGCTCGCGGCGGCGGTGGCGGCGATCCTGCTGGGCGGCTACAGCGGCGTGTCGTTCCAGGCCGGCGCGGGCCTGGAGTTCGGTGCGATCACCGCTGTCGTCCTCGGCGGGGTGGCGCTCGGCGGGGGTCGCGGCGCGGTCGTCGGGGCGATGCTCGGCGCGCTGACCCTCGAACTGCTGTTCGCCCTCATGAATTTCTACGGCGTCTCCGGCGCCCTCAGGTCGACCGTCCAGGGCGGCATCATCCTGCTCGCCGTGGCGGTCTCGGCAACGCGTCCTTCTTCGAGATAAAGGGGAAACCATAGTGCGACGTTCCATGGCGGCCATTGCCGCTGTCACATTGCTGTCCCTCGCCGCCTGTGCCACCGACGAGCCGGCCGCGAGCCCGTCGGGAAGTGCGTCCGCCGCCACTGGGTCCGGCACCGGGGACCAGTCGAAGTTCTTCGTGCAGGCCGACTACGACGCCGAGTTGGCGCTGCTCGACGCGGCACCGACGGGCCCGGCCGACAAGCCGTGGGAGCAGGTGCTCAACCCGACGATGGTCGACACGGCCAAGTTCAAGAAGAACGGCCCGCACAAGATCTGCTTCTCGAACGCGGCCCTGAACAACCCCTGGCGGCAGGTCGGGTTCAAGACCATGCAGGCCGAGGTCGAGGCGCAGAAGACCCGCATCAAGGAGTTCGTGCACGTCGACGCCGAGGGCAAGGACCAGAAGCAGATCGCGGACATCAACGATCTGCTCGGCAAGGGCTGCGACGCGCTCATCGTCTCGCCGAACACCACCGCCACGCTCACCCCTGCCGTCGAGGCGGCGTGCAAGGCCGGGCTGCCGGTCGTCGTCTTCGACCGTGGTGTCAACACGAAGTGCCCGGTGACGTTCATCAACCCCATCGGCGGTTACGGGTTCGGCCACGTCGGGGCCGAGTTCGTCAGCCAGAAGATGAAGCCCGGCGGCAAGGTCCTCGCCCTGCGGATCCTGCCCGGCGTCGACGTCCTGGAGACCCGCTGGTCGGCGGCGAAGGTGGCGTTCGACAAGGCGAAGGTCGACGTCGTCGGTGTCGAGTTCACCGATGGTGACCCCGCCAAGACCAAGAAGATCGTCGACGACTACATCCAGCGGTACGGCACCATCGACGGGGTCTGGATGGACGCCGGAGCGGTGGCCGTCGCGGCGGTCGAGGCGTTCCAGGACGCGGGCAAGCCCGTTCCGCCGATGAACGGTGAGGACCAGCTCGACTTCCTGAAGATCTGGAAGGACAAGAAGCTCACCGCGATCGCGCCGACCTACCCGACCTACCAGTGGCGTACGCCGATCATCGCGGCGCTGCGGATCCTCGACGGCCAGCAGGTGTCCAGCCCGTGGAAGCTGCCGCAGCCGACCGTCACCCAGGACAACCTGGACCAGTACCTCGACGCGGGCATGCCGCCGCTGCACTACGCGATGTGCGGCTGCACCGACCTGCCCGGTTACCCGCAGCGCTGGAAGTAGGGTCCGATGTACGCCATCGGCGTCAACCCCTGGGTCTGGGCCTCGCCGGTCGACGACAAGGCCCTGGCCGAGCTGATCCCGCGGATCGCCGCGTTCGGCTTCGACGCGGTCGAGTTGCCGATCGAGCAGCCCGGCGACTGGGACCCGATCCGTACCCGGGACCTGTTGGCGGCGCACGGCCTTGTCGCCGCCGGCGTCTGCGCGGTCACCCCGCCGGGGCGGGACCTGGTAGACGCCGCACCAGCGGTCGTCGAGTCGACGGTGGCGTACCTCCTGGGTTGCGTGGCGAGCGCGGCGGCCGTCGGCGCTGGATGCGTCGGCGGTCCCGCGTACGCCTCGGTCGGCCGTACCTGGCGGATGTCGCCGGCGGCTCGCGCGGCCTGCTACGCGGATTTCCGGCGAGCCCTGGCGCCGGTCGCGGAGCAGGCCGGCGAGGTGGGCGTGAGCATCGGTGTCGAGGCGTTGAACCGCTACGAGACGAGCGTCGTCAACACGATCGAGCAGACGCTCGAGCTGATCGACGGGCTTCCGTCGAACGTCGGCATCATGATCGATACCTATCACATGAACATCGAGGAGGCCGATCCCTACGCGGCCCTCGCCGTCGCCGGCCGGCACATCAAGCACGTCCAGGTCAGCGGCACCAACCGGGGCGCTCCCGGTGCTGACCACTTCGACTGGCCCCGCTTCTTCGCTGTCCTGAAGGACACCGGCTACCAGGGCGCGATCTGCATCGAGTCGTTCACGGCGGAGAACGAGGCCATCGCCACCGCCGCGGCGATCTGGCGTCCGTTGGCCCCCTCCCAGGACCGTCTCGCCACGGATGGCCTGCGCTATCTCCGGGAGATCCTCGGATAGACAGCCACGACCCGCCACCCCCGCGCCGGTCGAGGCCGTCCCTTCACCTCCCCCCGTTCTCACGTCAGGAGCACCGTCCCGTGTCCTCGTCCATCTCGTCGCTGCGCCGACTGCTGGCCGGCGCCGCCGCGACAGCGGTAACCGCAGTGGTCGCGGTAACCGCCTCGGCGTCCCCGGCCCTCGCGGCCACCACCACCCTCTACGCGTCGCCCTCCGGCAGCGGCACCGCGTGTTCCGCCAGCCAACCGTGTTCGCTGACCGCCGCCCAGACCGCGGTACGGGCGATCAACAGCGCGATGTCCGGTGACATCGTCGTCGAGTTGGCCAATGGCGCGTACCGCCTCTCGGCGCCGCTGCGGTTCACCGCGGCCGACTCGGGCAACAACGGCTATCAGGTGATCTGGCGGGCGGCCTCCGGCGCACGTCCGACGATCACCGGCGCCCGGGCGGTCACCGGTTGGTCGCTCGTCGATTCCGGGAAGAACATCTGGCGGGCCAACGTCGGCGCCGGGCTCGACTCTCGTCAGCTCTACGTCAACGGGGCCGTCGCCACCCGGGCACGCACCGCCGTGAACCGCTCCGACTTCACCTTCACCACGTCCGGCATGCGGTTCACCAACGGCGCGCTCAGCTACCTGAACAACCTCGGCAACCAGAACCGGGTCGAGGTGGAGAGCGTCGGCTCGTTCACCGACCGGTACTCGCCGGTGCAGAGCATCAGCGGAAACTTCCTGACGATGCAGCAGCCGGCGTGGAACAACAACACCTTCGGCTTCGACACGCTGTCCCGTCCGCACCGCGCGGGCCCGTTCTACCTGGCCAACGCGTACGAGTTCCTGGACACGGCGGGGGAGTGGTATCTCAACCCGAGTAACGGCCAGCTCAACTACATCCCGCTCAGCGGACAGAACATGAGCTCGGTCAGCGTGGAGCTGCCGCAGATGCAGTCCCTGGTCAACGTCGGCGGCACCTACGACGCGCCCGCGCACCACATCTCGTTCAGCGGCATCACCTTCACCGGCACCAGCTGGCTCGGCCCGAGCAGCAGCAACGGCTTCGCCGACCAGCAGACCGGCGCGCACATCGTCGGTTCCTGGGCCCGCCCGTCGGACGCGCTGACCTCCTGCCAGGAGGGTTGCCCGCTGTTCGAGGCCACCCGCCCGAGCTGGGCCCAGATGCCGGCCGCGGTGCAGGTCTCCGCCGCCAACACCATCAGCTTCAGCGACTCCCAGTTCGTCAACCTCGGGCAGACGGCCATCGGCATCGGCAACGACGCCAACGCCCACGCCAGCGGCGTCGGCCTGGGGGCCAACAACATCACCGTCACCCGCTCCGAGATCGCCCGTAACTCCGCCGGTGGCATCGTGGTCGGCGGCGTGCGCGCCGACGCCCACCACCCCAGCGACCAGCGGATGGTCAACCGCAACGTCACCATCAGCAACAACCGGGTGCACGATCTCGGTCTGGAGTACCGGGGCGTCGTCTCGATCCTGACGACCTACGTGAACACCTCGCTGGTCTCGCACAACGAGGTCTACAACATGCCGTACACCGGGCTGTCGGTCGGCTACGGCTGGGGCGCCAACGACGCCGGCGGCAGCCAGCACTACGCCAACCGTGGCCTGTACAACTACCAGCCGCGGTACTCCACGGCGACCACCGCGGCCAACAACCAGGTCATCGGCAACTACGTGCACGACGTCATGCAGCAGATGACCGACGGCGGGTGCATCTACTCGTTGTCGGCGAACCCGGGCGGGTTGATCGCCGAGAACTACTGCCTGCGCACCAACGGCTGGTTCGGGCTCTACTTCGATGAGGGCTCGCGCTACTACACCGCCCGCAACAACGTGTTCTCCTCCACCGGCACCTGGGCCACCGCCAACTACTACTACGCGGAGAACATGGGCAACTTCACCGTCACCAACAACTGGTCGACCAGCAGTGGCACGAACGTGACGAACGGTGACCGCGGCAACGTCGTCAACGGCAACGTCACGGTCAGCAACGGCAACTGGCCGTCGGGCGCGCAAACGGTGATCAACACGGCCGGCGTGCAGAGCGGTGGCAGCACCAACCCGACGAACGTGCAGATCGTGGGCGTCCAGTCGGGCCGCTGTGCCGAGATCGGTAACTCCAGCACGACCAACGGCACGCAGGCCCAGATCTGGGACTGCATCAGTAACGTCGCCAACCAGCGGTGGACCCACACCGCGAGCCGGCAGCTCATGGTCTACGGCACCAAGTGCCTGGACGCCTCCGGCCAGGGCACCGTCAACGGCACGAAGGTGGTGATCTGGGACTGCAACGGTGGTGTCAACCAGCAGTGGAACGTCAACTCCAACGGCACGATCACGGGCGTGCAGTCGGGTCTCTGCCTCGACGCGAACGGTGCTGCGACGGCGAACGGAACGAAGTTGATCCTCTGGGCCTGCAGCGGCGGCACCAACCAGCAGTGGCAGCTGCGCAGCTGAGCTGGCGACGGGTCCGGGTCGGGGCGAGACGCCTCGGCCCGGACCTGTCCGGTTGTAGCCCTTCGATCCTCGCCGTCGGACGACTTCGCCACTGACGCGCCGCACGAGGCGTGCCAGGACGAGCAGTGGACGGTCCCCGCGCCGCTCGACCCTGTGGAGATCGCCCCCACGGCTCACGGCTGGGCCTGGCCTGGGTCAGGAGTCCGTGCTCGTCGCGGGCGCGCCCGCCGCCGCCAAGCCCGACGCGGGCGACCCTCGCCGGTAACCCGCCGGCGATCTTGCACTTACTGTCCCGACGAAACGCCTGAAACCGGGTATCTCGGCGACAGAAACTGCAAGATCGCGCGGAAGCGTCGCGGCCCGGACCGCGCTGGCACGCGCATCCGACTCTCTCGCGCGCACTGCAACAAACCTGCAAGCGTCAGGTATTGCCTTCAGGGAAACCGCTTTCCTACGATTGCGTCACATCGATGTTTCGTTTACCCGTCGAGCGAGCGGCGTCACCGGGAGCGCCCCGTTCGCGCGGCACATCCCTGCTTCCACCAGGGCACCAGATGTCTCGATGCAATCCTTGCGATTGACTGTCGCCAATCTCTTAAAGATGTCCCGTCGGCAGGCGCGGTCGCGATGTCCGTCGAGGCGAAGCCTGGAACGAGACGAATGCGAAGGTGAGACGACATGAGACGACCAGTCGTGCTGCGACATCACGCAGTGCTGGCCACAGCGGCGGTGGTGATTGCGGCCGGGGTGGCCCTGCCGACCCCGCAGGCATCGGCGGCGGTCGGCAACGCCACCGGCTACGCCACCCAGAACGGCGGGACCACCGGCGGCGCGGGCGGGCAGACGGTCCGGGCCACCACGGGCACGGCGATTCACGCGGCACTGTGCGGTCGGGCCAGCAGCAGCACCCCGATCACGATCGAGGTCACCGGGACCATCAACCACGGCAACACCAGCAAGGTTTCCGGGTCGAGCTGCAACACCGCCGCCGGCGTGATCGAGCTCAAGCAGATCAGCAACGTCACCATCATCGGGGTCGGCAGCGGCGCCGTCTTCGACCAGCTCGGCATCCACATCCGGGACTCCAGCAACATCATCATCCAGAACGTGACAGTGCGGAACGTGAAGAAGTCGGGCTCGCCCACCTCCAACGGCGGGGACGCCATCGGCATGGAGAGCACGGTCCGCAACGTCTGGGTCGATCACGTCACACTGGAGGCCTCGGGCGGGGAGTCCGAGGGGTACGACGGCCTGTTCGACATGAAGGACAACACCCAGTACGTGACGCTGTCCTACAGCATCCTGCGCAACTCCGGTCGCGGCGGCCTCGTCGGGTCCAGCGAGAGCGACCTGTCGAACGGCTTCATCACGTACCACCACAACCTCTACGAGAACATCGACTCTCGCACGCCGCTGCTGCGCGGTGGTGTCGCGCACATCTACAACAACCACTACGTGAGCCTGCACGAGTCCGGCATCAACTCCCGCGCCGGAGCCAGGGCCAAAGTGGAGAACAACTACTTCCGCGACTCCAAGGACGTCCTGGGCACCTTCTACACCAACGAGCGCGGCTACTGGCAGGTCGCCGGCAACGTCTTCGACAACGTGACCTGGTCCAGCGCCGGCAGCGAGAACTACCCCGCCGGCCCCAACCCGACCTCCAACACCACTGTCAGCATCCCGTACCCGTACAGCCTCGACGGGGCGAGCTGTGTGCCGGACATCGTCCGTCAGACGGTCGGCGCCAACACCGGCCTGAAGGTGTCCAACGGCAGTTGCTCGCCGCAGACCCCGCCGCCCACCACCCCGCCGCCGACCACGACGCCCCCGCCCACCACTCCGCCGCCCACCAGTGGGACCAACCTCAGCCTGGGCGCCGGCGCCGACGGCTCCAGCAAGGCGAGTGGGACCAGCTACGGCAACGTGCGCGACGGCGACCTGAGCACCTACTGGTCGCCGGCCGGGTCGACCGGCACGATCTCGATCAAGTGGGGCTCGGCGACCCAGGTGTCCCGAGTGGTGATCCGCGAGCCGTCCGGCACCCAGGGCTCCATCGGGTCCTGGCAGCTGATCAACAACGACAACGGAGCTGTCCTGGCCGCCGGCAGCGGGGCCGGTTCGATCACCTTCTCGGCGGCCGCGATGAGCAAGATCAACTTTAAGATCAACAGCTCCGGCGGTACGCCACGGGTGGGCGAGTTCGAGACGTACGCCAGCTAGCAGCGAGCGCGGGCGGGAGCGGCAGGCCAGGCCACTCCCGCCTCTGCGTGCCTGTCACGAATCCGTGGACGGCAGGGTGTCCATGAAGGAGCTGACCGAGAAGACCGCTCGCCCCGGCCCGGCGGGGCCGTACCCGGGCGGGCTGGACAGGCCATGGGCGTCCATCGTCGCTCGGTACGCCTCCAGCAGGCGGACGTGGTATTCGAGAGGCGCGCCCTGCGGGTTCGTCCGGCCCAGGGGCGTGGTGGGCTCCGGGCACCAGGTGGTGAACCGGGGCGTGATCCCCCGGGACATGAAGTAGTCGAGCCCCTCGGTGGTGGAGGCGATCGCCTCGTCGACGCTGGTGAAGCCGTGCGGGGCGGCCATCTCGACGCCCGCCACGAAGTTCGGGATCACGTTGCGCGGGCCGAACACCTCGGCGGAGTCGAGGATGCGCCGGTGCCACTCCTCCCGACCGACGTACCGCTCCTTGCCCGGGCAGTACAACTCGAACAGCCGCTTGTCCCACACCTCGTAGTTGGGGTGGTAGATGCGGATTCCGTAGTCGTGGAACCGCTGCACATCGGCTCGGGGCAGCGCCTGGGCCACGACCTTGCCGATCCAGCGTCCCGGAAACCGCTCCTCGATCGCCTGCGCGTACCGGCCGTAGAAGTCGGCCTCGTCCAGCCCGTTGACCTGCGAGGTGATGCTGCCACCGGTCAGCGTGTACGCCTGCGACGCGCGGTCGACGTCGTGCCGGTTGATGATCTCAAGGGCCTCGAGGACCTCGTCAACGGGCTTGACCCCGGTGTAGGGCCGGCCGGCCTGCTTGTGCTGCCGCCAGTTGTGGTTGATGTCGCAGTACTGGCACTCCTCCTTGGCGCCGAAGTACTGGCAGACCCGGAACGCGGTGAGGTAGATGAGATAACCCCACTGGATCGTCGGGGCGACCTCCATCACCTGCTTGCCGTTGGCGAGCGTGTGGCGGTAATACGCCGGCATGGGGGGCAGCCCGACATCGGCGATCGGCCGGCCGTCCAGGAAGAGGCGCAGTCGACCGTCGCTGTCGGTGCCGACACGGTACGGCGAGCTGGGGTTGGTGCGAACCGACACGACGGTACGGCGCAGCTCGTACGGACCCCCGGTGAGCACGATCTCCTCCGGTGGTCGGCGCAGCGCGGCAGTCCCCAGCTCCGGCAGTGTCCGGTGATCGAAGGAGAAAATGAAGTACGACTTCGGCTTCACGTCGCCGTGCTCGTTGTCGGTCAGTGCCGCGTCGTCGAAGGCGAGCCCGCCTCGCAGCAGGTCCTCCTTGAGGACCGCCTCCCGCGGCACGTGTGGAAAACGGCCCATCAACTCTTCGACGAGGTCGGTGCGCGACGTCATGCGGTTCCTCCCGGATGCGGTGCGCCGAACCGGGTGGCCGGTGCCACCCGGTGCCGGCTGATCAGCTCTGCTTGGTCTCCCAGAAGATCTTCGAGATCTCCTCGATCTTGCCGAGGAGCTGCTCGGCGACCGCCGGGTCCGCGGCGCCCTTCGCGCCGCCGGCACCTGCCAGCTTCGTCGCCTCGTTGAAGAGGCTGTGCAGCTGGGGGTACTTCTCGAAGTGCGGCTGCTTGAAGTAGTCGGTCCACAACACCCAGAGGTGATGCTTCACCAGCTCGGCTCGCTGCTCCTTGATGAGCAGCGAGCGGTTGCGAAACTCCGGGTCGTCGCTGGCCTGGTACTTCTCGGAGATCGCCTTGATCGACTCGGCCTCGATGCGGGCCTGCGCCGGGTCGTACACGCCGCAGGGGAGGTCGCAGTGCGCGCTCGCGACGGTATGCGGGCGGAGAAGGCGGGACAGGAACATTGGGATCCCTTCGTCGGTGGGCGTTCGGCTGACGTACGTCCGGGCGCTGCGGCCCTGACGTGATCATCTAGGCACGCTAGAACCTCAACCGCACTTCATGTCAAGGCGAGTCGATCACGAGCTCTGATTCCGGATGAGCGTCAGCAGGGCGGCGTGCGTCCGCTCGTCCGCGGCCGCGACGAGACCGTCCCCACCGGCGTGCAGCGGCTGGCCGTCGAGCCCGGTGACCACGCAGCCGGCCGCCTGGCAGAGCGCGATTCCGGCCGCGAAGTGGACGCTGTTCCGCAGGTCGTGGCGGTCCGTCACATAGGCGGCGCGGCGACCGGCGGCGACCCAGGCCACGGCGAGGCTGGTGGAGACCACCCGGGGCCGGAACTGTTCGAGGAAGCCCTCGTCCGCGAGCATGCGGGCGGCCAGGAAGACGTCCCGGTTGGGGAAGGGCGGGTCGAGGTTGAGGTCGACCAGTGTCGAGTCGGCCGACGGGACGAGACGCTCGTCCGTCCCCGCGGCCCGGACGTACGCGGCGGTGCCATCGGTCCAGAACACCTCATCGGCGAACGGGTCCACCGAGGCCGCCACTGTGACGTCCGACCCGGTGCGCAGGGCGACGTTGACCGAGGCCAGCGTGGTCCGCACGGCAAAGTTCAACGTGCCGCACAACGGGTCGACCAGCCAGGTGCGCCCGTTGTCGCCAGTACCCGTGCGCCCGCTCTCCTCGGCGACCACGGCGTCGTCCGGACGCGCCTTACCCAGGACGTCCAGGATGGCCTGCTCGGCCTCGACGTCGGCGGCGGTGGCGAAGTCACCGGCGGTCTTCATGACGCGCGTCAGAGTTGAGCCGTACCGGGAGCGCACAACTGCGGCTCCAGCTTCCGCCGCCTCGATGGCCAGCGCATGGTCTGTGATCGACATGCACGAACCATAGGAGCTGTGGGCAACGTCGATGACCCGCCCGCCCGGTTGACCGGGCGGGCGGCGGTCACGACCGCATCAGCAGGTGCAGTCCGGCGGCACGATGTAGAAGAAGATGCTCGTGCTGCTCGCCTGGTACGTGGCGTTGCCGCTCCAGGTGAACTCGTACTGGAACTGCGGGTAGGTGCTGGCGTCCATGGTCGGTGGCGAGTCGCGGTAGGAGAAGGTGCCGTTTTCGGCGGTGGTGACCCTCGGCAGGTCGACCGACGAGCCGTCCGGGCCGATCCGCCGTACGGTCAGGCGTAACCTCGCGCCGATCGACTCCGCGTTGCCGTCGGTGACCCTGCCCTCGATGACCGCCTGCTGGCCGTTCAGGAGGGTGCGGTCGGGCGACGTGGCCTCGATGCCGGACGGCTGCTTCTGCACGGTGCCGGTGATGGTGCCGGTGGTCCTGCGGTGGGTGGAGTTGCCGTCCCACGTCACGGTGTAGGCCACCTGACCGGTCCTGCTCACGGTGTCGTCGAAGCCGAAGCCGCAGGAGGCGTCGGTGGTGACGTTCGGCAGTCGCTGGGCCGCGCCGCCGTTGATCCGCCGGCTCACCTGAACCACTGTCGGGCCCGCGCAGGCGCCGTCGTCGTAGGTCACGGCGCCGGCGACCCGGAACGACAACCCGAGGTACGCCGGGTCCACCACCTGCCCGGTGATGTGCGAGTCCGGCGACGACACGGTGATCTCGTGACTGGCGGACGATTCCGCGTACACCGAGTCGCCGTTCCAGCTGACGGTGTAGACGTGCCGGCCGCCCTGGGTGGGCGTGTCGAGGACGGTGAAGGCCCCCCGGCTGTCGGTGGTGACGTTGGACAGTTGCTGGAAAGCACCGTCGAGGCGGTTGTTCCAGATCATCCGGCTCACCACCAGCTCCTGTGGCTGCGCGGGGGCCTTGCCGTCGAGGCCCAGCGTGCCGGTGAGCGACAGCTGTCTGCCGTCCCTGCCGTTCGTCGGTCCGGCGAGGGTGAGCGTCGCGGCACGACCGGCTACCGCAACGGTCACCGAGGCGGTACTGCCCTGGTAGTTCCCTGTCGGGAACCAGTAGGCGTCGTAGCGGAGGTGGCCGCTCACCGGCGGAATGTCGGTGAGGGTGAAGGTGCCGTCGACAGCGGTGGTGGTGTGGAGCGTGGTCCAGGTCTCGTCCGGCACGACGCGGTTGACCGCCAACTCCTGCGCCCCCGGCTCGGCGCCGTCCTCGAGCGTGAGCCGGCCGGTGATGGTGATCGGGTCGAGGGCGGTCGCGGAGGCGGGTGCGGTCAGGGAGATGGCCGACGTGGGCAGCGTCGGCTCATCGACCGCCCCGGCCACCCCGCCGGCGGCGGCCGGCCCGGCGATGCTGACCACGACCATGGTCACTGCGGCGGTCGCACTGGCAACCTGGCGTGGCAGTGCGGTGCGGACCCGTGCGGAAGCTGATCGGTACGACATGATCCCCCCGTCTGGAGCGACACCTCGTCGCTCCGAGCGGGATCATGGCCGGCCCCTCCGACAGGAATCCACCCGAGTGCGCCGGCTGGTACGACATTCTCACATGTCGATAAATGCGACACCGCTCCGAGCGCCTTCCGGAGCACTGCGGCGACGGTGCGGACGCAGTGGGGGAGGGTCAGGAGATCGCCCTCTGCACCAGCTCGGTGATCTTCTTCTCCACGGCCGGGCTCCACTGCTGCAACGCGTACGCCACCGGCCAGAGATCCCCGTCGTCGAGGTTGGCCGGGTCCTGGAAGCCCAGTGTCGAGTACCGGTAGTTGAACTTGCCCGAGTCCTGGAAGAAGACGACGATCTTGCCGTCTTCGTTCGCGTAGGCGGGCATCCCGTACCAGGTCTTCGGCATCAGGTCCGGGGCGGCGGCGGTCACCGTCACGTGCACGCGCTCGGCGAGCGCGCGGTCCTCCGGCTCCATCTGCGCGATCCGGTCGAGGACCGCTTGCAGCCCGTCCGCCTTCTTGGCGCCCTTCTTGCCCTCGGCGCGCAGCTCGTCGGCGCGCTCCTTCATCGCGGCCCGCTCCTCGGGGCTGAAGCCGTCGGACTTTGTCGTGGTCTTCGCTGACATTCTCGGGCTCCCTCTCGTCGTCCAGGTCGGCGTGCAGCCGTTCACCTGGGGAAAGGCTAGGCCGCTCGGCGCTGTCGGGCTTCTCGATTCCTGATCGGTTCGGAGCCGGACCGCAGGTGGCGGTCCTCGTGCCCGCGATTTGCCGGTCAGCGTGATCGGTGACTAGGTTGTCGACCGAAGCAGAACGACCGGTCTAGGGAGTCCCGTCATGAACATCAGCGCCGATCGGATTGCGGCGGCGTACTTCGACGCCTTCGAGACGCTGTGCAGGGTGACCCCGAAGGGCGGTTACGCCGAGCGGGGCACCGCCCGCGCGGGTGTGACCCAGGCCGGCGTCGCGACGCTCAACGCGGCCTACGACAGGTCCACCGAGCCCGACCTCGGGTCGCTCGACGAGATGGCGACCGAGGTCGGCAGGCAGGCCGCGCACTGGTCGATCATCGTTCGGGGGGAGGCGGGCGGCCAGGTCGCTGACCTCGCGGCCCGGCACGGCCTCCTCGAACGCAGTGAGCTGCCCCTGCTGGCGTGCGCGGCGGACGACCTCACCTTCCGGGCCACCTCGGCCGAGCGCCCCTCGGTCCGTCAGGTCGGCGCCGCCGAGAACGACCTCTACACCGACGCCCTCACGCGGAGCTTCGCGGTTCCCGAGGGCCTCTTCGGATCACTGATGGGCGGTGCGGTGCTCGACGCCGACCCCGTCACCGGCTACCTGGCCGAGGAGTTCAACCGGCCCGTCGGCACGGGGCTCGGGATGTGGACCTCCGGGGTGGTCGGCGTGTTCAACATCGCCGTCGTTCCGTCCGCCCGGGGCCGTGGCCTGGGCCGGGTGATCACCGAGTCGGTTCTGCGGGACGGCTTCGCGGCCGGCGCGGACGCCGCCTACCTGCACACCAGCGTGATGGGTCGGCCGCTCTACGAGTCGATGGGCTTCACGCTCATGGAGACCTGGACCATGTTCCACGCGCGGTGACTGACGATCTTGGCCGGGCGGTGTCAGTGATGAGGGAGAGGCCATGACCTTCAGTGAGAACGTGCGCTCGGCGTTTCGCCGAGGCGAGACCGACGCCGTGGTGCGGATGAGCGAGGCCGAGATCGAGCGGGCCCAGGCGGCCGGTGACCTGGCGGGCGAGGTGGAGGCCCGGTACAGCCTCGCCCGGGTCGCCATTCGCGGCGGCGACCTGCCGGGCGGAGGGGCGCGGGCCCGGGAGGCTCTCGCGGTGGCGCTGCGCTCCGGCGACCGGGCCCTGGAGGAGCGACCGCGGCACATGCTGGCCGGCGTGGCGAGGATGTCCGGCGACCTGCTCCGCGCCCGGGACCTGTACCGGGAGAGCATCGCGCTCAACGAGGCGCTGGGCCACCCCGAGACGGTCAACTCCGAATTCCACAACCTCGCGTTCTGCGAGTTGGGGCTGGGCAACCTGGACGTGGCCCGGACACTGTTCGCCGAGAACCGCGAACGCGTGTTCCACAACGGCTGGGCCGACTTCGTGCCGTACGTCTGCGTTGCGGGCGCCGCGCTCGCGACCGCCGAGGGGGACCACTCCCGCGCGGCCCGGATGATCGGTGTCGCGGACGCCGCGTTCGCGGCGCTCGGCCAGGTGCCGGACCCGGACGACGCGGCGGACCTCGCCAGGATGCGCGCCGCCGCGACCGAGGCGCTCGGCCCGACCGGCTTCGACGAGGAGTACGCCGTGGGCCAGCACCTCGAACCGAGGGCGGCCTTCGGCGTCTAGGCCGCCTCGGGTGAGGTCGAGGCTCGGGCGGCGGTGATGGTCCGTCCCCGCTCCGACTCTCCGAAGCGGTCGAGCATGGCGCGTACCTCGTCGGCGCTCACGTTGGCGCCGAACAACTCGCTGCCCGGTTCGAGTCGTACCCCCTCGGCCAGCGGGCCGGCGACGACCGGATCGAAGCCGAGGGCGTCCACCAGGGCCGCGACCTCGGTGAGGTCGGCGTTGTCGTCGCCGGCGATCGCGATGGCCTTGCGGCCGGCCACCCCCGTCGGCCGCGCCTCGTCCTCCAGGTCGTGGTAGCCCATGTGGTTGAACGCCTTCACGACACGTGAGCCGGACAGGAACGCCTGGACGGTCTCGCTCGACGAGGTACGCGGGTTGGTGAGGTCGTCGCGGATGCCGTCGATCTCCCACCAGTAGTTCATGGCATCGACGACCAGCTTGCCGCGCAACGCCTCGGCGGGAACGCTGCGGTACTTGCCCAGCGGCAGGGCGAGGATGACGACGTCGGCGTCGGCCGCCGCCTCGACCGCCGTGGTGGCCTCGGCCCCGGGGGCGAGGACCTCGACGGTGAGGGCGATCTTCGCCGGGTCCCCGGAGCCGGCCACCAGTACCCGGTAGCCGGCGGCGACGGCGAGCCGGGCGAGCACCGTGCCCACCTTGCCGGCCCCGAGGATGCCGAGGGTCGCGGGCCGGCTCCGGTCGTTGTCGAACATGGTCGTCCTCTCGCTGGGGAAGTGCTGGTCAGGCCAGCAGTTCGCGGACCATGGGGATCACCTTGGAGCCGTAGAGCTCCACGGCGCGCATCCGGGCGCTGGCCGGCTGCGCTCCGGCCGAGTAGATGAGGTCGAACCGGCCGACGCCCAGGCTGCGGATCGCGCGAGCCATCCGGCGGGCCACCGTCTCCGGTGAACCGATGTAGAGGGAGCCGTTCTCCACCTCGGAGTCGAACTCCTGCCGGCGGATCGGGGGCCAACCCCGTAGTTTGCCGATCCGGTCCCGCATGATCCGGTAGTGCGGCCAGTAGATCTCCTTGGCCTGTTCGTCGGTGTCGGCGATGAAGCCCGGCGAGTGCATGCCGACCGGGTGCGCGGTCGTACCGAGCTGGTCGGCGGCCCGGCGGTACAGGTCGATGTAGGGCGCGAAGCGTTCGGGGGCGCCGCCGATGATGGCGAGCATGAGGGGGAGCCCGTACTGGGCGGTGCGGACGACCGACTGCGGCGAGCCGCCCACACCGACCCAGGTGTCCAGGTGACCCGATTCGGTCTTCGGGAACACGTCGGCGTTCTCCAGCGGGGCACGCAGGGTGCCGCTCCAGGTGACCGGCTTCTCGTCCAGCAACTTGACGAACAGTTCGATCTTCTCCTCGAACAGCGTGTCGTAGTCACGCAGGTCGTAACCGAAGAGCGGGAACGACTCGGTGAACGAGCCACGACCGAGGATGACCTCGGCGCGGCCGTTCGACAGCGCGTCCACCGTGGCGAAACGCTGGAACACCCGTACCGGGTCGTCCGAACTCAGCACCGTCACGCCGGAGGCCAACCGGATCCGCGAGGTGCGGGTGGCGATTCCGGCCAGCACCGTCTCCGGTGTGGAGACCGAGTACTCCGGCCGGTGGTGCTCACCCAGGGCGATGACGTCGACCCCGAGTTGGTCGGCGAGCACCGCTTCGTCGACGACCTGCCGGATCGCCGCCGCGTGGGAGACGAGCTTGCCGTTGTCGTCCTCCGGTACGTCGCCGAACGTGTCCAGGCCGAACAGCAGATCAGACATTGGTGGGCTCCTTAGCCAGCAGCTCCCGGACCCGCGGCGCGACCTCACTGCCCAGCAGTTGGATGGTGCGCGCGCGTGCCTCGCGGGGCAGGTGCATGATGTCGTACTTCAGGTCGAAGCGGCTCAGTCGCAGGTCGCGAGCGACAGTGGCGATCTTCTGCGCCACCGTCTCGGGCGAACCGACGAACAGCGCCCCGTGGTCGATTTCGGCCTCGTAGCGCGCGCGGTCCGGTTTGTAGAAGCCGCGTTCGGCGGCCAGGGCCGCTACTACCGGCTGCCAGTATCGCCACCACGTCTCCACCGCCTCCTCGTCGGTGTCGGCGACAAGGCCGAGTGAGTGCTGCCCGATTGGGTGCAGGGTATGCCCGAATTGTTCGAGCGCCCTGGTGTAGAGGTCGACGTGGCCGGCGAAGCGCTGCGGACGCCCGCCGATGATCGCGAGCATGAGCGGACGTCCGTGCCGGGCGGCGCGGATCACCGAGTTCGGGCTTCCTCCGACGCCGATCCAGGTCGGGATGCCACCCGCCCGCATCCGTGGGTGCAGCCGCTGCGCGGTCAGCGGGGTTCGTACCGTGCCGGACCAGGTGACCGGTTCGTCCTGCTGAAGCCGCAGGAAGAGGTCCAGCTTCTCCTCGAACAACCGCTCGTAGTCAGCCAGGTCGTAACCGAACAGCGGAAACGACTCGGTCGCCGATGCCCGCCCGAGGACGATCTGGGCGCGGCCGTTGGAGACGGCGTCGAGGGTGGAGAACTCGTGGTAGAGCCGTACCGGGTCGTTGGTGCTGAGCACGGTGACCGAGGTGCCGAGGCGAATTCGCTCGGTCGCCGTCGCGACCGCCGCCAGCAACACCGGTGTCGCCGAGTCGTTGTGGCCCTCGCGGTAGTGCTCACCGACGCTGAACACGTCGATTCCGGCCGACTCGGCGAGCCGTGCCTCGTCCACGAGTAGCCGTACGGTCTCGGCGTCGCTCAGGACCCGGTCGCCGTCGGTGGCCACCTCCCCGAACGAGTTGAGCCCCAGCTCGAAGTCTGCAGCTGCCATCGTCTCCTCCTCGGTGCAATCCGCCGGCGACCCGCGTAGGCGGACCTACCGGTTGACGTGTCAATGATGTTAACTTGGCGATTGACACGTCAATTCCCGGGAGAGTGAGATGACGGAGGCCACACCCGGCCGGCGGGGCGGACGCCAACTCCCCACCGCCGACGAACTGCGAATCTGGCGGGACTTCATCGAGACGACGGCAGCGCTCGGCTCCCGGCTCGAGTCCCGCCTGCAGGGCGACTCCTCGCTCTCGACCGGGGACTACTCAGTGCTCCTCGCCCTCAGCGAGGCGGAGGGTCAGGCCATGCGGTCCTCCGAACTCGCCTCGCACATCGGGTGGGAGCGGAGCCGGCTCTCCCACCATCTCGGGCGAATGGAGCGGCGCGGCCTGATCCGCCGCCAGGAGTCCGCCACGGTTCCGCGCGGGGCGGAGGTGCTGCTCACGACGGCCGGCGCCGAGGCGTTCAGGGGAGCCACCTTTCCTCACCTGCGTGCCATTCGGGAGATCTTCGTCGACGCCCTCACCCCGGAGCAGATCATCGCGGCGGGCGAGATCGCCACGGCGCTGCGGGCGCGCCTGGACGTCCTGACCAAGGAGTGATCGCCACGCATCAATAACTGCTAGTGCGCGGACGATTGCCGAGAGCTACATCCGGGTGGTCCAATCCTCCAGAAAGCCTGCTCCGCTGCCCGGGAGGTATGTCCATGAGCGAGACCGCCACCGCAGAGGCCCACAGCGCCACGCCCGGCAAGCCCCACCCTGGGCGCACGGAGTCGTTGCTGCCGGAGTTGCGGGAGATGTGGTGGGAGACGGGGGTGCGGGCGCGCGCGGAGGCCGGCGTCTTCGCCGTCTTCGCGGAGTTGCCCAGGCTCGTCTGGACAGCCCTCGGCATCAGTTGGCGCGCGGACCGGCTGCGTACCGGTGTGGTGGCCGCGGCGACGGTCGGCGCGGGGGTGATGGCGGCCTTCGGCCTGTTGGCCACCCAGCGGGTGTTGGTGGAGCTGTTTGCCGGCGGGCCGACCGCCGACAAGGTGCGGGCGGCGCTGCCCGCGCTGGCCGTGCTGGCGGCGACGGTCGCGCTCCGCGGCGGGATGGGCATCGCCATCGGGTACGCGGAGAACGGGCTGCCGCCCCGGGTGAGCCGCGAGGTGGAGCGCGGTCTGTTCGAGGTGTCCACGGCCGTGCGTCTGGAGGCGTTCGACGCCGACGCGTTCGCCGACGACATGGAACGCGCCTCCCGCGGCACCGAGTCGACGATCGAGCTGGTGCAGGCGTCGATGAACCTGCTGGCCGGGCTGGCCGGGCTGCTCGCCGTGGCGGCCGCCGTCGTCATCATCCACCCGCTGCTGTTGCTGGCGTTGCTGGTCGCCACGGTGCCCAACGCCTGGGCGTCGCTACGCTCCGGGCATCTGCGCTACCAGACGTACACCGCCGGGTCGGTGCGCCGACGTCGACTGTGGTTGCTGCACAAGCTGATGGCCGAACGCGCCTCGGCCCCGGAGCTGCGCTCGTACGGGCTGCGCGGCTTCCTCCTCGACCAGTACGACCGGGTGATGCGGGTGGAGACCGACATCCAACTCACCCTCGCCCGACGGGTCACCACCACGACCACGGTCGGGGCGATCATCGGTGGCCTCGCCACGGGGACGGTCTACGTCCTGCTCGGGTTGCTGCTCCTGGACGGACAGATACCGCTCGCCGCGGCGGCGACCTGCGTCATCGCCCTGCAGTCCGCCCAGCGGTCCCTGGCCATCGCCACCTTCCAGGTCGACCACGTCTACACCCAGGGCCAACACTTCGGCGACTACACGGGCTTCATGGCCCGTGCCGCCGCCTACCTGCCGGACAGCGGACGACAGGTGGCCACGGCCGGCCCCGAGCCGCTGCGGGAGTTGACAGTCAACGAGGTGAGCCTGCGCTACCCCGACCGGGAAGACCTCGCTGTGAACGGTGTCACGCTGACGATCACCGCTGGGCAGACGGTCGCGTTCGTCGGAGAGAACGGCTCGGGCAAGACGACCCTCGCCGCGATGATCGCCGGCCTCCGCGTCCCCACCGAGGGCAGTATCGACTGGAACGGTAAGCAGTTGTCGAGTTGGGACGCCGAAGGGCTGCGCGCCCGGATCGCTGTGGTGACGCAGGAATACCACAAGTGGCCCTTCACTGCGGCCACGAACATCGCCATCGGCGACGTCGACAGCGAGGCCCGGCAGGACCGCATCGAGGCCGCCGCCGGCCGCGCGGTCGCCCACGACATGATCAACGACCTTCCCCACGGGTACGAGACGTTGCTCGACCGGACCTTCGCACGAGGCCAGGACCTCTCCGGTGGGCAGTGGCAGCGCATCACCGCAGCCCGCGGGTTCCTGCGCGACGCCGAACTGCTGATCATGGATGAGCCGTCCTCCGCGCTCGACCCACGCGCCGAGGACGCCCTGTTCCAGGCCATCCGCGACCGGAAGGGGCACGCCACCACGATCCTCATCACGCACCGGCTCGCGAACGTCCGGCACGCCGACCGGATCTTCGTCCTGCACCACGGCCGGCTGGTCGAGGCCGGCACCCACACCGACCTCGTCGCCACCGGCGGCCGGTACGCCGAACTCTTCGCCCTCCAGGCCGCCGGCTACGACGCGAACCTGGCCGAAGGTCGCCAGCACACCTGAACCGTCCAGTCAGACCCTCTCCTGTTCAATGGCGGGAGGCTAGGCTTCGGCGCATGTCAGGGTGGCGGGGCCGGAGGGCGGACGTGGCCCTGGTGCTCGCCGTGGGTCTGGTCGCCGTCGTGGGCCTGGTGGTGCAGTCGCGCGGCATTGACACCGCCGCCGAATGGGCGGCGCTGCTGGCGGTGCTGCTCTCCTCCGGTGCGCTGTACGTCCGTCGGCGCCACCCGGTACCGGTGGGCGTCGTGGCACTGGCCGCCATCGGCGCGTACGGGGCGTTGCTGCACCGGCCCGGCCCGATCATGTTGGTGTTCGTCGTGGCGCTCTACACCATCGTCGACGAGGGGTACGTCGCGGTCGCCATCGGGCTCGGTCTCGCCTCGGTGATCGCCTTCGCCGTGGCAGACGGCTACAACCGTTCTCCGAACACCATGAACGGGGCGACGCTGCTGCACGCCGGTTGGCTCGTCGCGGTCATCGTCGGTGTGACCCGCAACCGCCGCGCCTACCTCGCCGAGGCGCAGGCCCGAGCGGTCGTCGCCGAGCAGCGGATGGAGGAGGAGGCCCGGCGACGGGCCACCGAGGAGCGGCTGCGCATTGCCCGGGAGTTGCACGACGTGCTCGGGCACCACCTGTCGTTGATCAACGTGCAGGCCAGCGCCGCGTTGCACCGACCCGACCCGGTCCGCTCCGAGCAGGCCCTCACCGCGATCAAACAGACCAGCAAGGAGACGCTGAGTGAGTTGCGCGCGACGCTGGGCGCACTGCGGCAGGAGGCGGGCCCAGCGGTCATGCCCACACCCGGTCTGAACCGTCTCGGTGATTTGATCAGGACGGCCGCCCGGCCGGAGTTGGAGATCCGCACCGAGTTGGCCGAGACGCTGTTGCTACCGCCGGAGGTCGATCTGGCGGTGTATCGGATCGTCCAGGAGGCGCTCACCAACGTGGCGCGTCACGCGAGTGCGACGGCCGCGGTGGTTCGGGTCCGTCCCGATCACGACGACGTGCTCGTGGAGGTCGAGGACGACGGCACCGGCCGACCGGGTTCGCCGGGCAGCGGGATCCTCGGAATGCGGGAGCGGGCGCGGGCACTCGGCGGTTCGCTGACCACGGGCTCGCCGCCGGATGGGGGCTTCCGGGTCTGTGCTCGTCTGCCGATGCGGCCCGGACCGGCAGCGGTGGGGGAGCAGGTGTGATCCGGCTGCTACTCGTCGACGACCAGACCCTGGTGCGCGCCGGCTTCCGGTCCATTCTCGACGGCGAGGACGGCCTTGAGGTGGTCGGTGAGGCTGCCGATGGATTTGAGGCGGTGCGGCTGGCTCGGCAACTGCGGCCGGATGTCGTCCTCATGGACATCCGGATGCCGGGGCTCGACGGCCTGGCCGCCACTGGTGAGATCGTCGCGAACTCCGAGGCTCGCGTGATCATCCTGACCACGTTCGACCTGGACGATTACGTCTACGGCGCGCTGCGCGCCGGTGCCAGCGGCTTCCTGGTCAAGGACACCGAGCCGGCCGAGTTGATTCACGGAGTGCGGGTGGTGGCCCGGGGTGACGCGCTGATAGCGCCGTCGATCACGCGGCGGTTGATCGCCGAGTTCGCGGCCCGGGCCAAGCATCCCGACCCTGGGCCGCGACTGAGCGTGCTCACCGAGCGGGAGCGTGAAGTGCTGACGCTGGTCGCCGCCGGCCTCTCCAACGACGAGATCGCGGTGCGGTTGGTGCTGAGCCCGGCCACCGCCAAGACGCATGTCAGCCGGATCATGACCAAGGCCCACGCCCGGGACCGAGCCCAGTTGGTGATCCTCGCCTACGAGTCAGGCCTGACTGTTCCTGGCTGGCTTGCCCGTTCCTGACCACAGCTCCGGCTGACCGGCGGAGCAGCACCGGGGCGCCGCCCTGCGTCCTGACCGGTCAGGCGGTCAGCCGAGCGGTGCGGCGGGCGCGGACCAGGGCCAGCCCGCCGAGAAGCACGCCGACCACCCCAACCGCCAGGGCCACAAAAGCGCCGCCTCTTCCGTTACCCGTACCGATACCACTGTCGGACGTGGCCACCACCAGCCCGCCGAGCGCCATGCTGATCAGCCCCGTCGCCAGGGCCAGGACGGCTCCGAAGCTGCCCGAGCCGGTACCGAGGCGACTTGCGGGGCGGGCCAGGGCCAAGCCTCCGATGACCGCGCCGACCAGCCCCAGCAGGACGGCGACACTGGCACCGAAACGCCCGGAACTCATGGAAAGAGCAGTGGCGGCGGTTGGCTGGGCCGTGACGTGCGCCGCTGCCGGTGCGGCTAGCTCGATCCCTCCAAGCGGGGCGGCTACGGCGGTGGCAAGCAGGTGACGGATGGACATCGTGGATCCCCTCGGTCGCAGGACGGGTACTGGCGGCAGCGTATGTACCGGACTGCTCGTGAGTCGTCATGCCGGAGTTGCCGATGGGCCTACCACCCGGGATGTACGCGCTCGGGAGGGCGTACCGCCGCAGTTGTCTCACCAGGATTCTTCAGATCACCGTCCGGCACCTGTCACCTCCACGCGAGCCGGCCACCAATGCGTCTCTGACCTGCGGTTCGGCCTGCCGGGCATGATGAATTTCGGCCTGCGTCTCTAACTCGCGCTCAGCCGTCAACCTGAGCGCCACCCGATCTGGGCTCCAGCACCACCAGTGTCGTTTCCGACGATCGCCGCGCCGCGTGGGCCTCGAAGTTCTTGTCGGCCTCGCGCCAGCGTGGCCACAGTCGCGACCGCTCGTCGTCGGTGGCGACGCGACCGCGCACCAGCCGCCGCCCGTCGGCCAGCTCGACCGACGCGTCCGGGCGGGCCTGGAGGTTGAGCCACCAGGCGGGGGCACCTGCGCCCCACCCGTTCATTGCCACCCCGACCAGGTTCGGGCCATCCTCGAAGTACGCGACGATGACGCTGCGCTGCTGACCGGTGCGGCGACCGGTCGTGGTCAGCCGCAGCGTGCCCCAGCGGTGCTCGCGCGGTCGCCACAGCCCGACGCGGCTGCCGGTGACCCGGTACAGGCCCCGGTGCACCGACCAGGCCAGCCGGATGAACCACCGCGGCGGAAGCCCGCGTCGACGGCAGCCGGATGAACTACCGCTGCCAGGCGTCGATGGCGCGTGCGCCGTCGCGGACGACCCGGTCCAGGATGGCGGGGTTGCCGCTGGTGCCCTCCCACCCCTCGTCGTCGAAGACCGTCACCGTGCTGTCGACGCGGGCCACAGCGATCTGGCTGGACGCGGTGCCGCCGGTTCGTTCGCCGTTCAGGCTCATCTCGGGCCAGGTCCGGGTCAACAGCAGCGCCTCGTTCCCGACGCCGGCCAGCACCTTGCTCGTGACGGTCACGCGGCTTCCCGACCGGTCGTAGGAGGGGCACGCCTGCACAGCGGTGCGGAGACGGTCCAGGTAGGCCGAGGCGCCAGCACCGTCGAAGGTGAAGATGGTCTGGTGGATCATCCCCTGCGGCACGTTGCTGGAGGGCTCGCCGGCCTTCTGGTAGGTGACGGTCATCGCGGCGCTCGCGGTGACCTGCCGGCCGCCGGTGCCGAACTCGTTGCCGCACAGCGTCGGCAGGGCCTCCTCGACGGGCGTCGTCCGTCGCGGAGACTTGCGCAGCTCGGCGGGCAACTCGACGAAGGCCGAGGTCGGAATGGTCACCCGGGTGCTCGCGCTCGGGGATGGTGAGTCTGTCGGTGGCGCCGACGACGCCGTCGCGGTCGTCGGTGCCGAGGTCGCCGGGACCGACCCGGGAGGATTCTCGGTGGTGCTGCAGGCAGCGGTCAGTGCGATGGTGCCGAGCAGCGCGAGCGCACGTCGCGTACGGGCTGCTGGCAGTTGCGTGTTTCGGCTCATGATCACCTCTTGTCGTCCCACGGGGCAGTTCCCTACCCTGCACCGACCGAAACGACCATGCAGCGCCTCGGACGTGGACCGGACAGCGGAAAGGACGTGCCCGGCGTCGGCCGGACCGTTAGGCTGCCCCGCATGACCAGCGTGATCGCTCAGTGCACCGGACTGTCGTATGACGTCCAGGTCGGTGCGGGGCGACGCCGGCGATTCGTCGCCCGCCCGCGCTGACCTGTTTCCTGCGACCGGCGGATCGAGCCGCCGGTCGTTCGCTGGTCGTCCTCGGTCCGCCCGTATCTCCCCGTCAACGGCTCGCGTGACGGCGCGGGTCCGAGCGAGATCGGCGTACTCATGGATCTTGAAAAGTTGTTGTCCGACCGGCTGGCGCCGGCGTTCGCGGCGGTGGCCGGCAGCCCGGTCGACCCGCTCGTGCGGCGGTCTCTTCGTGCGGACTTCCAGTCCGACGCGGCGCTGGCGCTGGCCCGGCGGCTCGGCCGCCCGCCGCGCGACATCGCCGCGGCGGTGCTGGCGCACGCGGTGCTCGACGACGTCGGGGTGTCGGCGGAGGTCTCCGGGCCTGGTTTCCTCAACCTGACGGTTGCCGACCGGGCCCTGGCCGACCTGGTGGCCGGGCTGGCCGGCGATGCTCGGCTCGGCGTGCCGTCGACGGCGACGCCGCAGACCGTTGTTGTCGACTACTCGGCGCCCAACGTGGCGAAGGAGATGCACGTCGGGCATCTCCGCTCCACAGTCATCGGCGACGCGGCGGTGCGGCTGCTGGATTGGCTCGGGCACCGGGTGGTGCGGGCCAACCACCTGGGTGACTGGGGGACACCGTTCGGCATGTTGATCGAGCACCTGGTCGACCTGGGTGAGGCCGAAGCCGCGCAGAACCTGTCGATGGGGGACCTGGACACCTTCTACCGGGCGGCCCGGGTGAAGTTCGACGCCGACGAGGCGTTCCAGGAACGGTCGCGGCTGCGGGTGGTCGCGTTGCAGGGCGGCGACGAGCGGACCCGGCGGTTGTGGCGGCTGCTGGTGACGCAGTCCGAGCGGTACTTCCTGACCGTGTACGACCTGCTCGACGTGAGGTTGTCCGCTGCCGACTTTCGGGGCGAGAGCGCCTACAACGATCTGCTGCCGGACGTCGTCGACGACCTGGATCGGCTGGGGATGCTGCTGCCCAGCGGTGGGGCCGAGTGCGTCTTTCCGCCCGGGTTCACCGCTCGGGACGGCGAGCCGTTACCGCTGATCGTGCGCAAGAGCGACGGCGGATACGGCTATCCGGCCACCGACCTGGCCGCGCTGCGGCAGCGCGTCGGCGAGTGGGGCGCGACCCGGCTGCTGTACGTCGTGGGCCTACCGCAGCGGCAGCACTTCGCGATGGTGTTCGCCGTCGCCCAGGCGGCCGGTTGGCTCTGCCCGCCGGCCCGGGCCGAGCACCTGGGCTTCGGGTCCATCCTCGGTGCCGACGGGCGGATGCTGCGCAGCCGGGCCGGTGGGTCGGTGAAGCTCGTCGGGCTGTTGGAGGAGGCTGTCGCCCGCGCCTCCGACCTGGCCCGGAGCAGGAACCCGGAACTCGACGCCGGGACCGCCGAGGAGATCGGCCGCGCGGTGGGCATCGGTGCCATCAAGTACGCTGACCTGTCCGTCGACCGGACCAAGGACTACGTCCTGGACTGGGAGCGGATGCTGGCGCTGGACGGCAACACCGCGCCCTACCTCCAGTACGCGTACGCCCGGATCCGGTCGGTGCTGCGGCGGGCCGGGACCGCCGTGCGGCCGGACGCGCCCATAGTGGTGGGGCAGCCGGCGGAGCGCGCGCTCGCTGTCGAGCTGCTCGGCTTCGCCGGGGTGGTCGGCGAGCTGGAGCGGAGTCTCGAGTTTCACCAGCTCGCCGGTTACCTGCACCGACTCGCGACCGCGTTCAACGCGTTTTACGAGCGCTGCCCGGTGTTGCGTGCCCCGGACGAGCTGCGGGAGAGCCGGCTGCTGCTGGCCGAGCTGACCGCCCGGACCCTGCGGCAGGGGCTGCACCTGCTCGGCATCCGCACGCTGGAGCGGATGTGACGAGCCGGCCTCCCGGCCCGGTCAGCGGGCCCTCTTCGTCGCCCGCTTCCGGGGCGGCGTCAACAGGTCGGCGATCTGCGCGATCGCGGCGGGCACCAGGCGGTAGTACGCCCAGACCCCGCGCTTGTCGCGTTCGAGTAGGCCAGCCTCGGTGAGGATCCGAAGGTGATGACTCACAGTCGGCTGGGAGAGATTGAGCGCCGCGGTGAGGTCACTCACTGACGCCTCACCTTCCGGCGCGGACTGGATCAGGCTGAGCAACCGGAGTCGCGCCGGATCGGCGAAGGCCTTCAGCACCCCCGCTAGCCGCTCGGCATCGGCCCGCTTGATGGGATCGCCGGTGAGCGGCGAGATCGCAGGCATGGCAGTTTTCGCAGTTCCCACGCCTGCCATAGTGACACCAACACCATCAATAAACCGGCAGATCCGGCACCAGCCCTCCGATGGCGTCCGGATGGCGCAGCGGAACCACCGAACGTGAGTCGAACGCCGACGTCCGTGGTGGCACAAGGGCCGTGTGGAGCTTCCCGACGCTCCACACGGCCCCACGGTGATCCGCGCGTCAGCGGCGGGGTCTGGGTGCGATGCGGGGCAGGACGTACGGCGGCCCCGCGAAGATCAGGTCGGACTTCAACTCCTGGTACGCCCGCTTGGGCTGGTAGTTCTCGTCGTAGATGGTGGCCAGGCCCTCCGGCGGGTCGTCGAACCAGCCCGGCACCCACGAGTGTTTGTCACTGAAACCCCAGACGGTGTACGACAGGCAGCTCCGCACGGCGAGGCACGCCTTCATCAGCACGCTGAAGTTCGCGGCCGACGCCTGCAGCCGGGGGTTGATCTCCTCCGAGTTGCCCGCCTGGACGCCCTCCGTCAGCTGGCTGCGGACGTCGACCTCGGTGAACGCGGTCGCGACGCCGAGCCCGCTGAACTTCTTCAGCGCGGCGGTCACCTGGAGGGTGTCGAAATTGCCGTACTGGGTGCCCAGGTGGCCCTGGGAGCCGACTCCGTCGATCGGGACACCCTGGGCGCGCAGGCTCTTGGTCATGTCGTACACGAACTGGGTCTTGTCGTCCGCCGGGTTGCCCGAGCCGAACGCCTCGATGTTGTAGTCGTTGTAGAACAGCAGGGCCTTCGGGTCGGCGGCCCGCGCCCAGCGGAACGCGTCAGCGATGTAGCCGGGCCCGAGGTTCTGCGCCCAGAAGCCCTTGTAGTGCAGGGTCGACGGGGTGTCCCACGGGTCGCTGACCGCCTCGTTGACCACGTCCCACTGCCAGATCTTGCCCTTGTAGCGGTTGACGACTGTGGTGATGTGCTTGCGCAGCAGCTCGCGCAACTCCTGCTTGCTGATGGAACCGTCGGCGACGCCGCTGGTCAACCAGGCGGGCAACTGGTTGTGCCAGACCAGCACGTGACCGCGCACGCTCTGCCGGTTGCGCTTGGCGAACTCGACGAACTGGTCGGCCGGCCCCCAGTTGTAGGTGCCGCGGGTCGGCTCCAGGCTCTCCCACTTCATCACGTTCTCGGCGGTGACCGAGGCGAACTCGGAGGAGACCAGCTTGCGGTACTGCGGGTCGCTGGCGTCGTTGAGGGCATCCATGTTCACCGCGGTGCCGACGTGCAGGCCGTGGCGCAGGCCGAGGGTGCCGAGGCTTTGCGTCGTGGGGTCGTACGGCCGACTCGCGGTCGCCGGCACCGTGTTCAGAGTGGCGATTGTCGCGACGGCGACGAGGCCGACGGTCGACCACTGTCTTAACTTCATGTGCCTGCCTGCCCTTCCAGACGATCAATAGACAAATGTCGATCTAGGAGGTGAGGGTCCGGTGTTGGCCGGGTGGAGACGCGAGCTGGTCGGGTGACGCCGGTAGTTCCGGCCGGAAACCGGAAACCCGCTCGAAACGTTAAGCCGATCTATGTCTGGCCGTCAACGCTGAAAACTTCCGGAAATTCATCACATGACCTGCATCGCGCTGAGTGGCTAGCGGTCGAAACTTTCGGAGGCCGACGATCGGCGGCTGCGGCGTGAGCGCAGGGCGCGGCGGGCACGGCACATCTCGCGGCGACGTCGTGGCGGCGCACACGGCCGGGCATCGTCGACGCGGTGGCCGACGATGCCCGGTGACGTTGACGAGGACCGGTCAGCGCAGACCGGCGAAGAGGTCGTCCTCGGGGGTCGGCGCGCCGGTACGGTCCCGGACCCGCACGAAGGTCTCCACGCCCATCAGCTCGGTGAACCGCTCCTGGCCCAGTTGCAGGAAGAAGATGTTCTCGGTCTGACTGGCGTGAGTGGCCAGCGCGTCGAACTTCTGCGCGCCGTACTTGCTCGTGTCGACCCAGGTGGTGATCTCGTCGTCGGGGAGACCGAGCTGCGGGCCCGGCTCCGACGCCGCGTCCGGCTCGGCCCACTCGACGCCGAGCTCCTTCATGATCCGACCGAACTCAGCGAACGCCGTACGCGGCACAGTGGTCCAGTAGACCTTCGCCGGAACGTCCGTCTGCTCGACCGCCGCCATGGTGATCCGATGAGCCTGGATGTGGTCCGGGTGGCCGTAGAAACCGTTCTCGTCGTACGTGACGATCACGTCCGGCCGGTACTGCCGGATCAGCTCCGCGAGCCGGGCCGCCGCATCCGCCACCGGTGTCGTCCAGAAAGCGCCGGGCAGGTCGTTGGTCGGCCAGCCCATCATCCCGGAGTCGGCGTAGCCGAGGGTCTCCAGGTGGGTGACGTTCAACGTGGCGCAGCTTGCCTCCAACTCGGCCTGACGCATCGCCACCACGGCGGCCGCGTCGTGCCCCTCCTCGCCCGGCTTGACCCCACCCGGGCCGTCCCCACATCGCCCGTCGGTGCAGGTCACGAGCACGGTGGTGACCCCCTCGGCGGCATAGCGGGCAAGGACGCCGCCGGTGCTCGTCGCCTCGTCGTCGGGGTGGGCGTGCACCGCCATCAGGGTCAGAGGTCGCTCAGCCATGCCATCACCCTACGGTCATCCGGCTACGGCCTCACGACCTCCACCGGGAACGTCCGCGGGAGCGGGCATCCTACCCAGTTCGGCATTCGTCGAGCCGCCCTTGTCTGAACGGCGTTCAGGCTCCGGGCAGGTCGTTAGATTCGGGCGTGATCGGCACATTCGAGCAGGTCCGGACGCGGGGAGAAGTCGATGGCAGAGGCCGCTGGCGGGTTCACCGACCTGCGACAGGTCGACGCCGGAGTCCTGAACGTCGGATATGTGGACGCCGGGCCGCCCGACGGGGACGCGGTGATCCTCCTGCACGGGTGGCCCTACGACATCCACAGCTTCGCCGACGTCGTACCGCTGCTCGCCGCGGCCGGTCAGCGGGTCGTCGTCCCGTACCTGAGGGGCTACGGCACGACCCGGTTCCTCTCCGACGACACGATGCGAAACGGCGAACCAGCTGCCATGGGGCTCGACCTGATCGCCCTGATGGACGCCCTGAAGATCGACACCGCGAAGCTTGCCGGGTTCGACTGGGGCGCACGGACCGCAGATGTCGTTGCCGCCCTGTGGCCGGAGCGCTGCCGAGGGCTGGTCTCGGTCAGTGGCTACCTGATCGCCAGCCAGGCATCCGGTAAGGCGCCGTTGCCGCCGAAGGCGGAGTTGGCGTGGTGGTACCAGTACTACTTCGCCACCGAGCGAGGGCGGGAAGGTTACGACAGGAACCGGCGCGACTTCAACAAGCTGATCTGGCACAGCGCATCGCCCAAGTGGACGTTCGACGACGCGACGTACGACCGCAGCGCGGCATCGTTCGACAACCCCGACCACGTCGACATCGTCATCCACAACTACCGCTGGCGGATGGCCCTCGCCGACGGCGAGGCACAGTACGACGAGATCGAGAAGCGCCTGGCCACGCAACCGAAGATCACGGTGCCCAGCATCTCCATGGAAGGCGACGCCAACGGCGCGCCCCACGTCGAGCCCACCGTCTACGCCAAGCAGTTCACCGGCCCGTACGAGCACCGGACCGTCGGGGGCGGCGTCGGGCACAACCTGCCGCAGGAGGCGCCGCAGGCGTTCGCGGACGCGGTGCTGGAGGTTTGAGCCGCTGGCCTCCCGGTCACCGGGGCGTCGGACGTTCCACCCGCACCGGATCGCCGCGAACCAGCTCGTCGTGGATGCGCCACCGGGCGGTGGTGACGGCACGTCGCGCCGCCTCGTCGCCCTGCTCGATGCGGTGGCGCAGCAGATCCAGGGCGATGCGGCGGTTGAGGCTGAACTGCCGCTCCTCGTCCACCACGACCACCAGGCCCGAGGGGCGGTGCGTTGCGCGTACCGCAGTGCTGGCCTTGTTCCGGTGCTGACCACCCGGCCCGCCGGTGCGGCAGGCGACGATGTCGACGTCCGCCTCGCGGAACGTCGTCGGCCGGGCGTCGCTTTCGGGCGGCTGGGCGGTGACGTACCAGTTCTTCCGGCCGACGCCCGACCGGTACGGGCTGGGGGCCTGCCAGCACAGCGTGCCGGTCCACGAGGCCGCGAACGCCTCGGCGTCGACGCCGGAGATCCGGATCAGCACCGACCGGCAGGTGCCGGCGCGGTCACCGGGCACCGCCTCGACCTGCTGGATCGTCAAACCTCGGCGGGCGCCCTCGCCGCGCAGCCGGTGCAGCAGTTGACTCAGTGCCCAGGCGCACTCCTGAGGCCCACGCCCGGCCGACAACAGCAGGAACGCTGTCACGACCGGCCTCGCCGGCCGCGGTGGCCCCGCCGGTCCGGTCGTGCGGCGGACCCGAGGTCGGGCGTCTTGTAGGTGACCACTGGCGTCGTGCTGACCACCGGCGTGGCCAGTTGGTGCTCGACCAGGTCGGCGATCACCTGCTCGATGCGCTTGTACGCCGTGGGCGCCTCCTCGAAGAGCAGCTGCCGGTCACCGCACACCACCAGCGACCCCACCGGCGTACGGCGTAGCTCCTCAACCGTGTGCTTGGCCCGGCCCCGCCGCAGGGCGTCGGCGCGCGACATCTTGCGGCCGGCGCCGTGGGCCACCGAATGGTTGGCCTCCGGCCCGGCGTGCGCGGCCACCAGGTAGGACGCCGTTCCCCGGGTACCGGCGATCAGGACATCGCGCCCGTCACCCGGCGCCGCGCCCTTGCGGTGCAGGTAGACCCCGTCCCGGACCTCGACCAGGTTGTGGCACTGGTCGACGATCGGCGCGGTGGGCTCGGCCCCCAGCGCGTGCGCCACCCGGGCGGCCAGCACCCGGCGGTTGAGCGAACCCCACCGTACGGCGTCGTCGTGCATACCCAGGTAGGCGGCGGGGTCGGGCGCCGCCCCGGCGCCGTGGACCTCGGTGTGCGCCCGGAGGATCCGCTCGCCCAGGCCACGGGAACCGCTGTGCACGATGAGCACCAGATCGCCCGCGTCCAGCCCGAGCCGGCCCGCGTGCCGCACGTCGAAGACGGTGTCGACGCGGGCCAGCTCCACGAAGTGGTTGCCCCGGCCCACCGTTCCGAGACCGTCCAGGTGACCGGCCGGGACGTCACCGTCGACGGCGGCCCAGGCGGGGTCGTCGGCGTCGCGTACCGGGTCGAGCGCCTGGTCGAGGTCGGGGAACCGGGCGGCGAGCCGTTCCGGTACGGCCCGCTTGAGCTTGATCGGAAACACGGCGATGCCGCAGCCGATGTCGGAGCCCACCAGGAACGGGTACAGCACCGTCGACGCCATGGCCGCGCCGATGGGCGCGCCCTTGCCGGGATGCAGGTCCGGCATCGCGGCGACGTGCCGCATGCCGTCCAGGGCGGCGACCTGTTGGCACTGTGCGAGCGCATCGGACTCGATCCAGCTCGCGGGTGAGGCGAACACCGTGACGGTGGCCGGGGCGGACGGGGGCAGGGCCTCCCGAGGGAGGTGGTGCTGGGACAAGGAGGCTCATCTCTGGCGGCGAACGTGAAAGCGGACGGCGTCACGGCCCCCGGGAGGCGTCACCGGTGGCGCGGAGCAGGGGGTGGAGTCCGTCAGTACGTCATGGATGACACTCTGGCCGAGGCGCGCCAGGCACGACAACCGATTTTTCTTCACGACGTACGCTGCCGCGATGAGCGCACCGCGTCGCATCCTGGTCTACGGGGTGTACGGCTCCGGCAAGTCCACCCTCGCGGCGCGATTGGCCGACCATCTCGGACTGACCTGGTATCCGGTGGACGACCTGCTCTGGCAACCGGGCTGGGTCGAGGTGCCGGTCGCCCAGCAGCGCAGCCGGATCGAGGAAATCTGCCGACGGGACCGCTGGATCATCGACGGGGCGTACCACGGCTGGCGGGACGTCCCGATGGCCCGCGCCGACCTGGTCGTCGGCCTGGACTATCCACGATGGCGTTCGTTCGGACGGTTGCTCCGCCGCACCGTCCACCGGGTGGTCACCGGCGAGGTGATCTGCAACGGCAACCGCGAGTCGCTGAGCAGTGTGCTGTCCCCGGACTCGATCCTGGTGTGGCACGTCACCGCGTTCGGCAGGGCCCGGCGGCGGATGCGGGCCTGGCAGGCCGACCCGTCCGCGCCGCCCGTGGTGTTGCTGCGCTCCCCAGCGGAGCTGGACGTCTGGCTGGCCGGGCTGCCCCGCCGGTGAGCGGTGCGATCGACGGCGGTGTCAGGCCGGCCTGAGCGCGCGTCCGAGGACGCAGGGGGAGGAGGGGCTGTTGCTGGTGGCCGGGAAACGGAACCTGCGCAGCTGCTCCACCTCAAACCCGGCCGCCCCGATGGCGGCGACGGTGTCGCGGTTGGTGTGGCAGCCGGCGAAGAGCCTCGGCCACAGTGTGGCGTCGAGGAGTCGTTGGGCGCGGTGCAGACCGGTGGCCTCCTCGGCGGCCACGTGTTCGAAGAACCGCACCTGGCCCCCGGGGCGCAGCACCCGGCTGATCTCGGCCAACGCGCTCGCCTGATCGGGCACTGTGCACAACACCAACGCCACCACCGCCGCGTCGAACTCGCCGTCCCCGGCGGGCAGCGCCTCGGCCAGACCGTCGACGACAGTGACCGGCACCGGCGAGGCCGAGGCGGCGCGCTCGGCAGCGGCACGCAGACGCCGCTCCGGCTCGACAGCGAGGACCTGGGTCACCCCCGGCGGGTAGTGGGCGAACATTCGCCCGTTGCCCGCACCGATCTCGATCACCCGGCCGGACAGACCGGCGACCAGGTCCCGCCGGAACGCCGCCGTGCCGGCGCGGTCCATGGCGACGCTGAGCCGCTCGTAAACCCGAGCGAACACCGGGTGGGACACCGTGGCCACGTCGACCTCCTGAGCTCCGTTGAACTGTTCTCCGGCGATTGTCCTGCATCCGCGCACGCTTTCCGTCTTACTGGGTGGCAGCACGATTCGACCCAGTGCATGCAGACAGGACGTGGTTCGGCCATGAAGATCGTCGTCATCGGGGGCAGCGGCCTCATCGGTTCCAAGCTCGTGGACCGCCTCGGCGCCCAGGGCCACGAGGCGGTGCCGGCATCGCCGAAGACCGGCGTGAACACCCTGACCGGCGAGGGAGTGGCCGACGCGCTCGCCGACGCCGAGGTCGTCGTCGACGTGTCGAACTCGCCGTCGTTCGAGGACGCCGCCGTACTGGAGTTCTTCGAGACCTCGACCCGGACCCTCCTCGCCGCCGCGTCGGACGCCGGGGTGAACCACTACGTGGCGCTCTCCATCGTGGGGTGCGACCGGATCCCGGACAGCGGGTACATGCGCGCGAAGGTCGCCCAGGAGAAGCTCGTCGTCGCGTCCGGACTCCCGTACTCGGTGGTGCACGCCACCCAGTTCTTCGAGTTCCTCCAGGGCATCATCGACACCGCCACGGAGGGCGACACCGTGCACCTCGCGCCGGTGCTCATTCAGCCGATGGCCGCTGACGACGTCGCGGCCGCGGTGGCCGAGGTCGCGCTCGGCGCGCCGACGAACTCCGTGGTCGAGGTCGCCGGCCCGGAGCAGTTCCGCCTCGACGAACTGGGCCGCTCCCTCCTCGCTGACCAGCAGGACCGTCGTTCGGTGGTGGCCGACCCCGACGCCCGGTACTTCGGCGCCAAGCTGGGCGAACGCTCCCTCGTCCCGGCCGACGGTGCCCGCCTCGCCGGCACCGGCCTGGACGACTGGCGTACCCGGGCGGGCCGGGGACACTGAGCCGGACCGCTACCGCGATGTCCCGGGTGGGCCGGCCCGCCCGCCGAGGCGCTGCACCAACTCCTGTACCGCCTCGGTGAACGGCTCGTCCGACTCGCCCGGCCTGTGCCCGTGGATGGGTGGGGCGACGCTGTCGCCGGGGGGCGCCACCAGGCCGCAGGGATCAGCCTGTCGGCGATCCACTCCGGTTGCCGGGTTCCCGGTGCTGACCGACGCGGGTGACGGGCTCGGAGAGAAGATCCAGCCACCGATGGGGTCGGTGTCGCGCCACAGGTTCACCCAGCGCCAACCCACCCGCCGGCCGATCTCGTGCAGTGCCGAGTCGTCGACGTACGCGGGGAAGAGCCGTGCGTAGAGGCGGCGCAGCGGGGATCCGTGGGTGAGCAGGGCGACCCGGTCGCCGACCTGCGGCGGCAGCCGGAGCACCGTGGCGGCGAGCAGGACCGAGCCGTGGCTGTGCCCGGTGAGCAGCACCCGGTCGCCGCGTTCGACGAGGTAGGTGATCCGGCGGACCAGTTCCGGCACGGCCCTCTCGGAGTAGCAGGGCGGCGCGAACGGGTGGGCGGCCCGGGGCCAGAACGTGCCGAGGTCCCAGAGCACACCGATGTGCCGGCGGTACGGCTCGGTCCGGTACGCGAAGATGCCGCCGATGATCAGGCCGAGGATGATCGCCGCGACCACCCAGCCAGCGAACACGAGGGCGAACGTGATCGCCGTCGCCGGCAATCCGATGTTCCGCTCGATGACGTCGCCTGGGAACTGCCCGAGCAGGCCGATCGTGGTGGTGGCCGTACCGAGTCCGGCGAGGCAGCCGTAGACCACTGCCAGCGGCACCAGTTTCTCGGTGAAGCGAGCCCGGGCTATCGCGTCTCGGACCTGCCGCAGTCGGGGCCCTGCCTCGGCCGGCGGGTTCGGGAAGTCGCGCGCGACGATCGCCGCGGCGGCCCGCCGCCGACCGCGACGGGAGATCAGGATGACGAGGCCGGCGACGATCACGGTGATCAGCACCGCGCGGAAGAAGCCGTAGATCGCCCACACGTAGGCTCGGGGTGGGCCTGCGGCGACGCCTTCCGCGGTTGGCATGTCGCGATCCAGGAAATCCGCCACCCGGCCGACCAGTTCGGCCGAGTACGCCACCGCCATGCTGATCCCTGTGGCGGCGACCACGAGAGCGCCCAGCCCGAACAGCGGGATGGCGCTGCGCTCCCGGCACTGCTGCCAGAGCAGCACCACGCCCAGCGCGGTCAGCAGCGTCGTCTGGGCCACGAACAGACCGGTCAGCGTCGAGTCGTAGCCGGGGAGTTCCCGCTCCTCAGGCCAGGGTTGCGCACTGGTCAGCACGTGCGCCACGACGACCACGGTCAGGATGATGGCAGCGGTCCGGAGGATGCGGGTGACCCGGTCGAGCCGTTTGTCGCCGGGGGCCCGGTCGATCAGGGACGGCGTGCAGAGCAGCCCCACGCAGCCCGTCAGGATCACCCCCGTGACCGCCGTCAGCGCGATCGTGGCCGCCGAAGCGCCACTCGCGCCGCGGGCCAGGAGCAGTGCGAGGTCCAGCGTCGCGAAGGCCGCGGCGACGTGGATGGCGCGCAACCGGCCCACCAGTGGCTCGGCGTCCCACTGGCCGAGGGTGCCGAGGCGGGACGCGGCGATGTCCTCATCGGGTGCGCGAAACGCCTCGAACGTCCGCTCCGGACGGCAGCTGACCCGCCAGACCAGGCCGACAGCGGCGGCCGGAACCAGCGCGAGCACCGCCAGCCGCAGGCCGACCGGCTGTCCACCCAACCAGGACAACCAACTGCGTCCCGCCAGGCAGTCCGGCGAGGCCAGGCACTTCCAGCCGACGAGGTCCAGGGCCACGCCGGCGATGGCGAGCACGTACAACACGGTGAGCGTGAGCGCCAGAACCCGGCACAGGGACTTGACCGTCGCCTCGGAACGTGGGTTCGCCGGGCGCATCCAGATCGCGACGTTGACAAGCATGAAGGGGAGCAGGAAGACCACCGCCAGGGTGCGGGCCACGGTCCCGGAGGGCAGGTCACCCCAGCGGTACGCCTCAAGCGTCACCCCGTGCGTGCCGGTGCTCTCCGAGTACCGGGGGCGCGGCCGGTAGAACCCGCCACTGTGGTCACCGGCGACCTGCGCTGTCTGTTGCAGGTCCAGCACCTGTGCGGCGCTCGCGCCGGAGACCCCGTGCACCCGTAGCTCCACGACGTCACCGGAGTCGTCCGGCCCGCTCAACCGCGCTGATCCATCCGACGTCCCCCCGAGGCGTCTCGCAGCCCTTGTCCCGCGGCGAGCCCGACATCACGCGCGGGGCCGCCGACCGCGGTGACGGCAGAGCCGGGTCTACCCGATCCGGACGCCCTCAATCCCGGCCGGCCGGGGCGCTACCGCCCCGATAGGGCCCACCCGGCTGCGGTCGACCGGCTCTGGGCGTACGCCGAGAAGGCGCTCGCCTCGCGCTGAGGACGGCCGGGCCACGCCGGGCGAGGATTGATCCGGTCGTGGCGGGGTAGGTGCCGCCATGGTCGCTGCCGGTCGGCGCGGAGCGGACGCGGGCCCGTCGACAGTCGTTCGGTGGTGGGACCGCGTGGTGGCCGCGTTGCGCGAGCGGGTCCGCCGCGTTCGGACCATCGGCGGCCTGGCCCTACAGGCCGGCCTGGCCGCGGGGCTGTCCTGGTTCGTGGCGCATTCGCTCCTACAGGTGTCGCAGCCGGTCTTCGCGCCGATCTCCGCCGTCTCGACGCTCGCCGCGTCAGTCGGCCAGCGGTTGCGTCGCACCGTCGAGCTGATCATCGGGGTCACCGTCGGGGTGCTGATCGGCGACGCGCTGCTCCTGGTGATCGGCACCGGGTGGTGGCAGCTCGCCCTGATCGTCGTGCTGGCGATCGTCGTCGCGCTCTTCCTCGCCGGTAGCGCGGCCGTGGTGATCCAGGCCGGGGCGACGGCGGTGCTGATCGCCACGCTCAGCCCGACCGTCCGGGATCTGGAGATCCCCCGGTTCGTGGACGCGCTCATCGGGGGAGGGGTGGCGCTGCTGGTCACCGCCGTGTTGCTGCCGCTGAACCCGCTGCGGGTGCTCAACCGGGCCGCGCGGCCGGCGTTGGATCTCCTCGCGTCCCAGCTCGACGCCACCGCCGAGGCGCTGACCGAGCGGGATGCCGCTCGGGCCCGTACCGCCCGGGGTGAGCTGCGGCAGAGCGCGGGCCGGTTGAAGGCGTTCGTCGAGGCGACCCAGGGCGCCCGGGAGGCGAGCACCCTGTCGCCGGTGTACTGGCATCAACGGCACGGGCCGGTGGGCCGCTACGCGCAGGCGGCGGAGCCGATCGACCGGGCGATGCGCAACAGCGGCACCCTGATCCGACGATCGGTGACGCTCATCGAGGACGGCGAGCCGGTGCCGGGGTCGTTGCCGACGGCGGTGGCCGGTCTCGCCGAGGCGGTCCGCCTGCTGAAGCGGCAGTTCGCCGCCGGCGACGAGCCGAACCGGGCACGGGAGCAGGCGCTGCGGGCGGTTCGGACGGCCGGGCACGCCTATCGGGACGGCGTCGGCTTCTCCGGTGCGGTGGTGGTGGCACAGGTCCGGACGACAGTCAGTGACCTCCTGGTCGCCTCCGGGCTGAGCCAGGAGGACGCGAATCACCTGGTCCGGAGGGGCTTCGGCGACGTCTGAGAGTCAGCTGACCCCCGCCGGAGCCACGCGGCGGCACCTTCCTGAGCCATGACTGTTGCACTGTGAGCCAAAGTGATGCCATGATGGTGCCATGGAGCTGAGGTCATACGTCGAAAACCTGCGTAACGAGTTCGCCGTGGCCGCGGAGGGCGTGGACCCGGAGGCCCGGGCGCTGGCCGAACGACTCTTCGCGCAGTTGGAGGCGGCCACCCGTCTCACTCTGCTCGAAGCGCTGTCGGACGCGGCCGACGAGATCACCCGTGACCTCGCACCGGGCTCGGTGCACGTGCGGCTGCGCGGGCGCGAGCCCGACTTCGTGGTGACGCCGGCCAGCCTGCCCGTCGAGGTGGTGAGCGAGCCCAGCGGCCCGCCACCGCTGTCGGTGCCGGTGTCCGCGCCCGACGGTGACGAGGGCGGCACCTCACGGATCAACCTGCGGCTCCCCGACCACCTGAAGGCCAGCGTCGAGGACGCCGCCGGCCGCGCCGGGCTCTCGGTCAACGCCTGGCTGGTGCGTGCCGTCGCCGGTGCCATCGGGGCGGGCGACACGGAACGTCGTCCACCCCGTCGGCCGGAGCCGCGCTCCGGCCAGCACTTCACCGGCTGGGCCCGCTAACTTCCCGTACCCCTTCCACCTCGCCGCCGACCAGCGGCGACCTTCGCCGACCACATTTCGGGAGACCACCATGCCTGTTTTCGAAACGCCAGAACCGATCTCCGTTCAGATCGAGCTGCCGATCGGCGATGCCTGGATCGCCGCGAGCGACCGCACCGACACGGTGGTGACGGTGCGGCCCCGAGACCCGTCGAGCAAGGCCGACGTGAGCGCCGCCGAACAGAGCACCGTCGAGTTCGCCGCCGGGCGGCTGGTGATCCGGGTGCCGAAAAGCTGGCGCCGCTACGGGTTCGGCCCCGGGCCGTCGGTCGACGTCCAGATCGAGGTGCCGACCGGGTCGCGGGTGTACGCCGAGGCGGCGTGGGCGGCGTTCCGCTGCGAGGGCCGGCTCGGCGAGTGTCGGATCAAGACCGGCAGCGGCATCCGCCTCGACGAGACCGGGCCGTTGGAGATCGACAGTAGCCACGGCGAGGTCGCTGTGGAGCGTGTGCTGGGCTCCGCCCGGGTGAAGGCGTCGTCCGGCAAGGTGCGCATTGGCGCGGTCGACGGCACCGCCGAGATCAAGAACTCGTCCGGCGACTGCTGGATCGGCCGCAGCGCCGGCGACGTCCGGATCAACACGGCCTACGGCGACATCACAGTGGACGCGTCGCAGGCCTCGGTGACGGCGCGCACCGCCTACGGCAACCTCCGGCTGGGTGAGGTCACCCGCGGCGCGGTCGACGTACAGACCTCCTACGGCGCGATCGAGGTCGGCATCCGTCGCGGGACCGCCGCCTGGCTCGACGTCAGTTCCAAGCACGGCCGCGTGCACAACGCGCTGGAGTCGACCGACAGCCCGGCGCAGACCGACGAGACGGTCGAGGTCCGGGCGAACACCTCCTTCGGCGACATCATGATCCGCCGCGCCTGACCAACCGCCCCGCCGACCACAGATGAGGAGACCATGACCAGCTCCATGAACCCCGCGATCGTCGCCACCGACCTGCGCAAGTCCTACGGCGACAAGGTCGTGCTGGACGGCATCGACCTGATGATCACCGAGGGCACCATCTTCGCGTTGCTCGGTCCGAACGGCGCCGGCAAGACCACCACCGTGCAGATCCTCTCCACCCTGATCGACGCCGACGGCGGTAACGCCCGCGTCTTCGGCCACGACCTGACCCGGGAACCCGACGCGGTACGCGCGCTGATCGGCGTCACCGGCCAGTTCTCCGCCGTCGACAACCTGCTCACCGGTCGGGAGAACCTGACCCTGATGGCCGACCTGTGCCACCTGGACAGGGCCGCCGGTCGGCGGCGGATCGCCGACCTGCTCGACCAGTTCGACCTGACCGATGCGGCGGGCAAGCCGGTGTCGACGTACTCCGGCGGCATGCGTCGCCGGCTCGACCTCGCGATGACCCTGGTCGGCGAGCCCCGCGTCATCTTCCTCGACGAGCCGACCACCGGCCTCGACCCGCGCAGCCGCCGGGCCATGTGGCACATCATCCGCGCACTGGCCGCCGAGGGCGTGACCATCCTGCTCACCACGCAGTACCTGGAGGAGGCCGACCAGCTCGCCGACCGGGTGGCGTTCCTCGACCACGGCCGGCTGATCGCCGAGGGCACGCCGCGCGAGCTCAAGCGGCTCATCCCGGGCGGCCACGTCGTGTTGCAGTTCGCCGACCAGGAGGGGCTCGACTCGGCGGCCCGGACGTTCGAGGCTGCCACCCGGGACGACGCGGCGCTCACCCTCCAGGTGCCGAGTGACGGCGGGGTCGGATCGCTGCGATCCCTGCTCGACCAGCTCGACCGCGCCTCGATCAGCGTGGCGGCGCTCTCCGTGCACACCCCCGACCTCGACGACGTCTTCCTCACCCTCACCGGTCAGCCCGACACCCGGGCCAGCCGACCCGACCACGAAAGGGCTCCCGCGCGATGAGCACCCTCTCCCTCGCCGTCCGCGACTCGAGCACCATGCTGCGGCGCAACCTGCTGCACATGCGGCGGTACCCGTCGATGACGTTCCTGCTCATCGGCATCCCGATCATCATCCTGCTGCTCTTCGTCTACGTCTTCGGCGGCACGCTCGGTGCCGGCCTCGGTCCGTCAGGAGACCGCTCCCAGTACGCCAACTACGTCACCCCCGGCATCCTGCTCATCACCGTGGTCAGCGCCGCGCAGGGCACCGCCATCTCGGTCGCGATGGACATGACCGAGGGGATCATCGCCCGGTTCCGCACGATGTCGATCTTCCGACCGTCGGTCCTGACGGGTCACGTGCTGGGCAGCCTGGTCCAGACCATGCTCAGCCTCGCGGCCGTCACCGTCGTGGCGCTGCTGGTCGGGTTCCGGCCCACTGCCAACGCGGTCGAGTGGCTCGCGGCAGTCGGCGTCCTCGCCATGATCACCTTTGCGCTGACCTGGCTGTCCGTCGCCCTCGGTCTGGTCAGTGACAGTGTCGAGACGGCCAGCAACCTTCCCATGCCGCTGATCCTCCTGCCGTTCCTCGGCAGCGGGTTCGTCCCCACCGACTCCATGCCGACCGCCGTGCGGCTGTTCGCGGACTACCAGCCCTTCACGCCCGTCATGGAGACCCTGCGCGGCCTGCTGCTGGGCACCGGCATCGGGGCCAACGGGATCATCGCGGTCGTCTGGTGCGCCGTGATCAGCGTGGGCTGCTTCTTCTGGGCCAAGGCCCTGTACAACCGCAACCGGGCGGCCTGATCCGACCGGCGCGCTCGGTCTCGCCTCCGCAGGTGGAGAGCCGGCGGCTCGGCCCACAGGGGTCGGGCCGCCGGCTCTCCTGCTTTCGGGCCGCCCGACGCTCCGTCGGGCGCGCGGGACGACCGGGCGGCGCGGGCACACCAAGGCGTTGAATGTTATCGATAACACAGGGCTGCGGCCCGGCTTCGCGCCGGGCGGGTCGCCCTCCGGAGCGCTCAGCCATGAGTCCGCATGGTCGTCAATGGCTGTCGGGCGGATCCGAGCACGCGACCGCGGCGTTCCGGGAATGTTATCGCTGCCATCATCGCCGGGGGGAGAAGTGGTCGGTATCGGACGGCGATGCCGCAATGTGCGGCGCACTGGACCGATCGCGCCGCCTGTCGACGGGTCTCCGGGCGGTTCTCGTTCCGGACGCCGGCCCCATTCGTCGGATGGCTGCCGCAGTTGACGCCGGAATCGAATGGTTTGCACCGGTCCGCTATCTACCCTCCCGAGTCGGTCCGCCTTTCGCGTTCCGTTACGGAGCTGTTGCGGCTAGATGTCTTGACGAGCCTGGATGTGAGCGTTAACACTATCCCCGTTAACGGTGGAGGTGAACATGAACCGTGTGGACGGAGCTGACGACCGCTACGTCGTCGGTGTCGACTACGGCACCCTGTCCGGGCGAGCTCTGGTGGTCCGTGTCGGCGATGGTGCCGAGTTGGGGACCGCGGTGCACGAGTACGGCGATGGCGTGATCAGCACGGCGCTTCCGGGAGGTCGAACCCTGCCCCCGGACTGGGCCCTGCAGAACCCACAGGACTACCGCGACGTGCTGCGGTACGCCGTTCCGGCGGCGGTGTCCGCCGCGGGGGTGGACCCGGCGGCGGTGGTCGGCATCGGCATCGACTTCACCGCCTGCACCGTGCTGCCGACGCTCGCCGACGGCACCCCGCTGTGCGAGACCCCCGAGCTGCGCGACCGACCGCACGCCTGGGTCAAGCTGTGGAAGCACCACGCCGCGCAGCCGCACGCCGACCGGATCAACACGCTGGCCCACGAGCGGGCCGAGCCGTGGATCGGCCGGTACGGCGGCAAGATCTCCGCCGAGTGGCAGTACGCCAAGGGCCTTCAGATCCTGGAGGAGGACCCGGAGGTCTACGACCGGGCCGAGCGCTTCATCGAGGCGGCCGACTGGATCGTCTGGCAGCTCTGCGGCACCGAGACCCGCAACGTCTGCACGGCCGGCTACAAGGGCATCCTGCAGGACGGTCACTACCCCTCCGAGGGCTTCCTGACCGCGCTCAACCCCAACTTCGGCGACTTCGTGGCCAAGCTGGACGGCCCGTTGCTGCCCCTCGGCGCCCGGGCCGGCGCGCTCACCGCCCAGGCCGCCGTCTGGACCGGCCTGCCGGAGGGGATCGCGGTGGCCGTCGGCAACGTCGACGCGCACGTCACCGCGGCGTCCGCGCAGGCGGTGCGGCCCGGTCGGCTGGTCGCCATCATGGGCACCTCGACCTGCCACGTCGTCAACGGCGCGGAGGTCGCCGAGGTGGCCGGCATGTGCGGTGTGGTGGACGGCGGCATCAGCCCCGGCGCGTGGGGTTACGAGGCTGGGCAGAGCGGTGTCGGCGACATTTTCGGCTGGTTCGTCGACCACGCGGCCCCGGCCGGCATCGACTCGCACGAACGCCTGACCGAGTTGGCCGCGAGTCAGCCCGTCGGCGCGCACGGCCTGATCGCGCTGGACTGGTGGAACGGCAACCGTTCCCTGCTGGTCAACCACGACCTCAGCGGGATGATCGTCGGCATGACCCTGGCCACCCGGCCGGCGGACATCTACCGTGCCCTGCTGGAGTCCACCGCGTACGGCACCCGGATGATCATTGAGGCGTTCGTCGACGCCGGAGTCCCGGTGAACGACCTGGTGATCGCCGGTGGTCTCACCAACAACGCGCTGCTGATGCAGATCTACGCCGACGTGACCAGGCGACCGCTGAACATCATCGCCTCGGCGCAGGGGCCGGCGCTGGGCTCGGCGATCCACGCCGCCGTCGCCGCCGGTGAGTTCCCCTCGATCCACGAGGCGTCGCAGGCGATGGGTCGGGTGCACGAGGCCGTCTACCGCCCGAACCCCGAGCGGGCCCGCGCCTACGACACCCTCTACGCCGAGTACCGGGCCCTGCACGACCACTTCGGTCGTGGCGGCAATGACGTCATGCTCCGCCTGCGGGCGATTCGCAACGCGGCGGTCGAGACCGCCGCGACCACCCACGAGGCCCCGCTGGAGGTGGTGGCGTGAACGCCGAGGCGACCCGACAGATCAGCGAGCTGCGCGAGACCGTCGCCCGCCTGCACGCCGAGCTGACCCGGTACAACCTGGTCGCCTGGACGTCGGGCAACGTCTCCGCGCGGGTCCCCGGCCAGGATCTGATGGTGATCAAGCCGAGCGGGGTGAGCTACGACGATCTCACCGCGGCCACGATGGTGGTGTGCGACCTCGACGGCGTTCTCGTCGAGGGCGATTTCGCCCCGTCCAGCGACACCGCGGCCCACGCCTACGTCTACCGGGCCATGCCCGAGGTCGGTGGGGTCGTGCACACGCACAGCTCGTACGCGACCGCCTGGGCCGCGTGTGGGGAGTCGATCCCCTGTCACCTCACCGCGCAGGCCGACGAGTTCGGTGGGGAGATCCCCATCGGCCCGTTCGCGCTGATCGGCGGTGACGACATCGGCAAGGGCATCGTCGCCACGCTCGCCGGGCACCGCTCGCCCGCGGTGTTGATGCGCAACCACGGCGTGTTCACCATCGGCCGCGACGCCCGCGCGGCGGTCAAGGCGGCGGTCATGTGCGAGGACGTGGCCCGCACCGCGCACCTGGCCCACACCCTTGGGCAGCCGGTCCCGATGGCCCAGGCAGACATCGATGCTCTTTATGACCGTTACCAGAACGTCTACGGTCAACAACCAGTCGCACCGGCAGGTTCCTGACCCTGCACCGATCATCCAGGACCCGTCGGTCTGCACCACGACGCACCAGCACGCACCACCCGCGTACGCCGCTCCTGCGCACCTCGGCGGCTGCCGCGGTTACCCACCACATCCAGCCAAGGAGATTCGATGGGAAAGATGCGAATGCAGTCCGCTTCGTGGCGCGCTGCCGCGGTCCTCGCCAGCGTGCTGCTCGTCGGCAGCGTTGCGGCCTGCGGTAACAGCGACACCGGCGGCGGCGGCACCAAGGATGACGGCAAGATCACGATGGGCTTCTCGCAGGTCGGTGCGGAGAGCGGGTGGCGTACCGCGAACACCATCTCGATCAAGGAGGCCGCCACGGCGGCCGGAATCGAGCTGAAGTTCGACGACGCGCAGCAGAAGCAGGAAAACCAGATCAAGGCGATCCGCAACTACATCCAGCAGAAGGTCGACGTGATCGCCTTCTCGCCGGTGGTGGAGTCCGGGTGGGACACCGTGCTCAAGGAGGCCAAGGACGCCAAGATCCCGGTCATCCTGACCGACCGCTCGGTGGACTCGGCCGACAAGTCGTTGTACAAGACCTTCCTCGGCTCGGACTTCATCAAGGAGGGCCGGCTCGCAGGCGAGTGGCTGGTCGAGCAGAAGAAGACCGCCTCGGGTCCGGTGAACATCGTCGAGCTGCAGGGCAGCACGGGCGCGGCGCCGGCGAACGACCGCAAGAAGGGCTTCGGTGAGGCGATCGCCGCCAACCCGAACCTGAAGGTCATCGCCTCTCAGACTGGCGACTTCACCCGGGCCGGCGGTAAGCAGGTCATGGAGCAGTTCCTCAAGGCCAACAAGCAGATCGACGTGCTGTTCGCGCACAACGACGACATGGGTCTGGGTGCGATCGAGGCGATCACCGCTGCCGGCAAGGTCCCCGGCAAGGACATCACCATCATCACGATCGACGCCGTCAAGGACGGCATGCAGGCTCTCGCCGACGGGAAGTTCAACTTCATCGCGGAGTGCAGCCCGCTGCTCGGCCCGCAGCTGATGGACCTGGCCAAGAAGGTCAAGGCCGGCGAGGAGGTGCCTGCTCGGATCGAGACCGAGGAGACCACCTTCACGACCGAGCAGGCCAAGGAAGCTCTGCCCAACCGTAAGTACTGATCGACGACGGGGTCGCCGCGTTCGCGTGGCGGCCCCGCCGCGTCGCCTCCCTACCCGAAACGGACCGGGCTTGGCCCGCGACGACCCCCGTACCACGCCCGCCCGAGCGCCCCCAGGGACGACCGGGCGGGCGTGGCGGGAGTGTAGCGGCCCTTCCGTGTCGACAACCCAGAAGAGGTCTGATGGGATGACGGATAGCCGTCCGGTCCTGACGATGACCGGGATCAGCAAGTCCTTCCCCGGGGTGCGCGCACTCCACGACGTCAACTTCCGGCTCTTCCCCGGCGAGGTGCACGCCCTGATGGGCGAGAACGGCGCCGGCAAGTCGACCCTCATCAAGGTGCTCACCGGCGTCTACGACACCGACGAGGGCGCGGTCACCCTCGATGGCGAGCCCGTGTCGTTCACCGGGCCGATGCAGGCGACCGCCGCCGGTGTGAGCACCGTCTTCCAGGAAGTCAACCTCTGCACCAACCTCTCGGTGGCGGAGAACATCTTCATCGGCCGTGAGCCTCGCCTCTTCGGCGCCGTCCGTTGGGGTGAGGTCCGCCGCCGCGCCCGGGCCCTGCTGGCCCGCCTCGACCTCGACCTCGACGTCAGCGCGCCTCTCGGCTCGTACTCCCTGGCGATCCAGCAGATGGTCGCCATCGCCCGCGCGATCGACATCAAGGCCCGGGTGCTGATCCTGGACGAACCGACGTCCAGCCTCGACGCCAGCGAGGTGGCGCAGCTGTTCCGCATCATGCGGCAACTGCGCGACGAGGGCATCGCGATCCTGTTCGTGACCCACTTCCTCGACCAGGTCTACGAGATCGCCGACCGGATCACCGTGCTGCGCAACGGCGGGCTCGTCGGCGAGTACCTCACCACCGAGCTGCCCCAGCTCTCCCTGGTCGAGAAGATGATCGGCAAGGAGCTCGACGTCCTGGAGGGCATTGAGGAGCACTCCCGGCGGGACCTCGCCGCGCTGGAGGAAGGCACCCCCCTGGTGGCGGTGTCGAACTTCGGTCGGGCGGGTGCGGTCGAGCCGTTCAGCCTCACCATCCACGCCGGCGAGGTGGTGGGCCTGGCCGGCCTGCTGGGCTCGGGGCGTACCGAGGTCGCGCGGTTGTTGTTCGGGGCCGACCGGACCGACGGCGGTCAGGTGACGATCGACGGCACGGCGAGCAGCCTCCGCACCCCCGCGCAGGCCATCGACCACGGCATGGGCTTCTGTTCGGAGAACCGCCGGGCCGAGGGGATCGTCGCGGACCTGTCGGTCCGCGAGAACATGATCCTCGCCATGCAGGCTGCCCGCGGCTGGCTGCGGCCCATTCCGCGTCGCCGCCAGGACGAGCTGGTCGACAAGTACGTCAAGGCCCTCAACATCCGGCCCGCCGACCCGGAGGTGCCGGTACGCAACCTCTCCGGAGGCAACCAGCAGAAGGTGCTGCTGGCCCGGTGGCTGATCACCGAGCCACGACTGCTGATCCTCGACGAGCCGACCCGGGGCATCGACATCGGCGCGAAGACCGAGATCCAGAAGCTCGTGACGCAGCTGTCCGACGGGGGCATGGCGGTGCTGTTCATCTCCGCCGAGCTGGAGGAGGTGCTGCGCCTCAGCCACAAGGTGGCCGTGATGCGGGACCGGCAGATGGTCGCGCAGCTCGCCAACGACGAGAGCCTGGACGCCGACCGCATCATGCAGACCATCGCCAGCGGAACCCACCGGGAGGAGGCAGACCGATGAACGACACCATGAGCCGCTACCGGACGATGATCGGTCACCGGCTGTTCTGGCCCGCCGCCGTGCTGTTCGTCATGCTCGCCGCGAACACGATCTACCGGCCCGGGTTCCTGTCCATCGAGCTCAAGGACGGGCACCTCTACGGCACGCCGATCGACATCCTGCGGCTGAGCGCACCGCTGATCCTCGTCGCGCTGGGCATGACCCTGGTCATCTCCACCGGCGGCATCGACCTGTCGGTGGGTTCGCTCTGCGCGATCAGCGGCGCGATCGCCTGCATGTACATCAGCAAGCAGCCCGACCAGAACAGCCTTGGCGTGGTGGTCACCGCCCTCGCGATGGCGATGGGCGTCTCGCTCGTGCTCGGCGCCTGGAACGGGGTGCTGGTGGCCGTGATCGGTATCCAACCGATCATCGCCACCCTGATCCTGATGGTCGCCGGCCGGGGCCTCGCCCAGCTGATCACCGAGGGCCAGATCATCACCATCAACTCCGAGCCGTATCGGGCGATCGGCCTGGGCCACGCGTTGACCCTGCCGCTGGCCATCTTCATCGCGCTCGCCGCGGCCCTGCTGGTCGCCGCGTTCACCCGTCGCACCGCACTCGGCATGATCATCGAGTCGGTGGGCGGCAACGCCATGGCCAGCCGGCTCGCCGGCATCCGGTCCGGCCGGGTCATCTTCCTGGCGTACGTGATCAGCGCCGCGTGCGCCGCGGTCGCCGGTTTCATGATGACGGCCAACGTCTCCAGCGCCGACGGCAACGCCGCCGGCCTCTGGGTCGAGCTGGACGCGATCCTCGCGGTCGTCATCGGCGGTACGTCCCTCGCGGGCGGCCGGTTCTTCCTCAGCGGCACGATCATCGGCGCGCTGATCATCCAGACCCTGACCACCTCGGTCTACGCCATGGACATCTCACCGCAGACCTCGCTGCTGTTCAAAGCGGTCGTCGTCATCGCCGTCTGCCTCATCCAGGCGCCGGCCTTCCGGGCCCGGTTCAGGCGCCGTAGGCGCAACACCCCGCCGCCCGCCACCATCGCCGACAAGCCGAAGGAGCAGGTGCCGGCATGACCACTGGAACGCTTACCGCCGGTCGTACCCGGTTCCGGCTGCCGAGAAAGCAGATACCGGTCCTGGCGACGCTCGCCCTGCTGCTGCTGATGTACGGCATCGGCGTCTCGCAGTACACGGCGTTCTCCAACGTCCAGGTCATCTTCAACGTCTTCATCGACAACGGCTTCCTGCTCGTCGTCGCGGTGGGCATGACCTTCGTGATCCTCACCGGTGGCATCGACCTGTCGGTCGGTTCGGTCGTCGCCATGACGGCGATGGTGTCGGCCGCGCTGCTCCAGGACGGCATGCCGGCGGCGCTGGTGCTGGTCATCGCCCTGCTCATCGGCCCGACGCTCGGCCTGTTGATGGGCTGCGTCATCCACTTCTTCGAGATCCAGCCGTTCATCGTCACGCTCGCCGGGATGTTCTTCGCCCGGGGCATGTGCACCTTCATCTCCGGCGCGTCGATCCCGATCACCGACGGTTTCTGGACCTCGATGTCGCAGGAGCGGATCGGTAACCCCCAGGGCAACTTCGTGTCGATCAGCGTGCTGATCGCCTTCGTGGTGGTCGTCATCGCCGCGTACACGCTGGCCTACACCCGGCTGGGACGCAACGTCTACGCCATCGGCGGCAACCCGCAGTCGGCGCTGCTGATGGGCCTGCCGGTGGGGCGGACCCGGATCGCCGTCTACACGATCAGCGGTCTGTGCTCGGCCATCGGCGGGATCCTGCTGTCGTTCTACACCCTCTCCGGCGCGCCGCTGATCGCCGTGGGGATGGAGCTGGACGTCATCGCCGCCGTCGTCATCGGTGGCACGGTGCTCACCGGTGGCGCGGGCTACGTCTTCGGAACGGTGCTCGGCGTGCTGGTCCTCGGCGTGATCCAGACTCTCATCACCTTCGACGGGAGCCTCAACTCCTGGTGGACCAAGATCGTGATTGGCGGTCTGCTCTTCGCGTTCATCCTTCTTCAGCGCCTCATCGGAATCCGTTACAAGTGAACGCCCCTCTCGCGGAAGGCAACACCATGGCACCACACACCGAACCCGAGATCTGGTTCCTCACCGGCAGCCAAGGCATGTACGGCGAGGAGACGCTCCGCCAGGTGGCCGAGCAGTCTCGCCAGATCGCGGCCGCGCTCGACGACTCGCCGCAGATTCCCGCCCGCGTGGTCTGGAAGCCCGTCCTGACCAACAGCGGTGAGATCCTGCAGGTCTGCCGGGACGCCGCCGCTCAGAGTGCCGTCGGGGTCATCGCCTGGATGCACACGTTCTCGCCGGCCAAGATGTGGATCTCCGGCCTGGACGCGTTGCAGACGCCGCTGCTGCACCTGCACACCCAGGCCAACGTTCTGCTGCCGTGGAACGACATCGACATGGACTTCATGAACCTGAACCAGGCCGCCCACGGCGACCGTGAGTTCGGGTACATCCAGACGCGTCTCGGTGTGGCCCGTAAGACGGTGGCCGGGCACGTCAGCGACCCGCGGGTGACCACTCGGATCGGGGCGTGGGCCCGCGCCGCGCTGGGCTGGTCGGCGATGCGGTCGCTGCGCCTGGCCCGCTTCGGTGACAACATGCGCGACGTCGCGGTGACCGAGGGCGACAAGGTCGAGGCCGAGCTGCGGTTCGGGGTCTCGGTCAACACCTACGGCGTGAACGACCTGGTCGAGGTGGTCGGCGAGGTCACCGACGCGCAGGTGGACGACCTGGTCAAGGAGTACGAGGACACCTACCGCATCGTCGGCGAACTGCTGCCCGGCGGCGAGCAGCACGACTCGCTGCGGTACGCCGCGCGCGTGGAGTTGGGCATGCGCGCCTTCCTGGACGCGGGCGGGTTCCGGGCCTTCACGACGAATTTCGAGGACCTCGGGGGGCTGCGTCAGCTGCCGGGCATCGCCGTGCAGCGGCTGATGGCGGACGGCTACGGCTTCGGCGGTGAGGGCGACTGGAAGACCTCGGTCCTGGTCCGCACCCTCAAGGCGATGTCGGTGGGCGTGAGCGGCGGTACGTCGTTCATGGAGGACTACACCTACGACCTCACCCCGGGCAGCGAGGTGGTCCTCGGCGCCCACATGCTGGAGGTCTGCCCGACGATCGCCTCCGACGTGCCCAACGTGGAGATCCATCCGCTGAGTATCGGTGGCCGGGAGGACCCGGTCCGGCTGGTGTTCGACGCCGCGCCCGGTCCGGCCATCGTGCTCGGGCTGGCCGACATGGGGGAGCGCTTCCGGCTGGTGGCCAACGAGATCGACGTGGTGGCGCCGCCGCAGCCGCTGCGCCGGTTGCCGGTTGCCCGGGCCGTCTGGCGTCCGCGCCCCGACCTGCCGGTCTCGGCCGAGGCGTGGATCACCGCGGGCGCACCGCACCACACGGTGCTGTCGCAGGCGGTGGGTGTGGAGGAGCTGCACGACCTCGCGGAGATGAGCCGCACCGAGCTCGTCGTCATCGACGCCGCCACGGAGCCTCGCCGCTTCGCCGACGAGCTGCGCTGGAACCAGGCCTACCACCGGCTGGCCCGCGGCTTCTGATTCGCGCGGCTCGGCCGCACCTCGGACGGGTGGCCCGTCCCTGCCTGACATCCCTCGGGCAGGGGCGGGCCACCCGTTTGCGTGTCCGTTAGCACGGTCACGAGCTGATTGGGTTACGTCTTGACTAAGGCCGTGTTATCGCTCACAATTTATAACCAAGACGGTCGATGTCTGTGGCTGGCCCGGCCGCGATCATCTCTCTCCCCGTGTTCAGTAGATCAGTGCCGTGAACCACGGTGAGTGATGTTAGCGATCACATTGTGCCATCAGGCCAGCTCGGCACACCGCCCAGTGCCGTGGATGACGACCCGGGCCGTTCGGAACGCATTGTCAGAGGAGGATCATGGTTGCCATCGGTCGGGTTCCCTGGACAACACGAGCGCGGGGGCGTGGTCGGCTGTCGCGACTCGTCGCCGCCGCGGTCGCTGTGGTGGTCGGCGGCGCTCTGGCGGCTGTCGCGCCGACCGCCGCGTCAGCGGCGACGGTCGACACCAGCGCCTGGTACGTGCTGGTGAATCGGAACAGTGGTAAGGCGTTGGACCTGTATGCCTCGGCTACGAATGACGGCGCGCGGATCAGTCAGTGGACGCGTAACAGCGGGGTCAATCAGCAGTGGCAGTTCGTGGATTCCGGGGGTGGCTTTTACCGGGTGAAGTCGCGGCACTCGGGCAAGGTGCTCGACGTGAGTGGGTTTTCCACCGCTGATGGTGGGGCGGTCGTGCAGTGGGCTGATCTGAACGGGACGAATCAGCAGTTCCGGTTGGCTGACTCGGACGGTGGTCATGTTCGGTTGATCAACCGCAACAGCAGCAAGGCGGTGGAGGTGCAGGGCGCGTCCACGGCCGACGGTGGAAACATCGTGCAGTACGCGGACTGGGGCGGCACCAACCAGCAGTGGCAGCTCGTCCGCGTCGACGGCGGGACCGACCCCACGACGCCACCCCCGTCGAACGGCACGTACTCGAACCCGGTGGTCTGGCAGGACTTCGCCGACGTCGACATCATCCGCGTGGACAACGCCTACTACATGTCGGCGTCCACCATGCACTACTCGCCTGGCGCGCCCGTCCTGCGCTCGTACGACCTGGTCAACTGGGAGTTCGCCGGACACTCTGTACCCAAGCTCGACTTCGGCTCGAAGTACGACATGAGCGGCGGTAACGCATACGTCGACGGGATCTGGGCGTCGACGTTGAACTACCGGCCGAGCAACCGGACGTACTACTGGGCCGGGTGCATCGACTTCGCGCAGACCCACATCTACACCGCGTCCGCCGTCGACGGCACCTGGAGCAAGCACACCACCATCCCCAACTGCTACTACGACGCGGGGATGCTGATCGACGACAACGACACCATGTACGTGGCGTACGGCAACGGCGCCATCAGCGTGGCGCAGCTGTCCGCGGACGGGAAGTCCCAGGTTCGTGCCCAGCAGGTGTACACCACACCGTCGAGCATCGGGACGCTGGAGGGCGCCCGCTTCTACAAGCGCAACGGCGCCTACTACATCTGGCTCACCCGCCCGGCCAACGGCCAGTACGTGCTGAAGTCGACGAACGGCCCGTTCGGCCCGTACGAGCAGCGTCAGGTGCTGCTCAACCTGCCCGGTCCGATCTCCGGTGGCGGTGTGCCGCACCAGGGTGGGCTGGTGCAGACCCAGAACGGCGACTGGTACTACATGTCCTTCATCGACGCGTACCCCGGTGGTCGGATGCCAGCCATGGCCCCGATCACCTGGACCGGCGACGGATGGCCCGTGCTCCAGACGGCAAACGGCACGTGGGGCAGCACGTACCCGAAGCCGAACCTGCCCGCGCCGCCCCGGGCGGTCAAGCCGCTCACCGGCTCCGACACGTTCGCCGGCACCACGCTCGGCCCGCAGTGGGAGTGGAACCACAACCCGGACAACAGCAAGTGGTCGGTCAACAACGGGCTGAACCTGCAGGCCGCCACCGTCACCGGCGACCTGTACAAGGCGCGAAACACGCTGACCCACCGCATCCAGGGCCCCACCTCGACCGCGACGATCGAGGTGGACTACTCCACCATGCGCGACGGTGATCGCACCGGCTTGGCGGTGCTGCGCAACTCGTCGGCCTGGATCGGAGTCCGACGGGACAACGGGTCCACCCGACTGGTCATGCAGAACGGGCTGACGATGGACGGCAGCTGGAACACCACCAGCACCGGCAGCGAGGTGGCGAGCACCGCCGTCTCCGGCGGCAGGATCTGGTTGCGCGCCAACGCCGACATCAGACCCGGCTCCGGCCGGCAGGCCCGTTTCTCGTACAGCACCGACGGGGTCAACTTCACCTCGTTCGGCAACGCCCTGACGTTGGCGAACAACTGGCAGTTCTTCATGGGCTACCGATTTGCCATCTTCAACCACGCGACGCAGGCACTCGGTGGCGCGGTCACCGTGCGGCGGTTCGACCTGACCACCCCGTGACACCAGTCACACGACGATCGCTCTGACCGGTGGCGCTGGCAACTCAGGCCTGGCGGCAGGTGAAGTCAGCGCCACCGCGTCAGGTCCTCGCCGGCCTGCTCCACGCTCTGTCCAGGAGCGAGGGCAGGCCGGCGTAGCACGTCGGGACCTGCCCCGTACCGGTTGGTGGGGGACTGCGGACGGGCACCGCGTTGTACGGCTTCGGCGCGTCGCGCGGTCCCCGCACAGCCGTGCCGTGTTCGGGGCCGTCGCTGGCGTAGACTGTCGGCGATCCAGCGCTGGTCACCTGGGATTCAGCACCGGCGTGGTGACTGAGCGAGGGGGATCGGGCCGGGCCGCTCCAGTCGACGTCGACGGGCTGCGGGCCGGAGATGTAGCGGGGGGAGCGAAATGGCCGTCCACGGTCCCGCGATGACGGACGTTGCTCGTCTCGCCGGTGTCTCCCACCAGACGGTGTCGCGGGTGCTCAACGGGCACCCCAACGTCCGTGAGCAGACCCGACTTCGGGTACGCGCGGCGATCGCCGAACTCGGCTACCGCCCCAATGGCGCGGCACGGGCCCTGGTGACCGGTCGATCACAGGTCATCGGTGTGGTCGCGCAGAACACGACGCTCTACGGTCCGGCGTCGCTGCTGGCCGCCCTGGAGCAGACCGCCGCTGCAGAGGGTTTCGCGGTCAGCGTCGGCAGCGTGCGAAACCTGGACCACCGCTCCATCTCGGCGGCCGTCGAGCGGCACCTGTCGCACCGGGTCGCCGGCATCGTGGTCATCGCCCCGGTCGAGTCGGCCGGTGAGGCGCTGGAGCGCCTGCCCAAGGATGTCCCGCTGGTCACTGTCGACGGTGACCCGAGCCGGCCGGTGCCGCTGGTGACTGTTGACCAGGTGGCGGGCGCCAGGGCGGCGACGCAACACCTGCTCGACGCCGGGCACCGCACCGTCTGGCACGTCTCCGGGCCGACCGACTGGTTCGACAGCGTCGGTCGGATCGACGGCTGGCGGCAGGCGCTGCTGGCCGCCGGGCTGGATCCGCCGCCGCCGATGCCGGGGGACTGGTCCGCGGCGTCGGGTTACCGGTGCGGGCAGATGTTGGCGCGGATGCCTGAGGTCACCGCCGTCTTCACCGCCAACGACCATCTCGCGCTGGGCGTGCTGCGGGCGCTGCACGAGTTCGGTCGACGGGTGCCGCACGAGATCAGCGTGGTCGGCTTCGACGACGTGCCGGAGGCGGCGTACTTCATTCCGCCGCTGACCACGGTTCGACCGGATTTCGACGCGGTGGCGCGGGCGAGCCTTCAGATGCTGCTGTCCCAGATCGAGTCGGGCACCGGTGGGGCGCTGCGGCAGACCATCGCCCCGGCTCTGGTCGCCCGCGAGAGCGTCGCCCCACCTCGTCGCTGACGTCCGAGCCGACCGGACGTCGCCTCCCGCGGGCGTGGGGGAGCAGTCCCCCCGCCGCTGCTCCGCGCTCAGTGGGTCCGCGCCAGCGTGCGCCAATGTCCGGCTGCTCCACCCGATAAGACGCAACTCGATGGGTTGCAGCGTGTGACAAATCGATGTCGGGCGATACAACGCCGTGCAGGTATTGAACCTCGTGAAATGTCGCCGTAACATGATGAGCGTCTCTGTTAACGCTAACAAAAATTGGCGTCCCACCATCGGCGTACCGACCAGAGATCGTCATCACGGGCGGGCGTCACCGACAAGGAGGCTCGATGAACCGCATCACCCGAGGTCGTCGCTGGGGGAGCGTACTGGCGGCCGGAATACTGCTCGCCGGTGCCCTGGTCGGCCTTCGCGCGCCGACAGCGCAGGCACTGGACAACGGCGTGGCGCGAACTCCCCCCATGGGTTGGAATTCGTGGAACTCGTTCGGCTGCAACATCAACGAGGCGCTGATCCGGCAAACGGCCGATGCGATCGTCAGCAGCGGCATGCGGGACCTGGGCTACAACTACGTCGTGGTCGACGACTGCTGGTTCAACCCCAACCGGGACAGCTCCGGCAACATCCAGGGCGACCCCGGCCGGTTCCCCAGCGGGATGAAGGCGCTCGGCGACTACCTGCACGCCCGGAACCTGAAGTTCGGCCTCTACCAGGTGCCGGTCGACAAGACGTGCGCGCAGTACTTCGGCGCCTACCCCGGCGCGACCGGCAGCCGTGGCCACGAGGTGCAGGACGCGCGCCAGTTCGCCGCCTGGGGTGTCGACTTCCTCAAGTACGACTGGTGCTCGCCGGAGGGCAGCATCAACGACCAGGTGACCACCTTCGCCAAGATGCGTGACGCGCTGGCCGCCACCGGCCGACCGATCGTCTACAGCATCAACTCCAACAGCATCCACGCCAAGACCGGCCCGCAGCGCAACTGGGGCGACGTGGCGAACATGTGGCGAACCACCGAGGACATCACCAACGCGTGGGACACCGGCCAGAGCAACGGCTACCCGATGGGCATCCAGAACATCATCAACGTGACAGTTCCGCTGGCGTCCTACGCGAGGCCGGGTGGGTTCAACGACCCGGACATGATGGAGGTCGGTCGCGGCGGCATGAACGACACGGAGATGCGCAGCCACTTCGCGATGTGGGCGATCATGGCGTCTCCGCTGATCGCCGGCAACGATGTGCGGAGCATGAACGCAGCGACGCAGACCATCCTCAAGAACGCCAACCTGATCGCCATCAACCAGGACTCGCTCGGGTTGCAGGGGACGCAGGTGTCGTTCGACGGCACGCGTCGGGTGCTGGCCAAGCGGCTCGCCAACGGTGACGTCGCCGTTGCCCTCCTCAACCAGGGCGGCTCGACGACGACGGTCTCGACCACGGCCGCGGCCATCGGCAAGTCCGGCTCGTCGTTCACGCTGGTGGACGCCTGGACCGGTGGCACCAGCTCCAGCAGCGGGACGATCAGCGCCAGCGTCCCCGCGCACGGCACTGTGGTGTACCGGGTCAGCGGTGGCGGGACGACTCCTCCGACGACGCCGCCGCCGACCACGTCGAGCGCGTACGCCAGCGCCGCCTCGGGCCGCTGCCTCGACGTGCCGAACAGCAACACGACCAACGGCACGCAGCCGGTCATCTGGGACTGCAACGGCGCCGCCAACCAGCGCTGGACCAGCAGCGGTCAGACCCTGCAGGCCCTCGGCAAGTGCCTGGACGCGCCGCTCAACGCCGCGGCCGGCGCCAAGGTGCAGCTCTGGGACTGCAACGGCGGGACCAACCAGCAGTGGGCGGTCAACGCCAACGGCACGATCAGCAACACGCAGTCCGGGCTCTGCCTGGACGTCAACGCCAACGCCACGGCAAACGGCACCACGGTGATCCTCTGGACCTGCACCGCAGCGGCCAACCAGCGGTGGTCGCAGCGGTAGCCGATCGGGTCCGCCGACCGCCGAGGTCGCGGCGACCCACCTGATCCGGCGGTAGTGCTGGTGCCCGCGGACGACAGACGCCGTCCGCGGGCACCGGTCTGTAGAGTGCTGCGGAAGACACGCTGAGTTGCCGCGTCCCGGCCCTTCCGGCGGATCGGCCACATGACTACGCTCGCCTGGATGCTCCGTTACGAGACCGTGACACCGGTATTTCGGATCTGGTGTTGACGCAATCTATGTGAGCGCTAACACTACCCGAAAGATGACACTTGGCCCCGGCAGTCGGCGGGGGAGTCCAGAGAGGAGAAGCCGGTGGGCAGGAAATTCCTGGTTGCTCTCGGCGGCGCGGCACTCGCGCTCAGTTTGGCGGCGTGCAGCGGCGGGGGTGCGGGCAGCGGCGAGAAGAGCGGCGACGAGAAGCCCAGCGATCTGACCATCGGTGTCTCGATGCCGACCCAGACCTCGGAGCGGTGGATCGCCGACGGCAACGCGGTGAAGTCGAAGCTGGAGGCCAAGGGCTACAAGGTCGACCTCCAGTACGCCGGCGACGACATCCCCACGCAGTCGCAGCAGGTCGACCAAATGATCACCCAGGGTGCGGATGTCCTCGTCCTCGCGGCGATCGACGGCACCGCGCTCAGCAGCCAGCTGCAGGCCGCCGCGGCCGCGAAGATCCCGGTCATCTCCTACGACCGACTGATCCGTGGCAGCAAGGACGTCGACTTCTACGTCAGCTTCGACAACTACAAGGTCGGCGTCGCCCAGGGCACCGCGCTGCTCGTCGGTCTCGGCCTGCTGAACAAGGACGGCTCGAAGGGCACGGCCAAGGGGCCGCTGAACGTGGAGCTCTTCGCCGGGTCGCTGGACGACAACAACACCCAGTACTTCTTCGGCGGCGCGATGGACACGCTGAAGCCGTTCATTGAGGACGGCACGCTGGTCGTCAAGTCCAAGCAGACCACCCCCGAGCAGGTAGCCATCCTGCGGTGGCAGCAGGAGACCGCGCAGAAGCGGATGGAGAACCTGCTGACCTCGGCCTACAACGACGGCTCGAAGGTCGACGGGGTGCTCTCGCCGTACGACGGCATCTCCCGGGGCATCATCACCGCCCTTCAGAACGCCGGCTACGGCAAGGGCGCGAAGAAGCTCCCGGTGGTGACCGGCCAGGACGCGGAGATCGCCTCGATCAAGCTGATCAACGACGGCGTGCAGAGCTCCACGGTCTTCAAGGACACCCGGCTGCTGGCGGAGCAGGCCGTGAACGCGGCCGAGGCGTTCCTGCAGAAGAAGCAGCCGCAGTCCAACGACACCAAGACGTACAACAACGGCGTCAAGGTCGTCCCGGCGTACCTGCTCCCGATCGCGACCGTCTACAAGGACGACATCAAGGCGACGCTGATCGACTCCGGCTACTGGACGGCGGAAGAGGTCGCCGCCGGTCAGGCCAAGAAGTAAGCCACTCGTCGGGCCCGGCGGTCACCCGCCGGGCCCGACGCCTGGGCGCGTACCACGTCCAGACCTGACGGAGGACAGTGACCATGGACGACACCATCCTCGAGATGCGTCGCATCACCAAGACCTTCCCCGGCGTGACCGCGCTGGAGGACGTCACCCTCGCAGTGCGCCGGGGGGAGATCCACGCCATCTGTGGTGAGAACGGCGCCGGCAAGTCCACCCTGATGAAGGTGCTGTCCGGCGTCTACCCGTCCGGCTCGTACGACGGCGAGATCCTCTTCGACGGCAAGCCGATGCAGTTCCGTGGCATCCGCGACAGCGAGGCCAACGGCATCGTCATCATCCACCAGGAGCTCGCCCTGGTGCCGTACCTGTCGATCGCGGAGAACATCTTCCTCGGCAACGAGCGGCGCGGCCGCAGCGGGCTCATCGACTGGAACTTCGCCAACGCCGAAGCGGCGAAGCTGCTGGCGTCCGTCGGGCTGCAGGAGAACCCGGTCACCCCGGTCATCCAGCTCGGCGTCGGTAAGCAGCAGCTGGTGGAGATCGCCAAGGCGCTGTCGAAGAAGGTGCGCCTGCTCATCCTGGACGAGCCGACCGCCGCGCTCAACGACATCGACTCGGCGCACCTGCTCGACCTGTTGCGGGCCCTCAAGGAGCAGGGCATCACCTGCATCATGATCTCGCACAAGCTCAACGAGATCACCGCCATCGCCGACTCGACCACCGTCATCCGCGACGGACGCGCCGTGGAGACCCTCGACATGCGCTCCGAGGACGTGACCCAGCAGCGGATCATCCGGGGCATGGTCGGGCGCGACCTGGACAGCTTCTACCCCGACCGCGAGTCGTCCCCCGGTGACGAGGTCCTGCGCATTGAGGACTGGACGGTGCGCCACCCGGTCCAGGACCGGATGGTCGTCGAGAGCGTCGGCCTCTCCGTGCGCGCCGGCGAGGTCGTCGGCATCGCGGGCCTCATGGGGGCCGGGCGGACCGAGCTGGCCATGAGCGTCTTCGGTCGGTCCTACGGGCGCGACATCCGGGGCCGACTCTTCGTCCACGGGCGGGAGGTGCAGGCGCGCACCGTCGCCGAGGCGATCGACAACGGCATCGCCTACGTCACCGAGGACCGCAAGCGCTACGGCCTCAACCTCATCGACGACGTGCGGCGCAACGTGTCCGCCGCCGCGTTGGACCGACTGTCCCGCCTGGGCTGGGTGAACGGCAACGAGGAGATCAAGGTTGCCGAGGCGAGCCGCAAGGAGATGAACATCCGGACGCCGAGCGTCATGGCGGTGGTCGGCAAGCTCTCCGGCGGCAACCAGCAGAAGGTCGTGCTGTCGAAGTGGCTGTTCACCGACCCGGACGTGCTGATCCTCGACGAGCCCACCCGCGGGATCGACGTCGGCGCCAAGTACGAGATCTACACGATCATCAACCGGCTGGTGGCCGCCGGTAAGGCGGTGATCGTCATCTCCTCCGAGCTGCCGGAGCTGCTCGGAATGTGCGACCGCATCTACACCCTCGCCGCCGGCCGGATCACCGGCGAGATGCCGGTGGCCGAGGCGACTCAGGAGAGCCTCATGGAGCTGATGACCAAGGACAAGGAGCTCGTCGGATGACCAGCATCAAGACCCCTTCGACGGAGCGCCCCACGCCCCCGGACAGCACGCCCGCCGCCGCCCTGCACAGCGGGACGAGCGACCTGCGGGCGCTGGTGTTGAACAACCTGCGGCAGAGCGGGATCTACGTCGCCCTGGTCGTCATCGTCGCGCTCTTCGCGGTCCTGACCGACGGGGTGTTGCTGAGCCCCGGCAACATCACCAACATCGTCCTCCAGTACTCGTACATCCTGGTCCTCGCGATCGGGATGGTCATCCTGATCATCGGCGGGCACATCGACCTGTCGGTCGGATCGGTCGTCGCGCTCACCGGAGCGGTCTCCGCCGTCCTGGTGATCCAGCAGGGCCATCCGTGGTGGATCGGCGTCGTGGCCGCGCTGGTCGTCGGCGTCGTGGTCGGCGCGTGGCACGGGTTCTGGGTGGCGTACGCCGGCATTCCGGCCTTCATCGTGACCCTGGCCGGCATGCTGCTGTTCCGGGGTCTGACCCTGCGGGTGCTCGACAACATCTCGCTGTCGCCGTTCCCGTCCGAGTACCAGCAGGTCGCTGCGGGCTTCCTCAACGGCCTGCTCGGCGGGCAGGGCTTCGACGCCTTCACGTTGCTGATCGGCGCCATCGCCGTGGCCGGCTACGCGGTCAGCGGCTTCCGCACCCGCGTGGCGCGTATCCGCTACCAGCAGCCCGTCGAGTCGTTCCCGCTCTTCGTCGCCCGGGTCGTGCTGGTCGGCGCGGTCCTCATGTACTTCGCCTGGCAGCTGGCGCACGCCCGAGGGCTGCCGATCGTGCTGATCATCCTGGCGGTCCTGGTGCTGGTCTACGGCCTGCTCACCCGGCGTACCGTCTTCGGTCGCCAGGTCTACGCGATCGGCGGCAACCTGTCGGCGGCGGCGCTGTCCGGGGTGAAGGTCCGCACCGTCAACTTCTGGATGTTCGTCAACATGGGCTTCCTGGCGGCGGTCGCCGGCGTCATCTACTCGTCGCGGTCGAACGGCGCCCAGCCCGCCGCCGGCAACATGTTCGAGCTGGACGCGATCGCCGCGGCCTTCATCGGCGGCGCGGCGGTCACCGGTGGCGTGGGCACCGTGGTGGGCGCGATGGTCGGTGGTCTGATCATGGCGGTGATGAGCAACGGCATGCAGCTGATGGGCATCGACCAGTCGACCCAGTCGGTGGTGAAGGGTCTCGTCCTGCTCGTCGCGGTCGCCTTCGACGTCTACAACAAGCGTCGTGCCGGCACCGCCCGCTGACGCTTCGACGGGACGCACGTGCCCCCTGCCCGCCTGGCGGACAGGGGGCACGCGTCCGTCAGTGGCAGGTGGTGGTGCCGGTGTCGGTGTAGGTCTGGCCGGCTACCGGTACGAACTGCCAGTCGTAGCTGTTGGAGTGCAGGGTGAACTTCAGGACGCCCCAGGCTGAGCTGTTACGCGCCTCGCTGTTGGGCTGGATGGTGCCGAAGCCGTAGTGGCCGGCGCCGCCCATCCCGGCGACGAAGCTGCGCAGGCCCCGGCTGGAGTCGGCGCCGCCGGCCGGGTTCATCGGGGCGAACCGCTCGTACACGTGGTTGTGCCCCCACACCACGACGTCGGCGTTGTAGTCGTAGAGCGCCTGGTACAGCGGACGCGTCGACGTCGACGGCGCGTGGTTGGAACTGGACGTGAAGAGCGGGTGGTGCCAGTACGCCAACGTGCACGGCTTGCCGCTGGCGGCCAGGTCCGCGCGCAGCCACTGCTCCTGCGTCGAGCCGGCCGACATGCTGATGTTCGAGTTCAGCGACACGACGTGCCAGTTGCCGAGGTCGTACGAGTAGTAGCCGCGACCGCTCGGGCCGGCGGACGTACCGAAGTAGTTGTAGTAGCCGGTCGCGCCCGACGTGTTGTAGTCGTGGTTGCCCGGCGACGGGCGGGTGCGGGACTTGTGCCGACCCCAGGTGGGCCCGTAGTAGCTGTTGAACTGCGACGCCGTCCCGCTGTCGTAGACGTTGTCGCCGGTGGTGAAGACCGTCCCCGGGATGCTGTCGAGCAACGTCGCGGTGGCGCTGTCGCCGGAGCCCGAGTCGGCGATGTCGCCGGCACCGACGAACACCGGGTCGCCCGACGGTGGTGGCGTGGTGCTCCCGGTGGTGACCACCAGTTGCGGAGTGTCGGCGCCACTCTCGCGGGTGTCGTAGTAGGCGCCGTCACCGCTGGTCGAGGTGGCGCCGAAGCTGTACGTGCCGTTGCCGGTGACCGCGGCCGTGACGTCGACCTCGTACCAGGTGTTGCCGCTGACCGCTCCGATAGTGCCGAGCGTGGCCCCGTCGATGGTCGGCTGGTTGTTCCAGGTGGTGCCGGTCTCCGACCAGGTCGTGTTGGACATCCGGCGGAACGTCCCACCGGCGTCGCTGCCGCTGTTGCCGCTGATCGTGCGCAGTCGCAGTTTGGCGCCGGTCACCGTGCCGCTGACACCGCTCACTGTGAAGCGCAGGAACGAGCGCCGCACTGGCGAGTTGTCGACCACGATCTGCGTGGACGTGCCGTAGTTGGTGGTGGCCGTGTCGCTCTGGACGTAGGTGTCGGCGACCGGCGTGAAGGTCACGCTCGCCGCCGACGCCGCGCCAGCGCCGGTCACGACGACGGCGGCGGTCGCGGCGACGATCACCGTGACCACCCCCAGCGTCACCGACGGACGGGGAAATCGAATGTCCATGCAGGACTCCTTACCTCGTGGGAGAAGCGCAAGGAATGTAGGAAGGTCGATGAGCCGGTGGGCGACAGGCGGATGAACAGTGCGTCCCGGCAGGCGAACACCTCGGTGTTGTCAGCCCGTTCATCCGACCCTCGCCGGGATGCCACCCGCGGTCCGTTGTGCCTCCTCCACTGGGTACGGACGATGGCTGCCCGTCGACCGCCGATCCGAGGAGATGCTCGTGTACCTGTCGACCGTCTCCCGACCGGTCGCCGACGAACCCGGATCGGGGCCCCGACGCCGCCGGTTCGCGATGGTCAGCGGCAACGTCGTCGCGCTCGGCACTGTCAGTCTGATCACCGACGTGTCGGCCGAGATGGTGGCCGCGGTGCTGCCGCTCTATCTGGTGCTGGGCCTGCACCTCAGCCCGGTGGCGTTCGGCGTGCTGGACGGCGTCCACACCGGCGCCACCGCGCTGCTGCGGGTCGTCGGTGGTTTCGCGGCCGACCGGTTCCGGCGGCGCAAGCTGATCGCCGGCGTCGGGTACGCGCTCTCGGCGGTCGCGAAGCTCGGCCTGCTGCTCGCCGGTCGGTCGATCCCGGCGATCGGCGCCGTCATCGCCGTCGACCGGATCGGCAAGGGGGTGCGCAGCGCGCCGCGCGACGCGCTGATCACGCTCTCCACGCCCCCTGAGGCGCTGGGTCGGGCGTTCGGGGTGCACCGGGCGATGGACAGCGTCGGCGCGTTCCTCGGGCCGCTCGCCGCGTTCGCGGTCCTGCTGGTCGTCGGGCAGTCGTACGACGCGGTCTTCGTCACCAGCTTCTGCGTCGCGGCCCTGGCCGTGGTGGTGCTCGTGCTCTTCGTCCGGGAACAGCCGGACGGTGCGTCGGCGGGCGGTGCGTCGGCGGGCGAGACCAACGACCCGAAGGTGTCCGTCCGGGAGGCGTTCGGGCTGCTGCGCGTCGGACCGGCCCGGCGGCTGGTGCTGGCCGCCGCGATGCTCGGGCTGGCCACCATCGGCGACGGCTTCGTCTACCTGGTGCTGCAACGCCGGATGGACCTCGGCCTGCGCTGGTTCCCGTTGCTCGCGGTGGGGACCAGCCTGGCGTACCTGCTGCTCGCCGCTCCGCTCGGCGTACTCGCCGACCGGATCGGTCGCCTGCCCGTGGTGATCGGCGGTTACACCGCCCTCGGTGCGACGTACCTGCTGCTGGCCGGCCCGGTCGACGGTTGGCCGCTGATCGTCCTGGCGCTGACGCTGTACGGCGCCTTCTACGCGGCCACCGACGGCGTGCTCATCGCGCTCGCCGCTCCGGTGCTGCCGGCGCGCCTGCGGACCACCGGAATCGCGTTGGTGCAGACCGGGCAGGCGCTCGCGTACCTCGTCTCCTCCGTGCTGTTCGGTCTGGCCTGGCAGGCGTGGGGGCCGGAGAACGCGATCCGCGTGGCGGCCGTGGCCGTCGCCGGCGTCCTGGTCGGCACGCTGCTCCTGCTGGCCTCCCCGTCCCGACTCACCACCCGGAAGGTGCCACGATGACCGCGATGTCGACCCGAGCGAAGCTGGGCGTGGTGGTCGCCTCGGCCGTGCTGTTGGGCACCGTGGCGGCCGGCTACGCCGCCACGGCCGCGCAGGCTCCCCGGACGCCGCCACCCGCCGGCGGCGAGCAGGCGGTCACCCTGGCACCCGGGCCGCGCCTGCTGGCGATCACCGACCGGCACGTCTCCACCGTCGCCGCCACCGACCCCGCCGGGCCGCGAACCGTCGCCGGCCTGGAGTGCCTCCGGGTGTACGCGGCGGCTGGCACCGGGGTCTGCCTGAAGCCGGAGACCGCGTGGTCGTACCAGGTTGTCGTGCTCGACGCGACGCTGCGCCAGACCCGGGCGGTCAGTGTGCCGGGGCTGCCGAACCGGGCCCGGGTCTCGGCCTCCGGCCGGATGGTCTCCTGGACGACGTTCGTCGGTGGCGACTCGTACACCTCCAGTGGCTTCTCCACCCGCACCGGGATCCTCGACACCCGCACCGGCACCACGATGGCCTCGCTCGAAGAGTTCGCGATCACCCGGGACGGCCGGGGCTACCGCAACGCGGACGTCAACTACTGGGGCGTCACCTTCACCGCCGACGACAATCACTTCTACGCGACGATGGCGACCGGGGGCAGGAGGTATCTCGTCCGGGGTGACCTCGCCGCCCGCACCGTCGAGACGCTGAAGGAGAACGTCGAGTGCCCGTCGCTGTCACCGGACGGCACCCGGCTCGCGTTCAAGGAGGCGGTCGACGCCGACCCGGCGAAGGGCTGGCGGCTGTCGGTCCTGGACCTGTCGAGCATGCGGGTCACCGCGACCGCCGAGGTCCGCAGCGTCGATGACCAGGCCGCGTGGCTGGACGGCGGGAAGCTGGCCTACACGCTGCGCCGGGACGACGGCCAGCCCGACGTCTGGAGCGTCCCGGCGGACGGGTCCGGCACGCCGACGCTGGTGATCCCCGGCGCCGAGTCGCCCTCGCCGCTCACCTGACGGTCCGGCCGCTTGCGCCGGCGGTTCGGACACCTGAACGCCTTGGCGCGGACAGCATTCCGTCATGTCGGATTCCGCCGCGCAGCCATCGCCGTTCATCGACGTTCCCGAGGCTGTTGACCATGACAAGGCTGAGCCGTCGCATCTTCGTCCTTGGTGGACTGGTGACCGCCGGAGTCGCGGTGACACCCCGCCAGGGTGCCCGCGCCGCGGCGCCGTACCCCTTCAAACTCGGTGTGGCATCCGGTGATCCGGCACCCGACAGCGTGGTCCTCTGGACCCGGCTGGCACCATCCCCGCTCAACGCCGACGGGCAGGGTGGCATGGCCAACGCCGACGTGACAGTGGAGTGGCAGGTGTCCACCACCGACCGGTTCACCTCGCTGGTCGCCTCCGGCTCGGTGGTCGCCCGGTACGCCGACGCGCACTCCGTGCACGCCATCGCGGGCGGGCTCGCCGCCGACTCCGACTACTATTACCGGTTTCGGGCCCAGGGCCAGATCTCGCCGGTCGGGCGGACCCGGACCACCCCGGCGCCCAGTTCCTTCGGCCGCGACCTGGTGATGGCCTTCGCCTCCTGCGCCCACTACGAGGCCGGCTACTACACGGCGTACCGGCGGATGGCCGAGGACAACCCGGGCCTGATCCTGCACCTCGGCGACTACATCTACGAGGGTGGCGTCGGCAGCTCCACGGTGCGCCAGCACGTCGGCGCCGAGATCGTGTCGCTGGCCGACTACCGCCGTCGGTACGCGCTGTACAAGTCCGACCCGGATCTCCAAGCGGCCCACGCGGCGGCACCCTGGCTGGTGGTGCCGGACGACCACGAGGTGGAGAACAACTACGCCAACATGGTCCGCAACGACAGCAGCCCCACGCTGACCGCCGCCCAGTGGACCGCCCGGCGCACCGCCGCGTACCGGGCCTACTACGAGAACATGCCGCTGCGACCGGCGTCCGCCGCCAACGGCAACAGCATCCCGCTGTACCGGCGCGTCCGGTGGGGGCAGCTCGCCACCTTCCACATGCTCGACACCCGGCAGTTCCGCGACGACCAGGCCTGCGGGGACGGTTGGAAGGTCTGCGCCGACGCGGACCTGGCCTCCCGGTCGCTGACCGGCGCCAGCCAGGAGGCGTGGCTGCTCGACGGGCTGGCCCAGCGCTACGGCACCTGGGACATCCTCGGCCAGCAGGTCTTCTTCGCCCAGCAGCTCGACGCGAACGGGGCGGCGAGCATGGACGCGTGGGACGGCTACCGGGCCTCCCGCAGCCGTATCCAGACCGGCTGGCAGCAGCGTGGGGTGCGCAACCCGCTGGTGCTCACCGGCGACGTGCACCGGTCGTGGGCCAACGACCTCAAGGCCGACTACGCCAACCCCTCCTCGGCCACCATCGGCACCGAGCTGGTCTGCACCTCGATCAGCTCGACCGGCAACGGCAGCGGCAGCACCACGGTCCCTAACGCGGCGGCCAACCCGCACCTGAAGTTCTACTCGGACCGGCGCGGCTACGTCCGTACCACGATCAGCCGCAGCCAGGTCCGCGCGGACTTCCGCGCGGTGAACACCGTGACCGAGCACGGCGCGGCGGCGTCCACAGTGCGCTCGTTCGTCATCCTCGACGGCCAGCCCGGCCTGCAGGCCGGATAAGGGAGAGCGCCACCATGACCGTGACAACCGCACTGCTCACCGCGTCCCTGCTGGTCCCGAACGTGCTCCTCGGCCCGACCGCGATGACCGCCGAGGCGGTCACCTGGACCACCGCGAACAGCGTCGCCACCGGCGACCAGGACCTGCCCTCCATCGCCATGAACCGCAACGGCCACGTCGCCGTGGTCTGGGAGGACGACCGCGACAGCACCGCCCCGGAGGACGACACCCACAGCGAGATCTACCTGCGGCTGTTCCGCGACGGCACACCCGCGTACGAGCTGAAGCTCTCCACCGGAGGAACCAGCGGAGCCGCCTGGCGGCACATCAGTCCCGACGTGGGGCTCGACGACCGGGGCAACGCCGTGGTGGTCTGGGCGGCCGACGGCGACGGTAACGGCGTCTACAACATCCAGTACCGGGTGGTGTCGCCCACCGGCGCGGTGCTCGGCTCGGGGCAGGCCAACGCCAACGACGCCGGGCAGCAGATCTGGCCGAAGGTCTCGGTCGACCCGGACGGCGCGCCCACCAATGCCGCCGCCGTCGGCTTCACAGTGGTCTGGGAGGATGTGCAGGGCACCGCTCCCGCCACCGTCAAGGCCGCCGGCTTCACCGCCGCCACCACCAAGGCGTACGAGGTGACGGCCTCGCAGACGACGGGCACGCACCACCGCCCCGACGTTGCGGTGTCCGCCTCCGGTGAGGCGCTGGTGGTCTGGGACGAGGACGCCGACGCGAACGGCTCGTACAACATCGGGCTGACCCGGCTGGCCCGCTCCAACGGTGCCGTGGCGCTGTCGCGGCGGACGGCCAACGCCCAGAGCGGCGGACAGCAGCAGCGTGCCTCGGTCGCGGCGAACTTCGCCGGGGACTTCACCGTCGGGTGGGAATCCGACCACACCGGCACCCGGGGTGTCTGGGCCCGATCGTTCACCGCTGCGGGCACGGCCCGGCACGACGAGGTCCCGGTCTCCACCGGAACCGGTGCCATCGCCCCGGGGGTCGGCATCGACGACCAGGACAACGTGGTAGTGGGCTGGACGGTGTCCGGCGCCAACCCGGACGTCTGGGCGCGGGGCCTCAACCCGGACGGCACGTCCACCGGCCGGCTGGCGGCCCAGGCGCTGAGCCAGACCACGACGGGTCGCCAGGAGCACTTCGCGGTCGCCGCGTCGCCCTGGGGCGAGGTGAGCGTCTGCTACACCGACGACAACGACGGCAACACCTTCGACCAGGTGCTCCTCGGCCTGGGGACGACGAACTCCACCTGGCTGATGTCCGCCGACGAGCTGCGTCGGCTGAAGGCGCGGGCGGGCGTCACGACCCACTGAGCCGGTCGTGGCCCGGCTCGCCGCTGGCCCGTGCCACCCCGTCGTCCCCGTCACCGGACGACGGGGTGGCCACCGCGCGCAGAGTGATCGAGTGATCGGTGTGGTCGACCTCGAACAACGTCTCGGCCGGGAAGGTCGCCAACGTCTCGGGCGGCAACTGGATCGTGCCGTCGCCGGCCACCACTGCGAAGTCCCGGCCGTTGCGCCCCTCGGCGCCGACCCGGCCGTCCCGGATGGTGACCGCTCGGCCCAGTTGGGCGCCCACCTCGCCGTCGTGGGTCACCACGACCACAGTGGTGCCCCGCTCCGCGTTGACGGTGGCGAGTGCCGCGAGCACCTCGTCCCGACCGGACGCGTCGAGCTGGCTGGTCGGCTCGTCGACCAGGAGCAGCCCGGGCCCGGCCGCGAGCCCCTGCGCCAGAGCGGCCCGCTGACGTTGCCCCGGGGTCAGGTCGCCCACCCGCCGAGCACCCGCGCCCGCGAGACCGACGAGGTCCAGGATCGCCTCCGGTGGGTCGAGCCGGCGCCCGGCAATGCGTGCCGCGGGTCGCTGTGCCAACCAGATGTTGCGCGACATCGACACGTACGGCAGCAGGTTGCGTTCGGCGCCCTGCAACACCGTGCCGACCGTGGCCCCGCGAAGGGCCGCCAGGCCCTTGGACGAGAGCCGCGACAGCTCATGGTCGCCCACGTACACGCGGCCGGCAGAGGGTTGCATGAGCCCGCCGAGGATCGCCACCAACGTGGACTTTCCCGAGCCGGACGGCCCCACCAGCGCCAGCATCTCGCCGGCGGCGATTCGCAGGTCCACGCCGGAGAGCGCGACCACGTCGCCGGTGCCTGTGGAGTAGATGTGGATCAGCCGATGGCAGGTGACGGCCACACCCCCGGCAGAGCTGGTCGTCGGCCCGCCGCGCGGCGCGGAGGCCATCGCCTCGTCCTGCGGCGTGGCGGTCATCGGCTGCTCCGGCGGCGTACCGAGGCGGCGACGACCCGACCGAGCACGACCGCCGTGAGGGCGAACAGCGCGATGGTGGGCACCGTGAACATCAGCAGACGGCCGACGTCTGGCCAGTCGGGCACCGGGACCGGCGAGCGGCCGTCGCTGAACAGGCGCTGCCCGCCCCGGGTGAGCAGCCAGATCACCAGGGTCGCGAGGCCGCCCGACACGGCGGCGACCGCGACCGGCCACCCGTAGCCGCCCCGGACGGCGCGTGGCGGCAACCCCTGCCGACGCAGCGCCACCAACATGGCCACCCGGGCACGCTGCTCGGCCGCCGCCATCGCGATCAGGCCGGCCGCTCCGATCAGCACACCCCCCAGCGCGGCGAACAGGTTGAAGCGCAGGGCCAACGCCGCACCCTGCCGATCGAAATCCTGCCGTACGCCGGCGGTCGTCCGCTCGGACTTGACGACCAGACCCTGGGCGCGAAGCCGATCGAGGACGTCGACGGGAGCTGACCGCGTCAACCAGACCTCCTCGTTGCCGCTCTGGCTGGCGACGGCGAGGCGATCCGCGTACTCCAGGTCGACGACCAGGCCCGACCCACCGAGCCGGGGCAGACGGCCGGCCACGCCACTGACCGTCGCCATGGTCGGTGTTCCGTCGACGCCGTCGTACGGATGCGCCCCACCGAGCGGCGTTCCGACCGATCGGGTCAGATAGCCGGGGAGGGGGAACGGCGCATCGACAACAGCGATGCCGGCCGGCGTCGCACGCCGGTTCTCCGTCACCGTGAGGACCAACGCCGCATCCGTTCCGCTCGCGGCACCGAGGAACGTGTCGTCCGGGTCGGACAGCCGCCACCGCTGCAGGTCGGCGAACTGTGCGCCGGTCAGCACCACCGTGTCGCGTCCGCCGTCCTCATCGCTGCTGCGCAACTCCTCGAAGCGGACCTCCAGGTCTCGGGAGACCACCGGAGCAACGATTTCGACCTTGATCACTCGGCATCCCTGCGCGCACTCGGGCACCTCAAGGGGGTAGGCCTTGCGGACGGGCTCGATGTCCTCGCGGGGGAGGACCACTCGGGTGCCGTTGGCGCTGGCGACCGTGACCGCGAGGCGGACCCGATTCCCGGCGAAGGCCTCGGCGTCGAAGCTGGCGGAGAGGACCATGGTGAGCAGTCGCCCCCGGACGTACAGCGGCTCACCGGGCGCGGGTGGGCGGATCTTCCGCGCGACGTCCGCCAGGGACATGCCGTAGGACGGATGCGGCGTCGCCACCGTCGCCAGGCGGTCGGAGTCCACCGCGAGCAGCGGTGTGCCGGCCTCGGAGGACGCGGTCGTCACCACGGCGGCCATCGCGAAGCGACCCTCGGGATCAGCGGCCCGCACGGCAGCCAACAGGTGCGAACGGGACGTCGCGTCGACCTGGACCACGCGTGGCGCGCCGACCTCGACGACTGCCCGGTCGCTGTAGGCGACCGACGCCACCTCGCTCGTCGCGGCGGTGAAGGCGAGCATCGCGACGACCACGGTGAGCAGCGCGATCAGGGGTCGGAAGCGTGGTTGCCGAGCCACCTGCAGCAGGGCGAGACCGGCGGCCGTCCGGCCGCGCGCCAGTAGCGCCGCGCCCGCCGCCCCGCCGATGATCATCGCGACCCGCGACAGCAGCACACCCGCGGCGAGCGCCCCGACGACCGGTGCCACCAGGGCCAGCCCGCTGGGCGGTCCGCCGGAGCGCACCTGCACCACGGCCGCCGCGGCGACGGACACCGCGACGAGGTCACCGATGGTCGCCCGCCACCCGCGGATCCGTGTCGGCACCCGACGCAGCAGGTCGACGACCGACGCGGACAACATTCGAGCCTGTGCCAGCAGCACCGCGGCGAGCGCGCCGGCCGCGCCGACGGCGGCGAAGCCGATCACTGTGGCGTCCACAGTGACGTCGGTCCGCGCCGGGAGGGTGTGCGCGGCGAGCAGCGTGGTGGCGGCGACGCCGAGCAGGCAGCCGAGGGGGATCGCGATCAACACGGGTACGGCGTGCTCGCCGATCGCCAGCGCCCACAGCCGTCGGCGCTGCACCCCACGGAGCAGGAGCAGGCCCTGCTCCGGCCGTCGCTGGTCCGCCGCTGAGCTGACCGCGACGAAGAGGACCAGCCAGCAGAGCAGGACGAGCAGCCCGGCGCCCAGCGTCACGCCGTCGGCCAACTGCCCGCGTTGCAGGGCCACCCGGTCGAGCAGGCTGGACAGGCTGGTGCCGCCCCCGAGGCCCTCGCGGCTTCCGTCGCGCGTCACCACCGTGACCGCGGAACGCAGGTCCGCCACGGACCGGGTGTCGAACAGGCGCTCGGTGACGTAGAGGTCGGCCGTCGACCGATACAGGATGGCCTGGTCGTCGGTCAGGGGCGCGGCCTCGGCGGTGAAGATGGCGTCCTCCGCGCTGCCCACGGCCGACGTGCTGGTCGGGCCCGCCACGGCCGGTCGGATGTATTCCGCGCCCAGCCAGAACGGATCGCTCGCGTCCAGCGGTTGGTAGATGCCGGCCACCCGCACCGGCACCGCGCCGAACGTGAACTGGTCGCCGACGGCGACACCGAGACGCGCGGCGGTGTGGGTGCCAACCATGACCTCGGGGAGTTGCCCCCTTGAGGTGGCCCGGGGGCAGGCGCCGGCCACTGTGACCCGCTCGCAGACCCCCGTCCGGAAGACCAGGATCGAGGTCACCGTCCCGGCCCGACCGGCGGCGACGCCACCACTCTGGGCACCCAGCACTACCTCGAAGCCGGCCGGCGTCAGTTTCCTGACCGTGTCGGCGAACGGCGTCCGTGCGGGGTCCCCGGGCACCCCCGGATATTCGACGGGATCGGCGAGCCGCAGCCGAAGCTCGTTCGGCGTCGCCCTGGAAACCTCGTAGCGGGCCAGGGCCTGGCCGGCGGCGGCACCATAACTCGGCGCGGTCGCTGCGGCGGCACTGGCGAGCACCGCGAGCAGGAGCACCGCCAACGCCTGCGCCCGGCGGGCCGCGATCGCACCCCAGATGACGGTCAGCATTGACCCCGAGGCTATCGAGCCGTTCGCCGGCTCGCCGCCCCGTGCGACCGGACCGAGACCTACCGGTTACCGGAGTCCTCAGTCGCGGAGGATCTCCGCCCGCCCCTCGACGAGGTGCAGCTCCGCTTCGCAGGCGGCGGCCACCTCCGGGTCGTGAGTGGCGAACACGACGGCCGCGCCCCTGCGCGCCTCGTCGTGCAACAGGTCCAGCACCCGCTTCCGATTGCCCGCGTCCAGTTCGCTTGTCACCTCGTCGGCCAGCAGCACACGTCCGCGCAACGCCAGGCCCCGGGCAACCGCCGTACGCTGTTGCTGGCCACCGGACAACTCCTCGACGAGCTGGTCGGCCTGGCCGGCGAGGCCCAGCAGATCCAGCATCGCGGCGGTCTGCTGGCGGGCCTCCGGCGCTGCCACGCCGCCAGCGACCAGTGCCACCTGCAGGTTTTCGGTCGCGGTCAGGATCGGGGCCAGGCCATTGTCCTGCGGGATGAGGACGATCCGATGCTCGACCCCGTGATCACGGTCGCGTAGCGCCTGCCCGTCGACTGTCACCGCGCCGTCGCGTGGGCGCAGCAAGCCGGCCATCGCGTGGAGCAGGGTGGTCTTGCCGGCACCTGACGACCCGGTCAACGCCAGCACCCGACCCGGGCGGACCGTCACCGAAACCTCCCGGAGGACGGCCGGCGCGTCGCCGTAGCCGACCGAAACCCCGTGCAAGCTCAGCATGTGCCACCGCCCCTCCCCGGCACCGATGATGCGCAGACTGCCACGGCGAGCGGGAGTCGCACAATCCCGTCGATCCGCTGGCGGTAAGACGCGGTCACTCGGCGCGGGTCAACCGCTCGTAGAGGACCCCGGCGACCAGCGACGGGATCAGCCGAAGAGCAGGTCGAGGTGGGCGTCCAGTGCGCCCAGCGCCTGTTCGGCTGTGTACTGCCCGCCCAGCAGGTAGACACCGAGCCCCTCCATCAGCGCCAGCAGGCCGGCCGCGGCGGCGGCGTCGTGGCGGTCGGGCAGGACGCTGGCGATGAAACCGGTGAACTGCGCCGTGTCCTCGTGCAGGCTGGGCGCTGCCGATGGTCGCACCGCCGTGTAGGCGAGGAACGCGAGTGCCACCCGCCCATTGTCGCGGGTGCCTTCGTCGAGCGGCAGCAGCGCGGCGAGCATCGTGCGCAGCAGCAGCCGAGGCGACGGGGTCTCGCCCAGCCGTGCCACCGCCTCGGTGACCCGTAGTTGGCTGCGCTCACGCACCACGCTCAGCGCGAACGCCATCATCTCGTCCTTGGTCCGGAAGTAGTGCTGGACCATCCCGGCGGACACTCCGGCCTCGGCGGCCACGTGTCGGAGGCTGACGGCCTCCAGGCCCTGATCCGCGGCGACCCGCATCAGCGCGTCCGCGATGAGGGTGCGTCGCTCCTGGTGATCGACCTTCTTGGGCATGGCCTCGATCGTTTCACAGTGGGTGGCCCGGACACTCCGCCAGCGCGGCGGTCACCGGCTGACGGTGTGGCTCACCGGGGTGCCCCGCGCGCTGCGCAGCAGGGCGTCCGGGTCGTCGGCGTACAGTCGCAGCTCGTTCATCGGCGTGGACCCGGTCTTCGGCAGGTCGAAGGTCAGCGGCCGGCGCAGCAGGACGTCGACGCTGGTCTGGCTGCCGACCGAGATGGACACCACCCGACGGTCACCCTCCTGCTCGACCTGCACCGACCTGCTCGACGGCAGCGAGCGGTGGCGCTTGCGCAGGGCCTCGACGTCCGTCCACGGGATCCAGATGTCGATGCCCCAGCTCAGCCGCACCCGCAGGCCCCGGTCGCCCACGACATGCGGGTGGATGGTCATGCTGGCGAACAGGCCGATCATCCAGAGCAGACCCCAGATGCCGAGGCCCAGCACGATCCAGCGGGCGGGCCGCCACGGCACCACGTGGGTGACCACGACGTCGAAGATCGGGATCTCCACTACCGACAGGCCGATGAAGATGCCCAGGATCGGCTTGACCACGCCGAGATAGCCGAACGGCTCGTCGCCGGGCCCCAGCGGTAGCGGGCGTCGCCGCGCCCACACGTACAGGCTGCGCCACGTCGCGGCCTCGGCCTCGGCCGCCCGACGCAGCAGCGGGCCCACCCGCGCCCTGGTCGGTGTCTTCGTGTCGGTCATGGTCGTCCTTCTCGCTCGGTGGGGCGACGGTCAGTGCAGCGTGACGGTTCCGGCGGCACCGTCGACGGTGACGAGTTGCCCGGTGGAGATGGTCCGGGTGGCGTCCGGCACGCAGATGACGGCGGGAATGCCGTACTCACGGGCCACCGTCGGGCCGTGCGCCATGATCGCCCCGGTCTCGGTGACCAGCGCCGCCGCGGTGAGGAACAGCGGGGTCCAGCCGGGGTCCGTGGTCGCGGCCACCAGGACGTCACCGGGCTCGACGTGGGCGGTGCCCGGGTCGTGCACGACCCGGGCGGGGCCGGTCACCCGGCCCGCCGACGCACCCACCCCGGTGAGCGTCCCGTCGCCGGCCGCGGCCGCCGGCAGGACGGCCTCGACATCCGTGCCGTCGGAGAGCAGTGCCACCGGCACCGTCCGACGCCGCAGCTCCCGGCGGTGCACCGCCCGTCGGGCGGTGACGGTGTCGCGCAGATCAACACCCTGGTGTACGGCGGTGTGCACCTCGTCGAGGGTCAGGAACATGATGTCGTCCGGCTCGTCCAGCAGGCCGGAGCCGTGCAGGTCGGCGCCGATGAGCAGGAGTTGGCGGCGGGTCTCGCGCAGCGGGTACAGCCCGGCGAACTTGCCGGCCTCGCGCAGGCCGGCCAACGATCGCGCCCGGCGCAACAGGAAACCGGCGATCCTGCCCCGAACCGGCCGCCGACGGCGAGCCCGCGTGACCAACTCGCGCAGCGCTGTCTCCGCCGCCGATGCGGCCCGCTGGAAGCGCTGGTCGGGGCCCTGTTGCGGATCGGTGACCCGCAGGTAGTTGGCGACCGCGGCGAAGACCGGCGTCGGGTCCTCCGCCCAGCGCGGCACCCCGAGGTCGACTTCGGCGACGCCCCGGTGACCGTAGACGTCCAGGAAGGCCGCCATGCCGATGTCGGGCAGCGTGCCGCGCAGGTGGCGTGCGGCCAACTCGGCCGGTGGGGTGTCGAGGAGAAGCTGGCGGTGCTCGCCCACGCCCTGGGCGAGCCGCCACAGGGCCAGGTCCATCTCGATGGTGACGTTGTGCGGCATGCCGCCCAGCACGGTGTGGATCTCGTCAGGGCCGGCGACTCCAGTGAGCAGCGTGCTCGGTAGGGCGGCGGCGAGCATTCCGGCCACGATCGGCCACATGATCGCGTCGGCGCTGTCGTCAGTGTCGTCCTCCTGCGCCTGCACGAACCGCAGCCGGTCGGCGGCGGTACGCAGGTCGGCGGGGGCGGCCGAGCGTATTCTCAGCTGCTCGATCGCCTCGAACATCCGGGCCCGCGCGGCCTCGGGCCGGGCCAGCGCCCGCAGGATCCCCAGCACCGCGCGGCGGGCGGTCCGCAGCGACGCGGCCCCCGGCGCTCCACCGCGCCGGGCGCCGCCGCTGGTCGGGGCGAACCGGGGATCGGCCAGCACGTGCTGCATCACCGCCTGGGCGCGCGGCCCGAAGTCGACAGCCAGGAGCTTCACCAGTCGCTTGCGGGACGACCGGTCGCGCGCGAGGTCGGTCAGGTCGCCGTAGAGGCGGCCGCCGATGTCGACGATCTCGACCCGTACCCCGAGCGCGGCGAGCATCGCGGCGATCTGCGTCCGCAACGTCGACATGCCCATCGGGGTGACCGGTTGCAGCATGCCCTGGACGTGCCCGAACTCCAGGTAGACGCGGGGGAGGGGCTTCTCGCTGCGCGGTGGGGCGGGGAACAGGCTGGTGATCGGCCGGGACTGGAGGAGCCACAGCACGTCGTCCGCGTCGGTCGCCCACTCGACGTCCTGTGGGCAGCCGAAGTGGGCCTGCAACCGCTCGCCGGTGGCGCGGAGGCGGGCCAGTTGGGTGGACGTCAGGCATCCGGCCTCGGCGCGCGTGACGTCGTCGAGGATGTAGTGGTCGACGGCCGTGGCGCCGTCCACCACTGTCGTGCCGAGGCCGGGCGCGGCGTCGACGGCCATCTCGTCGCGGCGGCCGGTCAGCGGGTTCGCTGTGAACAGCACTCCCGCCACAGTGGGTGTGACCATGCGCTGTACGACGACGGCCATCCGCACCGTTTCATGATCGATGCTGCGGGCGTCGCGGTACGCGGTCGCGCGGTCGCCGTGCAGCGAAGCCCAGCATTTCTCGATTGCGGCGATCAGCTCGGCGGTGCCGGTGACGTTGAGGACGGTGTCCTGCTGCCCGGCGAAGCTCGCGTCCGGTAGGTCCTCGGCGGTGGCGCTGGAGCGCACCGCCACCGGGCCCTCACCGAGCCGCTGGTAGGCGGCGACGACGTCGGCCGTGGGGACGACGCCGAGCCGGTGAGCCTCGGTGGTGACGCAGAAACCGTCGGGGACCTGCTCGCCGTGCCGGATCAGCTCGCCCAGCCCGGCCGCCTTGCCGCCGACCAGGGCGGTCATGGCGGCGGTCACCTCGGACAACGCGATCACGTACATGACGGCCCACTCTCTTTGCAATACGACTGCATTGCATCTCACGGTATCTCTTTCACGGTGCGACTGCAATGTCACTGCTCGAGGGTGCGACCTCGGAGCCGACATGTTGCCGGGATCTGCCATGCTCGGGCCGGTGACGCCCGGCCGCCCGACCAGAGCCCGTTCCCACCGCCGCCCTCGAAGCCGTGCCATCCGTGTCCTCCTCGCGCTCGTCGCGGCGGCGGCGGTCCTGGGCGTCGCGGTGGTCGCGGTGCCGATGCTGCGACCGGCCGGGCCGCGCCCGCTCTTCCAGATGCCGGTGACCTGCGGCGAGACGTGGCAGCTCAGCACCTACCCCGGTCACGACGACTACGACGTCGACTTCTTCCCGACCGAGGGCGAGACGTGGGGGCGGCCGGTGCTCGCGTCGTACGCCGGCACGGTCACCGTGGCGGGCATCAACGGCTCGCTGGGCGGTCGCAACCCGGAGAACCCGGAAGGCCCGCGGGGGCGCGGCGGCGGCTACTGGGTGAAGATCGACCACGGCGGCAAGTGGGAGACGCAGTACCTGCACATGCTCGAACCGCCGCTGGTCACTGTCGGTCAGAAGGTCGCCCAGGGTGACCAGATCGGGCGGCTCGGCAGCACCGGCAACTCCGGGGCGCCGCACCTGCACTACGAGCAACGCCGCGGCTGGGACAAGGTCGAGACCCACTTCGACGGCACGCCGTCGGGCATCACCACCGACGAACGCGAACAGATCCTGCGGCGGGTGAGCAACAACTGCCCGGCCGTCTCCTGAGGACGGCGGTTTGCCCGGCCCGGCTCTGGGCACTGATTGGGGAGACAGTTCAGACGCAGGGAGGGAGCCGGTCATGGCCAAGGGTGATGTCGACACGTACCACGAGGACGGGCAGTGGAAGAACAAGCCGGAGGGCCACGAGCGGGCCACCAGTACGCATGACGTGAAGGCTGACGCGCAGGCCCAGGGTCGCGAGATGGCGGCCGACCGCGGCGTCGAACACGTGATCAAGAAGCAGGACGGCACGATCGGGGAGAAGAACACCTACCCCCGCAGCCGTGATCCTCGGGACATCGAGGGCTGACAGTTTCCAGTCTCAGCGGACCGACCTCCCCCGGCGTGACCGAGGAGGTCGGTCCGCTTTTGCGCGGCCGGAACCGAGCCGGCTTTATCCCTGTAAGAGAAATATGGGCGTTTTAGGGGGATATAGTCCAGCTCGGGACTGGAGTGCAAGCTGGGAGTGGACATGTCGTTTCGGGGCCGGCGTCGTCCGAGCAGCATCGCAGCGCTGGCGGTGGCCGTGACCGTTGCAGTTCTCGCGGTCGCACCGCGTCCGGCGTCGGCGGCCGGGTCCGTCCTGTTCGACCAGCCGTTTCGCAACAACACCGCGAACGGCATCGGCGCCGTGGCGGTGCCGGGCGTGCCCGTCGCCCTCGCGACCAACGCCGCCTGTCTGAGCGCGGCCGGCAACTCGACCACCGGACCACTGCTGAGTTGCACCACGTCCACAGACCCGCAGGGCTCCGGCAAGCTGCGCCTCACCCCCGCCACCCTCAACCGGGAGGGTGGGGTGTTCGGGGCGGTGGGCGTACCCACCTCGCAGGGACTGCACGTCACCTTCAACACCTACCAGTACGGCGGCATCAACCCGGGGGCGGACGGCGTCGCCTTCGTCCTGGCCGCCGTCGACCCGGCCAACCCGAGACCCCCGTCCACCCTCGGCCAGCCGGGCGGCTCGTTGGGCTACTCGGCGGCGTTCAACGGCGCGTCGGCGGGCCTCTCCAACGGCTACCTCGGCGTCGGGCTGGACGTCTTCGGCAACTTCAGCAACAGCACGTACCAGGGCACCGGCTGCACGAACCCGCCGTACATCTCGACCACCAACGGCCGGGTCCCCGGCCAGGTCGTGATCCGTGGGCCGGGCCGCAACTCGGTCGGCTACTGCGCGATCAACAGCACCGCCACCAACACGTTGTCGGCGGCACTGGCGCTGCGTGCCGCCACCCGTGCCGCCTCGGTGGTGCCGGTCGAGGTGGTCGCCAACACCACCTCGTCACCGTTCACCACCGACACCGGCATCACCGTTCCGGCCGGCGAATACCGGGTCAGGTTCACCCCGGTCGGCGGCGCGGCGCGGACCCTGGCCGGCAGCCTCCCGGTCGTGTCGCCCACCCTGTACCCCTCACCGACCTGGCTGAACGCCAACGGCTACCCGCGGCAACTCGCCTTCGGTTGGGTGGGCTCGACCGGCGCGGTCACCGACTTCCACGAGATCGACAACGCGCGGGCGGTCAGCTTCAACCCGGTACCGGACCTGAACGTGTCGCAGACCAGCGCGGTCGGGGCCAGCCCGCAACCCGGTGACCCGGTCACCTACTCGATCACCGCCGGGGTCGACGTCGGCGCCACCGAGACGTCACCGATCTCGGTCACCCAGACCGTGCCCGCCGGTGTCGTCCCCCGTGCCGCGTACGGCTCCGGCTGGGTCTGCGCCGCACCGTCCGGACAGACCATCACCTGCACCAACAGCAACGGCCCGTTCGCCGGCGGCACCTCCCTGCCGCCCATCACCGTCGTCGCGACGGTCACCGGCACCGGCGTGACGCCGACGCAGATCCAGACCGCGACGGTGGCGACCTCGTCGTCGATCGACGCGAACCCGGGCCTGGCCACCAGCACCACGCCGGTCGCGCCGGCCACCGCACCCAGCGGCGTGACCGTCACCCCGGCCCAGAGCTCGGTCTCCGGGGGCATCCCGGTCACCGTCGGCGGCAGCAACCTCACCGGAGCGACAGCGATCAGCATCGGTACGGCCGCCGAGCAGCAGGCCGGCACGTCGGTGCTGCTGGTGCCGTGCACCTCCGGCCCGGCCGCCGGCTGTTTCACAGTGAACCCCGACGGCACCCTCGCCATCTCCGCCATGCCCGCCCGGTCCAGCCCGGCGACGGTCACTGTCAGCGTCGTCACCCGAGGCTCGGCCGGATCGGCGAACTTCGTCTACGCGTCCACACCGGGCACACCGACCGCGCCCACAGCGGTCGCGGGCGTCACCAGCGCCACAGTGAGCTGGACCGCGCCGGCTAACAACGGCAGCCCGATCACCAGCTACCTGATCACCCCGATCCGGGACGGCGTCACCCAACCGACGGTCACCTTCGACGCCTCCACCACCAGCCGCACCCTGACCGGGCTGACGGCCGGTGCGTCGTACACCTTCCGGGTGGCGGCGGTGAACGCCTTCGGGACCGGCGCGGCAAGCCCGCCCTCGGCGGCGGTGGTCCCGTACACGCTGCCGGGAGCGCCGACCAACACCTCGGCCACCGCCGGAACCAACGCCGCCACGGTGAGCTGGACGGCCGCGGCCAACGGGGGGTCGCCGATCACCGGTTACACCGTCACGCCGTATCTCGGCGCGGTGGCGCAGACACCCCGGGTGTTCAGCGGAACCGCCACGACCCAGATCGTCACCGGGCTGACCGCCGGCGCCACGTACACCTTCCGGGTGGCCGCGACGAACGCCGCCGGGACCGGCCCACAGTCGGCCCCCTCCGCGTCGGTCACTGTCAACGCGCCGCCGACGCTGACCTTTCCACCGCCCCCACCCGGCAAGGCGTACGACCCGTACCAGTACCAGTTCACTGTGAACGGCGGCACGGGCCCGTTCGCCTGGTCGGTGAGCGCCGGGAGCCTGCCCGCCGGGCTGACCCTCGACCCGGTCACCGGCCTGCTCTCCGGCACCCCCACCGTCGCCGGGACGTACCCGTTCACCGTCCGGGTGACCGACTCGTTCAACCAGGCGGCGACCCGACCGGTCGAGCTGGTCATCACCCCGCTCGGCGGGCTCTCCATCAGCGTCCCGGCAATCTCGCCACTCGGCACCGTGACCTCGGGGACGACAGGCGTCTCGGGCCAACTCGGCCCGGTGACTGTCAGCGACGACCGCGGGCCGTTCTCCGGAAACTGGGTCACCGTCGTCTCCAGCACGAGCCTGACCACAGGCTCCGGCTCGGGTGGCGAGACCATCCCCAACAGCAACATCACGTACGCCTCCGGGCCCCTCCTTGCCAGCACCGGCGTCGGATCCTTCGTCCCGCAGCCCGGGGCGGTGCTGAACACGCCGCGTACGGCCGCCGGGTGGTCCGGCCAGACCGGAGGCCCGAACTCCGCCACCTGGAACCCCACCCTGTTCGTGACCCTCCCGTCCGGGCTGGTGGTCGGCGACTACGTGGCGGTCGTGACCCACTCCGTCATCTAGCCCCCGCCCCCGCCCCCGCCCCCGGTCGATCATGGAGTTGTGGTGGGGGCAAATCGGCTTGTCGTTCTCAAGTCAGGCACCACAAGTCCATGATCGACTCTCTGGACGATGCTGCCCGGCCGTTCCGGAGGGAACGGCCGGGCAGGTTGTGTGGCTGGGGCGCTGGTCAGGCCAGCTGGGTCCGGTGCCGGCGGACGAGGTACCAGCCACCAAGGGTGACCAGCACCAGCAGGGCGACCCCGCCGACCGTGTAGACGAGCCAGCTCGGCCCGCTGGACGTCGCTACCGTCATCGGCGCCGCGACGGGGAGGACGATCTTCCCGGTCGCGGTGCGTTCCACGGTGCCGCTGGCGAGCTTCGCGTTCACGTCCCAGGTCCCGGCGGGTAGGGCCTGGTTGACCTCGATCCGAACCTGACCACTCTGGCCGGGCAGGATCGTCACGCCGTTTGTCACCTTGAACGGGCCGGCCTGGACCGTCGCCTTGGTCAGCGACAGGGTGCCGGTCATGTCCAGCGCGCGTTCGCCGGTATTGGTGACCTTCGCGGTGACCACGGGGAACTCACCGGTGCCGGGCTCCGCGGCCAGCCCCTCGATCCGGAAGTCCGTCGGCGGCTCACCACCCGGACCGATGTCGAGGTAGACCCGGATGCCCACCCGGTGGATCTGGGTGACGTTGCCGGTGCGTTCCTTCGCGCTGGTGACCTGGGCCCAGATCGCGGCGTACCGCTCGCCCTTCGATGCCTTCTTCGGCACGGCGACCTCGACCTCGACCGGTCGTCGCTCGCCCGGGTCCAGCTCCATCGTCGCGGTCTTCAGCCGGATCCACCCGCTGAGTTCGTTGCCCGTACGCCCCTCGGGCACTGTGAAGGCGTTGTTCTCGACGGATGCCGCGCCGGAGTAGAAGTCGATCTTCTGCGTCTCGTCCGAGGTGTTCTGCACCTCGACCCGGCGGTTGATCGTCGTCCCTGGCTTCAGGTGATCCACGATGTAGACCTGGGCCCGGGGATCCTGCACTCGGCTTGCCGGGATGTCGAGCATCCGGATGCTGATCGCGGCTTCCTCGGCCGGGTCCTGTCGCTGCTCCCGCACGGCAACGGCTGGTGCCGCCGAAACCCCGAGCGCCACGAGGGCGACCGAGGCCAGCAGCACCAGCCGGCCGAGCGGCTCAGAACACCGAATGTGTCACCGTCCCCGTGTAGACACCCTGGACGGTGCCGACCGGGATGTTCACCGAGAGCGTGGGGTTCCAGGTGGCGAAGTTGTTGCCGGTGCCGCCGGTGTGGGTCATCGCCGTCCGTGGAACGTTGATGATCACCTGCTGGGCGGCGGTGGGCTGGCCCGGCGTGAAGGTGCCGCTACCGGCGGTCGCAGTGGTGGGGCCCGACCAGTACAGGACGTTGATGTTCGGGATCGTCTCCCCGGACGAGCCACCGCCGGTGACGAAGTCGGTGGAGATGACGTTGGCGGTCCAGTTGGGGGTGAGCGAGCCGCGCTGGTCCAGCACGGTGACCGGGCCGAGCTGACCGGTTACGGTCGAGCCCTCCACGCCGTGACCGATGTTCGCCGTCGCCGGCACCGTGATCGACAGGCCGCCGGCTGCGTCGACGGTGAGGGTCACGATCGTGTCGCCCGTCGTGTCCGCGGCGGCCGGTCCGGCGAGCGCGACGACGGCAGCGACACCGGCCAGGCCCGCGAGAATCTTTCTACGCATCGAGTCTCCTTTGTCCTAAAGAACCCTGAGAAGCACTTAAGAGACTAACTGCGCAAAACGCCCATAAAGGCCCGAATAGCGCGAGCGTCACCCGGTGGGCGTCCGCTGATCGCGGCAAGGGCTCGGCGCCGTGTCGGCCGCCGAGCCCCGCGAGCAGATTCAGGCCGCGACCACGTACGGGAACGTGGCGGAACGGGCGGCCTTGGTGACCTCCGAGGTGAGGCCGGCCGTGGTGCCGGTGTTGAGGACCAAAGAGAACATCACCTCGGGCGCGTTGTCGGCCAGGGTGCGCCCGTTGCGCACCGCGAAGCCGAAGTTCGCGGCCGTGCCGACCTTGTAGGACAGCAGGTCGGGGTAGAGCTGCCGGGCGACGCTCCAGCCGTACGCCTGCGGATCCGGTGCTGTGCCGTTCGCCTTGACCACCCCGGCGACCGCGTTCGCGATCTCCTCGCCGCCCTCGGTGAGGTCGGTGCTGGGGTGCCGGAAGTTGGCGGGGTCGGAGAAGTCGGTGTCGTGGGGCCAGAAGATCGGCCACATCATGGGGTGGCCGGCGCGGTTGATCTGCCGCCATCCGCCGGCGTCGGTGGCCAGCATGGTGCGACACCACACGCCGATCTCGGTGCCGTCGCGCAGCAGTGGCTCGTCGTGGGAGACCTCAAGGACGATCGACTCGACGGTGGTGCCGGCGAAGCTGTTCTTGGCCTGGTCGACCCGCCAGGCGGAGCGGTCCACCCGCGAACCGTTCTTGACCGCGCCGTTGATGGTGGCGAGTTCGTCGAGGTCGACGAAGAAGGGGTCGGTGATCCGGCCGGCCCAGATCCGGACGTTGCCACCGGTCGTCACCTCGCCGGTCCGCCCCTCGGCGACGGGGGTGCCCATCGCGGCGTCGTCGCGGGCATCCGCCCCGGTGAGCTCGTACAACTGGAGGGCCTGCCGGGCGTCGCCGTCCGGCTCGCCGAAGGCGAACCGGTAGGTCAGGTCCTCCACCTCGGTGCCGTTGATGTGAATCTTGATCTCGTAACGCGCCTCGGCGTGGAAGCCGCGCTTGATGTCGGCCTTGGTCACCGAGCTGTTGACGTCCATGACGAACACGGTGGCGCGGTCACCGTTGAAGACGTACAGGTCGTCGATGTACAACTGGCCGCCCTGGGCGGCCAGGGGCGTATCGAGGTGGTGCGACATGAGCTCACTCCCGGAACTGCCGGATTCTGGACTAATCCGAACATAGTGGGCGTAAGCCGAGCCTCCCCGACCATTGAGGTAATCCGGTTCGACGAGGTGAGCGGAGGCCCTCCAACGGCGGTGGGCCGCCCGAGTCTCTCCTCGGACGGCCCATGCCTTCGTGCTCGGATCGTCAGATGCGGGACCACTTCTGGTTGGCGGCGCCGAGGCAGTCCCACAGGTGCAGCTTGCCGCCGTTGTTGGGGTTAACCTCCCGTACGTCCACGCACCTGTTGGCGTTGAGGTTGACCAGGTCGCCGGAGGCGTTGAGGGTGAAGCGTTGCGCGGTGTTGCCGTTGCAACTGACCAGGTTGACCTCGGTGCCGTTGGCGGTGCCGGCCCAGGCCGGGTCCATGCACTTGCCCATCGCGCGGATGGTCCCGTCGGAGGCGAAGGTCCAGCTCTGGGCCGCCGTGGTGTTGCAGTCCCAGATCTGGAGTTTGGCGCCCTCGACCGGGTTGGCGCCGGGGATGTCGATGCAGCGACCGCTCTGCGCGCCCCGGATCCGGTTGGTGCCGGGGGTTGGGTCGCCCCCGCCACCCGAGGTGTAGCTGGACACCCTGACGTAGTCGACGAGCATCTGCTGCGGGAACTGGGTCGAGCCGTCCGGGTAGCCGGGCCAGTTACCCCCGACCGCCACGTTGAGGATCATGAAGAAGGGGTGGTCGAACACCCAGCGGTTGCCGCCGAGCCGAGCGGGATCGACCCGGTGGAACTGCACGCCGTCGATGTACCAGGTGATGACGTTGGGCTCCCAGTCCACCCGGTAGGTGTGGAACGTGTCGGCGAGCGGCGCGCCGAGGGTGCGGCTGCCCGTGATGCCGCCGCCACCTGAGTAGCCGGGCCCGTGCACGGTGCCGAAGACGGTGTTGGGCTCCCGGCCGATGTTCTCCATGATGTCGATCTCGCCGGCGTCGGGCCACCCGCCGCCGGTGCCGAGCATCCAGAAGGCCGGCCAGATGCCCTGACCACGCGGGATCTTGATCCGGGCCTCGAACCGTCCGTACGTCTGGGTGAAGGTGGCCGCCGTCAGCAACCGTGCCGACGTGTACTCGCAGCGCCCGTAGTGGCACTGGTAGTTGGCGGGGTTGTCCCGGCGGGCGGTGATGACGAGGTTGCCCTGGCCGTCGTGGACGGCGTTGCTGGTGCTGTTCGTGTAATACTGCCGCTCGTTGTTGCCCCAGCCGCCGCCGCCGGTGTCGAACCGCCACTTGTTCTGGTCGACGGGCGTGCCGGCGGCGGAGTTGAACTCGTCCTGCCAGCTGATGGGGCCGATGGCGGCCTCGGCCCGGTCGGGGTGCGCCGGGACGACGAGCGCCGTCGCGGTCGCGACGAGGGCGGCCGCCAGGAGTACGAGGGGGCGGAAGCGGAGGCTGGGCCGGGTTGTGAACACGGGAGGCTCCTCAGCTTGGGGGTGATGGAGGCGGTTTACCAGGGTAGAGAGCGCTCTCTAAAGCGAAGCATGTCGATATCATGTCTTTCTGTCAAGAGTGTTTCCAATATCACGACCGTCCGTTACCGCCCGATGCTGAGCAGTGAGCGGCGGAGCACCGACCCGGGTCATCACAGTGGCATCGCTCGATGTATCCGAGTTGGACAGCATTACTCGACAGCTGTCGAATCGACCCTTCCTATTGCCGTGGGGCGTCCACGCGGGACAGGATGACGAGGCGTGCCGGAAACCTTCCCGTAACCTGCGCGCTGCTGGTCTCTGTCACAAGGAAGTGGGAGTCAGTCATGAGCGAGGCGTCGACGGCGCTGGGTGTGCGCCTCTACCCGGATCTGGTCGAGCGGGGTGGCCTGGCCCCCGCGCTCATCGAAACCGCTGCCCGCCACGGGCTCGATGTGGGCCAGGTGACCGCGCCGGAGCAGGGGCGGGCCCGATTCACCTGCGCCGAGCTGCACTCCGACGAGGGCGTGGTCTGCGTGGGGCTGGGATCGCAGGCCCGATACTTCATGATCGACCTGCGCGTCTCGGGAGAGGTTCTCGCCCGCGGTGACGTCATGGACCTGGCGCAGGTCGCCCAGGTGGCCGCGGCCTGGCGGGCTGGCCTGACGTTCGCCGAGCTGACCGCCCGGTTCCCGTTCATGGAGGAGATCAAGCACCGTCCGGCACCGGTGGCCCAGGTCAGCTAGCCGGGCAGGTCAGCAGCGCAGCCGGGGCGGCAGTGGTGCGTCGGCACCGACGTCCCGGTTGAGGTAGGTCGACTGGACGAAGTCGACGAAGCGTTCCGCGTCGGTCGCGATGGAGGCCAGTCCGAACGAGACGCGGACCGCGCCGCCCGTCGGTAGCCCCAGCGCGGCGAGGTACTGGTCGATCGTGTCGACCCCCGCCAACAGCCGCTGCCGCATCGACGTCCGGCTCATCCCGAACGCGCCCTCGGCCGCGCCCGGGTTGCAGAAACAGCCGGTACGCAGGGAGAAACCGGCCGCTGCCGCCTCCCGGGCCACGAGCCGTTCGTCGAACAGCGTGCCGTCCGGGTGGCGGAGGTTGAAGGTCAGCGTGCCACCGCGCCCCGCACCCGTCGTCGGTCCGTACACCTGGACCAGCGGCCCGCCGGTGTCGTGCCGCAGGGTGGCCAGCCGCTCCAGCAGCCACTCGGTGAGCAGGCCGACCCGGGCGTGGACGAGGTCCACGCCGATCGAGTCGAGCCAGCGCAGCCCGAAATCCACGTCCGGGATGCTCAGGAAGTTGAGCGTGCCGTCCTCGAACGCCGACTCGTCGTCCATCGGCCGGTGCCAGTCGCCCTGCACGCTCACCGCGCGGATCGTGCCGCCGGCGAACCACGGCCGGCGCAACCGGGCCAGCGCCGAACGGCGGGCCAGCAGCGCGCCGACCCCGGTGGGATAGCCGAAGAGCTTGTACCAGCTCAGGCAGACGAAATCCGGCCGGACGACGCTGAGGTCCAGCCGGTTCGTCGGCGCGTAGGCGGCCGCGTCGAGCAGCACGTCGTATCCGCGCTGGTGGGCCAGCTCCACCCAGCCCAGCGGGTGCTGCACCCCGGAGAAGTTGCTCTGCGCCGGATAGGCGAACAGCCCGGGCCGACCCCACCGACGGGCCAGGCTGCGTCGGCCGGCGTCGAGCGCCGCGACCAGTGCCGACTCAGCGACCCGCAGTTCCGGCCCGTTGAGCGGCACGTAGCGTACTGACGCGCGGGCCGAGCGGGCGTACTCGCGGATGCCGTTGACCGAGTTGTGGTTGTCCCAGGTGAGCACCAGCGGCGCGGCCCGGCCGAAGTCGTACGCCTCGCCGACCAGCCGGCAGGCGCCGCTGGCGTTCGGGGTGAAGATGACCGCGTACTCGTCCGGGTCGGCGCGGAAGAAGTCGAGCACCGCGCGTCGCGCCGACTCCACCAGCGAGCCCGCCGCGACGCTCGTGGGGTTCTCCGAGTGTGGGTTGCTGTACAGGCCGGCGAGCAACCGGTCGTGGTGGGCGCGAACCTGGGCCCGGGCGGCCACCCCGGCCCCGGCGTAGTCGAGGTACACCTGGCCGTCGGTGTCCAGGTGTCGGTACTCGGTGGCGCGCAGCTCGTCGATCCGGCCGGTAGCTGCGTAACCCGGCAGCGCCGTGGGGGAGGCGGGCGGCGTCGGGTCAGGACGCACGACGGGGATCCCGTCGGAGCAGGACCGCCCAGGCCGCGCCCAGGAAGAGCAGCACGAAACCGCCGAGCACCAGCCAGTCGACCCACACCGGCCGGGAGAAGCTGTCGCCGTACGTGGCCAGCAGCGGCGGGCCGAGCGGGGAGCCGCCGTCGCGCCAGAGCCGCTCCACCCCGGCGGTGTGCCCCAAGCCCTCGAACGCCCACCGGTTCGACATCGCGTAGCTGAGCCACTGACCACCGACCGCCATGGCCGGCACCGGCAGGATCGCGCCGACGAACAGCACCTGTGGGAAGCAGAGCATCGGCAGCATGAGCGTCGCCTGGGCCGCGTCGGACACGGCCGCCGAGCAGAGCAGACCGAGGGCGAGCGCCGCCGCCGAGGAGAGCAGCAGGGTCGCGTACAGGGCGGCGAAGTCGGCGCCGCCGACCGGCGGCAACCGGTCCATGCCGCGCAGCACCCCGAGCAGGGCCAGGTCCACCAGGGCCAGCAGCGGCAGCAGCACCGCGACCTTCGCCAACAGGTACGGGACCAGCCGGACCCCGGCCAGCCGCTCCCGGCGCAGGATCGGCAGCTCGGTGCAGATCTGGAGGAGCCCGTAGGTCAGCCCGAAGAAGAAGCCGCCGAACGCGATCCAGAACAGGATCATCACGGTCACCGTCGGGCTGGGGCTGGTCGGCTCGAACGCTCCCGGGCGGAACAGCAGCGCGAACATGCCGAGCACCATCAGCGGCGAGCCGAGCAGGATCGCCAGGGTCAGCCGGTTGCGGACGACGATCTCCGCGTTGCGCGCGGTGAGGACCGCCCACTGGCGCAACCGGCCGACGCGCCGGGGCGGCGTCACGGCGACGTCACCGTCTTCGGTGGTACGGGACGGCTGCCCGGTCGCGCGCTGCTCGGCGAAGCGATCGGGCCACTCGGCGGGTTGCGTCGCTTCGTCGAGCCGGAGGTGCACCTCGGCCAGGGATCGCACGCCGAAGAACTCCCGGGCGGCGGCCGGGGTGCCGGTGAACGCCAGCCGGCCCTGACGGGTCAGCACGACGACCCGGTCGCAGTGGTCCACGTCGGTGATCTGGTGGCTGGTCAGCACGACGGTGGCGCCCGTGTCCGCCAGCGCGCGGAGCACCCGGAGCAGTTCCACGGCGATCGCCGGGTCCAGTCCGGAGGTGGGCTCGTCCAGGAAGAACACGCCGGGCCGGGTGAGCAGCTCGACGGCGATGCTGGCGCGCTTGCGTTCACCGCCGCTGAGCAGGCCGACCGGCGTGGTGGCCCGGTCGGTGAGTCGCAGCTCGGCGAGCACCTCCGCGACCCGGTCACTGATCTCGACCGGCCCGGTGGTGGAGGGCAGGCGCAGTCGGGCGGCGTACCGCAGGGTGCGGGCCAGGGGCAGCTCGCGGTGGATGATGTCGTCCTGCGGAACGACACCGATGGTGTCGGCCGCGGCGGTGCCGTCGTACGTCACGGTGCCCGACGCCTGTCGCTGTACCCCGGCGAGGATCTCCAGCAGTGTGGTCTTGCCGGCGCCGCTGGCACCGATGATCGCGACCAGCTCGCCCGGCGCGATGCTCAGGGAGATGTCGGTCAGGATCTGCCGACCGCTCCGGACACTCTGGCCCAGACCCTGAGCGGCGATGCCGACCCCGGCACGCGGGGGAGACGTGGTCTGCTCGGTCGTCATGTCGAGTGCTCGATCCGGTCGGGGAGTGGTCCGCCTGAATATCGTGCCTCGCCGATGCTACTGAGCGGCCGCGCAGTGCGCCCGGAGTGGACGGTCAGTGACCGTCGTCCGTTCAGCCGGTGGTGGTCCGCGCCTGCGCCGGCACCTGGAGGAGATCGAGGCAGTTGCGCCACAGCGTCTCCATCTGAGTCGGATCGTTGAGCAACTTCGCGAGCAGGACCCGCCCCTCGATCTGCGCGACGATCGATCGGGCGGCCTCCCGGCTGTCGACCGCCGGGCCCGCCAGGCCGCGCTCCTTCGCCTCGACGACGACCTGCTCGATGAGGCTGATCTGCTCCTCGAAGATCTCTTGGAGCCGGCCGCGGATCTCCTCGGCCTGGTTGCTGAGTTCGAGGGCGAGGTTGCCGAACAGGCATCCCGCGACCACGCCAGCCTTCTGCTGGCCGACGCGCTGGACCTCCTCGGTGGCCTCGAACAGGTCCCGGAGCCGCTGTAGCGGGTCGCGTTCGCTGCCGAGCAACTGCTCCCACTGGCGGCGCTGGGTGACCCAGTGCTCGTCGATGACGGTGCGGGCGAGCGCCTGCTTGGACTCGAAGAAGTAGTAGAAGCTGCCCTTCGGCACGCCCGCCGCCGCGCAGATCTCGGCCACGCCGAGCGCCGTGTAGCCGCGTTGCTCGATCAGCGTGGCGGCCGCGTCGAGGATCTTGTTCTTCGCGTCACTGGTCCGACCCATGCCTCGACGATACACGACCGGTCGGCTAGCTTCTAGTAGACCAGTCGTCTAGGGGAGGTGGTTCCCTCATGAACAGCAGCCCCATGAACAGCGGTCAGGGACAGCGGGTCGCCGTGATCACCGGCGCCTCCCAGGGCATCGGCGCCGACCTCGTGGCCGCCTACCGCAAGCTCGGGTACGGCGTCGTGGCGACCTCGCGCTCGATCGGCGCGTCCGACGACCCGGAGATCGTCACGGTCCAGGGCGACATCGCCGAGGCCGACACGGCCGAGCGGGTGGTGCGTGCCGCACTGGACCGGTTCGGGCGGATCGACACGGTGGTGAACAACGCCGGCGTCTTCGTCGCCAAGCCGTTCACCGACTACACCGACGAAGAGTTCGACCTGGTCACCGGAGTCAACCTCGCCGGTTTCTTCCACCTCACCCGACGCGTCCTGCCGCACCTGCTGGCCGGGGGCTCGGGGCACATCGTCAGCATCACGACCAGCTTCGTCGACCAGCCCAGTTCGCACGTTCCGTCGGCGCTCGCGTCGCTGACCAAGGGCGGCCTCAGCTCGGCCACCAAGTCCCTGGCCATCGAGTACGCGGCGCGCGGCGTACGGGTCAACGCCGTCGCCCCCGGCATCATCAAGACCCCGATGCACCCGGTCGAGACGCACCAGACGCTCGCGGGCCTGCACCCGGTCGGCCGGATGGGCGAGACCAGCGACGTCGTCGACGCCGTCCTCTACCTCGAGTCCGCCCCGTTCGTCACCGGCGAGATCCTGCACGTCGACGGTGGGCAGAACGCCGGTCACTGATTCGGCCCGGCGGCGGCGGGTGAGACACCCCGCGCGGGGGGTACGTGAGTGGCACGGCCACCGCCTCGCGCGCCGGTGGATCGCCGGTCGCCGCCGGCCGGCGGCATTGATCATTTCGTGCGACCGTTGGCGGGTGATCAACACGAGGTTGGTCACCTGGAAGGAGACCGTCTCGTGGATCTGCCCGACGACCTGCTCACCTTGCTGCGCGAGCCGAGCACCTGCTTTGTCACGACGCTGATGCCCGACGGCTCACCGCAGCTCACCCAGACCTGGGTGGACACCGACGGCAAGCACATTCTGATCAACACCGTCGAGACCCACCAGAAGACCCGAAACGTCCGGCGGGACCCACGGGTGGCGGTGGCGATCTCCGACCCGCAGAAGCCGGGCCGCTACCACGAGGTCCGGGGGCGGGTGGTGCGGACCAGCACCGAGGGCGCCGCCGAGCACATCGACCAGTTGGCGCAGCGCTACCTCGGCGGGCCGTACCCCTGGTTCGGTGGTCGTGACCAGATCCGGATCATCCTGACCATCGAGCCCGATCGGGTGCGTTCGATGGGCTGACGGCGGTCAGGTGTCTCGGCGGGGCCGCCGTGCCTCGGCTCGGCCCGGCGGGGCCATCGTGCCTCGGTCGGCTAGCCCGGGGTACCGCCCCGTCGGCCACTGGTTCGGGCAGGCATGAACGGCCCAGCCGGGGGAAGACCGGCCGTTCCACCGCCGAACAGGAGAGCCGGGATGAGAGCCGTCGTCTACACGGACGTCCGGACGGTCGCGGTGCGGGAGGTGCCCGACGCGACACTGGAGGCGGAGACCGACGCGCTCGTGCGGATCACCTCCACCGCCCTGTGCGGCACGGACCTGCACATGTACGACGGACGGACCAGCGCCGAGCCCGGCCTGGTGCTCGGTCACGAACCGTTGGGCGTGGTGCGGGAGGTGGGCGCCGCGGTGCAGACCGTCCGGCCGGGCACCCGGGTGGTGATCCCCACGCACCTGTTCTGCGGGACGTGTGTGATGTGTGCCCGCGGGCTCTCGGCGGCCTGTCTGCGGGTCCGGGCCGAGGGGCCGGGTGCGGCGTACGGGTACGCGGGGATGGGCCCGTACCGGGGTGCGCAGGCCGACCTGCTGCGGGTGCCGTGGGCCGACGCCAACTGCGTACCCCTGCCCGGGGAGCCGGGGGACGCGTACGAGGACGACTTCGTGCTGCTCGCCGACGCGTTCGTCACCGGGTGGCACGCCGCCACCCTGGCCGACGTCGAGCCGGGCGACACCGTGGCGGTGTTCGGCGCCGGCACCGTCGGTCTGCTCGGCGCCTACTCGGCGCTGCTCCGGGGCGCCCGGGTGGTGTACTCCGTCGACGGGGTCGACGCCCGACTCGACAAGGCCGGCGAGATCGGGGCCGTACCGATCGACTTCCGGCGGGGCGACCCGGTCGAGCAGATCCGCGCCGACCGGGCCCGGACCGGGCTGCCCCAAGGCGAGGAGAAGCTGGGCGGGGTCGACAAGGTCATCGACGCGGTCGGGTTCCAGGCCCGTGACCGGGAGCACCCCGACCGGGAGCGTCCGAACCAGGTCATCGCCGACGCGGCCCGGCTGGTCAACGCCGCTGGCGCGATCGCGGTCGCCGGTGTGTACCCGGACCGGGACCCACACCCCGGGCCCGGCGCGGACGGTCACGAGGACCTCGTCGCGCCGTGGGGAGCGCTGTTCAGCAAGGGGGTGGCGGTCCGGTTCGGTCGCACCCACGACCGCCGCTACACCGTCCTGCTGCGGGACCTGGTCGTCGCGGGCCGGGCGCGGCCCAGCATGATCGTCACCCACCACGGCACCCTGGCCGACGCCCCCGAGTTGTATCGCCACTTCGACCGGCGGGAGCACGGAGTGATCAAGGCGGTGCTGCACCCGCGCTGACCGGAGTGGGCGAGGCGGTGGGCCGTCACGAACTGCGCTTAACGGACGCCAAGGCACTGACCTGTCGTAGGGTGCCCCCCGCCCGGCGACGGTGCCTGTCGATGCGCCCGGCCGGCAGAGGCGTGGGTCACATCAGTGGCCCGAGGTCAATGGTCCGCCGCTCGTACGGCGTTGGACCTGGTGCCCGATCATCATCGCTCGATGGCGTGGTGGGTGCGCTGCGCCACCGGCCGCACCCTCCCCGGCGCGTCTTGCCTGGTGGGAAAGCTGCGGGGAGCGGCGCGGGTCGATTGGCGCGTTGTCGCAGGTCGGCGTGGGTGCTGTGGTCGAACCGGGCACTGCGAGGGGCTGTGGTGGCCGCTGTGGCAGGCGAACACTGTGCCACATCTATATTGCCGGATTGTTACTTTTTCAACAGTCCCTCGCCTTGCGGATGGCCCTCCGGCCGCAATACGTTGCCGTCAACAACAAAACCAAGTGAAGGTTCAACCTTCCGGAGGCAACCGATGACGTTGGCGAGGTGGTACGAGCGATGAGCGACGTGCCCATCCTCCTTGAGATGCGCTCCATCACCAAGGAGTTTCCCGGAGTCAAGGCCCTCTCCGACGTCAACCTGGTGGTTCGCGCCGGCGAGATCCATGCCATCTGCGGCGAGAACGGCGCGGGCAAGTCCACCCTGATGAAGGTGCTCAGCGGGGTGTACCCGCACGGCACCTACGACGGCACGATCGTCTACCAGGGGTCGGAGAGCAAGTTCTCCGACATCCGGGCCAGCGAGAACGCCGGCATCGTGATCATCCACCAGGAGCTCGCGCTCATTCCAGGGATGTCGATCGCCGAGAACATCTTCCTCGGCAACGAACCGCGCAAGCGGGGCGCGATCGACTGGAAGGCCGCGAACCGGATGGCGCTGGACCTGATGGCCCGGGTCGGTCTGGAAGAGGACCCGGACACCCTGATCAAGGACATCGGGGTCGGCAAGCAGCAGCTCGTCGAGATCGCCAAGGCGTTCGCCAAGGACGTGAAGCTGCTCATCCTGGACGAGCCCACCGCGGCGCTGAACGAAGCCGACTCCAAGCACCTGCTGGACCTGCTGCGTGGGTTCCGCTCCCGTGGCATCACCTCGATCATGATCTCGCACAAGCTCAACGAGATCGAGGCGATCGCCGACCAGATCACCATCCTGCGCGACGGCCGGACCGTGGAGACCCTCGACGTCAAGGCGGACGGGGTCGACGAGGACCGGATCGTGCGGGGCATGGTCGGCCGTGAGCTGAGCAGCCGGTTCCCGGACCACACGCCGAAGATCGGTGACGTCTTCTTCGAGGTCCGCAACTGGAACGTCCGGCACCCGATCTCCGCCGAGCGGCAGGTCTGCAAGAACGAGAGCTTCGTGGTGCGCCGCGGCGAGATCGTCGGCTTCGCCGGTCTCATGGGCGCGGGCCGTACGGAACTCGCGATGAGTGTCTTCGGCCGCTCCTACGGGGTGTTCGAGTCGGGCACGATCGTCAAGGACGGCAAGGAGATCGTCCTGAAGTCGGTGGCGGATGCCATCGACAACGGCCTCGCGTACGTCAGCGAGGACCGCAAGGCGATCGGCCTCAACCTGCTCGACGACATCAAGACGTCGACGGTGGCCGCCAAGCTGTCCAAGATCTCGCACAACGGCGTCCTGAACGAGGTCGAGGAGTACCAGGCAGCTGAGTCGTACCGCAAGGAGTTGCGGACCAAGGCCCCGACGGTCGACGAGAGCGTCTCCAAGCTCTCTGGCGGCAACCAGCAGAAGGTCGTCCTGGCCAAGTGGATGTTCACCGACCCGGACCTGCTGATCCTCGACGAGCCGACGCGCGGCATCGACGTGGGCGCCAAGTACGAGATCTACGGCATCATCCAGCGGCTCGCCGACCAGGGGAAGGGCGTCATCGTCATCTCCTCGGAGCTGCCTGAGCTGATCGGGCTGTGCGACCGCATCTACACAGTGTTCGAAGGCGCCATCACGGGCGAGATCGCCCGGGCGGACGCCACCCCGGAAACCCTCATGAAGCAGATGACCTCGACGAAGAAGATGGCCACACGATGAGCCGATTGAAGGACCTTCAGAAGAACCTGTTCGGAGGCACCACCTCCAACGCTCGCCAGTTCGGAATGATCTTCACTCTGGTGGCGATCGTCGTCCTGTTCCAGATCCTGACCGACGGCCTCACCCTGCGGTCGGACAACCTGATCGCGCTGTTCCAGCAGAACTCGTACATTCTGATTCTGGCCATCGGCATGCTCATGGTGATCGTCGCCGGGCACATCGACCTCTCGGTCGGCTCAGTCGCCGCCTTCGCGGGCATCCTGGTGGCCAAGTCGATGACCGACTGGTCGCTGCCCTGGCCCGTCGCCATCCTGTTCGGCCTCGCCATCGGTGCGCTCATCGGCGCCTGGCAGGGCTTCTGGGTGGCCTACATCGGGGTTCCGGCGTTCATCGTCACCCTGGCCGGCATGCTGCTGTTCCGTGGTGGCAACCAGTACATCGGTAACGCCAACACGATCCCGGTGCCGGAGGGCTTCCGGGAGATCGGCTCCGGCTTCCTGCCCGAGTTCGGTCCGAACACCGGCTACAACAACGCCACGCTGCTGCTCGGCCTGGCCGCGGCGTTGGCTGTGGTGTGGCGCGAGATCCAGGCCCGCAAGACCCGACGGGCCATGGACGCCGACCCGGCGCCCATGTGGATCTCCATCCTGCGGATGGCCATCATGGTCGGCGTCATCGCCTTCGCGGCGCTGCGCTTCGCCAGCGGTCGCGTCGGCACCAGCTTCCCGATCTCCGGCATCATCCTGCTGGTCCTGGTGATCGCCTACTCCTTCTACACCCGCAACACGGCCGGTGGCCGGCACATCTACGCGGTGGGCGGCAACTCCCGGGCGGCCGAGCTGTCCGGTGTGAAGCTCAAGCGGGTCAACTTCTTCGTCATGATGAACATGTCCGTCCTGGCCGCGCTGGCCGGCATGATCTTCGTGGCCCGTTCGGCGGCCTCCGGACCGCAGGACGGCAACGGCTGGGAGCTGGACGCCATCGCCGCGGTCTTCATCGGTGGCGCGGCCGTCGCCGGCGGTATCGGCACCATCAGCGGGTCCATCGTCGGTGGTCTCGTCATGGCCGTGCTCAACAACGGCCTGCAGCTGATGGGCGTCGGCACCGACCGCGTCCAGATCATCAAGGGCCTGGTCCTGCTGCTGGCCGTCGCGATCGACGTCTACAACAAGAGCCAGGGGCGGTTCTCCGTCATCGGAAGTCTGATGCGGCCGTTCCGTCGGGACGACTCCGCCCCACCCGCCTCACCGCCGGACGCGGAGCGCGAGCCCGCCAAGGCAGCGGTGTCCGGCTGACGGCCACCGACCTCTCTACCCGCCTCACCATCTAGAAAGGCAAGTCCTCACCATGCGTAAATTCTTCGGCACGTCGGTGGTGGCCATCAGCGCCGCCGCCATGCTGGCCCTCGCCGGCTGCGGCTCCGGCCGCGACGGCGACAGCGACTCCGGCGGCGAGGCCGCCAAGGGCTTCGCGGCGAACTCGCTGATCGGCGTGGCCCTCCCGGCAAAGACCTCGGAGAACTGGGTCCTCGCCGGTGACCTGTTCACCAGCGGCCTCAAGGAGGCCGGTTTCGAGGCCCAGGTGCAGTACGCCGGCGCGTCGACCACTGTCGCCGACCAGCAGGCCCAGATCACCGCCATGGTGACCAAGGGCGCCAAGGTCATCGTCATCGGCGCGACCGACGCCGCGCAGCTGTCGACCCAGGTCGCCGCTGCCCACGCCCAGGGCGTGAAGGTCATCGCGTACGACCGGCTCATCACGAACACCCCGGACCTCGACTACTACGTCGCGTTCGACAACTTCAAGGTCGGCCAGCTCCAGGGCCAGGCCCTGCTGGACGGCATGAAGGCCAAGAAGCCGAACGGCCCGTACAACATCGAGCTGTTCTCCGGCTCGCCGGACGACAACAACGCCGGTGTCTTCTTCAACGGTGCGATGGACGTGCTCAAGCCGGAGATCGACAAGGGCAACGTCGTTGTCGCCTCGGGTCAGAAGGAGGTCAAGCAGACCGCCATCCAGGGCTGGAAGGCCGAGGGTGCGCAGGCCCGCATGGACCAGCTGCTGACCTCGACCTACGGCAGCAAGGAGCTGGACGGCGTCCTCTCCCCGAACGACACGCTGGCCCGCGCCATCCTGACCTCGGTCAAGGGTGCTGGCAAGCCGACCCCGATCGTCACCGGTCAGGACTCCGAGGTTGAGTCGGTCAAGTCGATCGTCAAGGGCGAGCAGTACATGACGATCAACAAGGACACCCGCAACCTGGTGAAGGAGACCATCAACATGGTCAAGGCTCTCCAGGCCGGCGACAAGCCGCAGGTGAACGACACCAAGTCCTACAACAACGGCAGCAAGGTCGTCGACACGTACCTGCTCCCGCCGGTCGCCGTCACCAAGGCGAACGCGGCTGAGGCGTACGCCACCGACCCGAAGCTCGCGCCGCTCACCAAGTAATCACCGCACGGTAGGTAGTAACGCCGATGGGTCCCGGGGTCTCCTCTACCGGGACCCATCGTCGTCCCTGCACCCCCGCACCAACCGGCTCGACCCGGAAGGAGGTCTGACCGTGGCGACACCAGTACGGGCCAGGCCAGCCGGCGTCGGCCGCAACGCCGAATCCCCGCTGCCATCGGTCCCCGGCGCCAGCCAGGAGGAGATCCGGCGGCAGAACCTCGGCGCTGTGCTGCGCTACGTCCACCTGCACGGACCGACGTCCCGCGCCGAGCTGACCAGCCGGCTCGGCCTCAACCGAAGCACCATCGGCGCCCTCGCGGCCGACCTGGTCACCAGCGGCCTGGTCACCGAGGAGGCCCCGACCACCGCCCGCCGCGCCGGCCGCCCCTCGCTGGTGGTCAGCCCCCGCTCCGACCGGGTCTACGCCCACGCGTTGAGCATCGACGCGGACCGGCTGCGCGCCGCCCGGGTCGGCCTCGGCGGGCAGATCCTCGATCGACGGGAGATCCCCCGACCCAGCGGCATGTCGGCGATCGAAGCCGTCGGGCCCCTCGCCGACCTGGTCCGCGAGATGGAACGCTCGGTGGCCGGCGACGCGCTGCTGGTCGGCGGCGCCGCCGCGGTCACCGACACCACCCGCGACCCGGACGGCAGGCTCCGGATCGCCAGCATCGACGAGACGCTCGGCGCCGCGCTGGAGGCGGAGTTCAGCTCCGGCCCCGGTTTCGTGGCCGGCGACCTGGCCGACATCGCCGGCCTGGCCGAGCACGTCCGGGGTGTCGCGGTCGGCATCGACGACGTCATCTACCTGCACGGCGACCTGGGCATCAGCGCCGGCATCATCGTCGGTGGCCGACTGGTGATCGGCCACCGGGGTCACAGCGGCAAGGTCGGCCACATGGTCGTCAACCCCAATGGTCTGCCCTGCGGCTGCGGTTCACGCGGTTGCTGGGAGACTGAGATCTCCGAAGCCGCGCTGTTGCGGCACGCCGGCCGTGACCCGAGCGACCGCGCGGCGGTGGCCGAGGTGCTGCGCGCGGCGGCGGAGGGCGACCCGACCGCCCGCGCGGCGGTCGAGCAGGTGGCGGACTGGCTCGGCTTTGGTGTGGCGAACCTGGTCAACGTGGTCAACCCGGACGCCGTGGTGTTCGGTGGCTCGCTGCGCGACATCTTCACCGCCGGCGCGGACGTGGTCCGGGACCGGCTCGACACCATGCCGTTGCCCGCCTCCCGCGAGCACCTGCGGTTGCGCGCGGCGGCACTCGGCCGCGACGCCGTCCTGATCGGCGCCGCCGAGTTGGCGTTCGACAAACTCCTGGCCGACCCGTTGAACGTCGGCGTCGCGGGCCAGGTCGGGACCGCCGAGCCCGAGTAGCCGCGACTGCCCGCCGGCGCCGCCTGGCTCCGAAAGCGTCCTGACGTCGGCCGCGACGATTGCCGCTGGCGCCATCCTGCCCCACTCAGCCGGGCCTTCAGAAGGCTTCCCGTACGCGCTATCGTACGTCGTACGGTAGGGCGGGCAGAAGTTGCGGGAGGGGAAGCGCTGTGACGACAAGGGCCGACGCGATAGTGGCGCAAGGGCTGCGCAAGCGGTATCGGGACCGGTACGCGCTGGACGGGTTCGACCTGCGGGTGCCGCGGGGAACCGTATGCGGCCTGCTCGGCCCGAACGGGGCCGGCAAGACCACCTCGGTGCGGATCCTCTCCACCCTGCTCCGACTCGACGAGGGTCGTGCCGAGGTGGCCGGCTTCGACGTGGCCCACCAGCCCGACCAGGTGCGCTACCGGATCGGGCTGGTGGGGCAGCATCCCGCGCTCGACGAGGCGCTGAGCGGCCGGCAGAATCTGGTGCTCTTCGGCCGGCTGTTTCATCTGGGTCGCCGCCGGGCCCGCCAACGGGCGGTCGAGCTGCTGCAACGCTTCGGTCTCGCTGACGCCGCCGAGCAGCCGGTCAGCACGTACTCCGGAGGCATGCGCCGACGGCTCGACCTGGCGGCCGGCATGATCCTGGCCCCGGCGGTCCTCTTCCTCGACGAGCCCACCACCGGGCTGGACCCACGTGGTCGCAACGAGGTGTGGGAGTCGGTCCGGGAGTTGGTACGCGCCGGCACCACAGTGCTGCTCACCACCCAGCAACTCGACGAGGCCGACCAGCTCGCCGACCGGATCTCGGTGGTCGAGGCCGGCCGGGTGATCGCCGAGGGAACTCCGGACGAGCTCAAGGCCCGGCTCGGCGGCGACCGGATCGAGGTGGTCGTCGCCGCGCCGACCGACCTTTCCGCCGCCGTCGCCCAGGTACGCCGGGCGGCCGACGACGAACCGACTGTCGACGTGGACCGGCGGATGGTGAGCGTCCGGGTCGGTCACCAGGCCGGCGCGCTCGTCGACGTGTTGCGGGCGCTCGATGCCGTGAACGTCCCGGTGGCGGACGTCGCGCTGCGCCGGCCAACCCTGGACGACGTGTTCCTGCACCTCACCGGGCACCGGGCGGCGAACGCCGAGGTGGCAGCATGAGCGCGGTGAGCATGCCGGCCCCGCCGGTGGATCTGACGCCCGGCCGGCCCACCCTCCTGGCCGACAGCAGCACGCTGATCTGGCGCGGCCTCGCCCGGTGGCGACGCGATCCCGGCCCGCTGATCGCCTCGCTCGGCTTCAACATCCTGATCGTGCTGATGTTCGCCTACCTGTTCGGTGGCGCGATGCAGGTGCCCGGCGGTGGGAGCTACCGAGAGTTCCTGATGCCCGGCATGTTCGTGATGACCATGGTCTTCGGCATCAGCCTCACCACGATCGCCGTCGCCGAGGACCTGGAGCGCGGGGTGACCGACAGGCTCCGATCGATGCCCGTCTCGCCGCTGGCGCCGCTGGCGGCGAGGGCTGTGGCCGACATGCTGTTCGCGCTGGTCACCCTCGGGGCCCTGCTGCTGACCGGTCTCGCAGTCGGGTGGCGGGCACACGGTGGGGTCGGCGCCACACTGGCGGCGGTGGGACTGATCCTGCTGCTGCGCTTCGCAGTGATCTGGGTCGGCATCTTCCTCGGGTTGGTCACCCGCGGGCAGACGGCCGTCGTGGCCGTGCAGACCCTGGAGTTTCCGCTCGGCTTCCTCTCCAACGCGTTCGTCGCGCCGTCCACAATGCCCGCCTGGCTCGGCGCGGTGGCCGCGTGGAACCCGCTGTCGGCGACCGTCGGCGCCACCCGCGAGCTGTTCGGCAACCCCGGCTGGGGCGGCGACTCCTGGGCGGCGCAGCACTACCCGTGGCTGGCGGTGCTGTGGCCGCTCGTCCTGGTCGCGGTCTTCCTGCCGCTCTCGGTCGCCCGCTACCGACGGCTGACCGGCTGAGTGGACGCCACGGCCGAGCGCCGGCGCGGCACGCTCACCGTGCACGCCGTCCACGAGGACGTGCCCTTCATTCCGGAGGTGACCAGGGCCGTGCACGAGGAGCTGCACGACCTGGCGTCCTGGCTGTCGCTGACCGTCGAGGGCCTGCGCTGACGGGTGCTCGTCGAGGCCCCCGCTCCCCGACGAGCACCCGTCGCCCAACTAGGCGATCCGGCGGATCCGGCGCACCGCCAGGTAGAGCAGGAGCACGGCGAGGGCGACGAAGATGCCCGTCTCGATGCCCTGGAACAGCCAGAACCGGTCCGCCGGCTGGTAGAGCTGCCAGTTGTACGCGCCCGGCTCGAGGCCCAACTCGGAGCCGCAGACCCGACCGTCCGGCCCCTTGCCACCCGGCGGGCACTGGATCCGGCCGCCCTCCGCGATCATCGTGCCGTCGGGATTCCGGACGCCCTGCGCGAGGACCCAGTCTCCCCGGCTGATCTCCGGTGGCCCTTCACCCTCGATCGGGAAGGTCTGGGTCTGGGCCGGCTGATAGTGCCGTCGGGCCAGCAGCTCCACCGCCGCCCGTACGCCGATGAAGCCGGCGAGGGTGATGCCCATGGCGGGCAGCATCCGCTTCCAGACGGTGCCGGCGAAGACGCCGAGCGCCACGGCGAACAGGGTGTACCCGATCGGGACGATGCCCTGCAGATCGAAGACGATCATGCCGAACCGGCCCTCGTGCGCGGCCTTGGTGAGCGGGTCGACCCACCAGGACATGCCCAGCCCGTAGACCGTCGCGAGGATCAGAACGGACCCGCTCACCAGGCCGAACTTCACCAGGGCCCAGTGGGTCCGGCCGACGCCCTGGGTCCAGATGAACCGGTGCGTGCCCTGCTCCACCTCGCGGGCGACCAGCGGCGCACCCCAGAAGAGGCCGACCAGCACCGGCAGGGTGATCAGCAGTACGGCCACCAGACTGAGGTTGCCGTACTGGTTACCGAAGCGCCGATAGCCCGCATCGCACGTTTCCCGGGTCGCCTGCGCCACGTCGGCGCGGGCGAGTTGGCTGGCGCAGTCCGTCAGCCCGAGGTCGGAGAAGGTGTGCCGCATCGCCAGGCCGATCGGCACCAGCAGGGCGGCCAGTGCCGCGAGCCCCAGCAGTGTGTAGAACGCCTGCTTGCGATGTTGCCGCCAGGTCAACCAGATCATGCTGCTACCCCCCACTCGCTGTGACTGGTCTGCGTGGTGCCGTCGGCCAGGTAGGCCAGCACGACGTCCTCCAGGCTCACCTCGCGGACCGTCCAGGCCGGATCGGTGACCGGCCCGTCGGTGCGGACGAGCAACGTGGACTGCCGGTCGGTGTGGCTGGCCCGGATCACTGCGGCGACGCCCCCGACAGCGCCGCCGTCGTGCCGCGGCCCGACGAGCTGCCGGTGCCCGGCGACCAGGTCGTCGACAGCGCCGGTCAGCTGTACCTGGGAGGCGTTCAGCACGATCAGGTAGTCGCAAACGCGTTCCAGGTCGGCCAGCAGGTGCGAGGAGAGCAGAACTGTGGTGCCCGACTCCGCGACGCTGCCCATCAACGACTGGAGGAACTCCCGTCGAGCCAGGGGGTCGAGGCTGGCGACCGGTTCGTCGAGCAGCAGCAGCCGCGGCTGCTTGGCCAGTGCCAGGGCCAGCGCGACCTGGGCCCGTTGACCGCCGGAGAGCTTGCCGACCGGCTTGTCCGGCGGGATGCCGAGCTGCGCCAGCCGCTGGCGGGCCAACGCCGCGTCCCACCGCTTGTTCAGCTTGCCGCCGGCGATGACCAGCTCGGCCGCGGTGAAGTCCCGGTACAGCGGGGTGTCCTGGGCGACGAAACCGATGTCGGCCAGGCCCTCCGTGTCGCCGTACGGGGATCGACCGAACACCCGGACCGTGCCCGCGTCGGGCTTGAGCAGCCCGACGGCCAGGTGCAACAGCGTGCTCTTGCCCGCGCCGTTCGGCCCGACCAACGCGGCGATCCGGCCGGCCGGCAGATGCAGCGAGCAGTCCCGCAACGCCCAGGTGCTGCCGTACCGCTTGCCGAGCCGGTCTGCTTCCAAGACCATGTCCATCCCGTGTCCTCTCGTTCCGTTCACGCCACCGCTTCGCGGTCGCGCGAGCGCTTGTGGTGCCTGATGGTTCGTTCGCTCTGCTCGCTCACGCGGGCTCCTTCTGCGGGGCGTCGTCGGCGAGGGTGGCGCGCAGCGTCGTCTCCACCAGGGCGATGACGTCCTCGGCCGTGAGGCCGGCAGCCTCTGCCCGGTGCAGCCAGGCGACCAGGTCGTCGCGCAGTTCGGCCTGGTTGGGCAGGGACGCGCCGGCCAGGGTGCGCTGGACGAACGTGCCCACCCCGGGTCGGCCACCGACCAGACCCTCGATCTCCAACTCCCGGTACGCCTTCAGCACCGTGTTCGGGTTGATCGCCAGGGATTGCGCGACGTCCCGGACCTTCGGCAACTGGTCGCCCGGTGTCAGCAGGCCAACCCGTAGCGCCTGTTTCACCTGCTGCACGAGCTGCATGTAGGTGTTCACCTTCGACCGGCTGTCCAGTACGAACTCGATCACTCCCGATGATCCTTCCTGTTGTCCTACGACAGTAGGACTAATAGACAGCTTCATCAGTGGCCCACCGGCTGTCAAGCCCGCGCGGCAGGTTCTGTCCGAACGTGGCGCGTCCCGTCCGGCACGCCGTGTGTTGTGCCGGTGCGCCGGGCCGATGCTCGTGGCACCGGTAGGCCAGCGGTTGGCACCGACGGGTCAGCCCGAGGGGAAGGGACCGGCAGCGATCCGCGTGGACGGGGAGGTGTTCGATGGTCACCAACGAACTGACGACGTCGAGGGCGACTCCACTACAGGCCGCTCGCGCCCGGGGCCGCGTACGCGGGCGGTTGATCCTGCTCGGCCCGGCGTTCGTCGCCGCCGTCGCCTACGTCGACCCCGGCAACTTCGCCACCAACTCCGCCGCCGGCGCCCGCTACGGCTACCTGCTGGTCTGGGTCGTGGTGGTGGCCAACCTGATGGCGATGCTGGTGCAGACGCTCACCGCGAAGCTGGGTCTGGCCACCGGGCGCAGCCTGCCCGAGCTGTGCCGGGAACGCCTACCCCGGCCGGTGAACCGGATGATGTGGGTGCAGGCCGAGTTGGTCGCCATGGCCACCGACCTGGCCGAGGTGATCGGTGGCGCGGTCGCCCTGTACCTGCTCTTCGGCGTGCCCCTGCTGCCCGGCGGGATCATCATCGGCACTGCCGCGTTCGCCGTGCTCGCCCTGCGCTCGCGCGGGTACCGCGCCTTCGAGGTCGCCATCGCCATCCTGCTCGGGGTGATCGTGCTGGCCTTCGCCGCCAACCTGCTCGCCTCCGGCTCCGATCCCGGCTCGGCCATGGCCGGCCTGGTGCCGCGCCTGCAGGACACTGACAGCGTGCTGTTGGCCGCTGGCATCCTCGGCGCGACAGTCATGCCGCACGTCATCTACGTGCACTCCGCGCTCACCCGCGACCGCATTCCCGCCGCCGACGACACCGAGCGTCGGATCCTGTTCCGCGGCCAGCGCACCGACGTGCTGCTCGCCCTGAGCGCGGCCGGCGCGGTCAACCTCGCCATGCTGCTGATCGCCGCGGCCAGCTTCCGGGGCGGCGGTCCGGGCGGTGCGGACAGCCTGGAGGGGGTGCACGCCGGGCTCGGCCAGACCATCGGGACCACCGCCGCGTTCGGGTTCGCCGTCGCCCTGCTGGTCTCGGGGCTCGCCTCCACGAGCGTCGGCACCTACGCCGGAGAGGTGATCATGCAGGGCTTCCTGCGGCGGCGGGTGCCGCTGCTGCTGCGCCGGCTGGTCACCCTGCTGCCCGCGCTGGCCGTGCTCGCCATCGGCCTCGACCCGACCCGGGCGCTCGTGCTGTCCCAGGTCATCCTCAGCTTCGGCATCCCGTTCGCGCTGATCCCGGTGGTCGCCTTCACCCGCCGCCGCGACCTGATGGGCAACCTGGTCAACCACCCGCTCACCACCGCCGCCGCGTCCCTGGTGGCCGTGCTGGTGGTCGCGCTCAACGCGTTCCTCCTCTGGCAGGTCGTCGCCGGCTGAGCCGGCCGGTCGGCGTCGCCGGTTGAGCCGGCCGGTCGGCGTCGCCGGTTGAGCCGGCCGGTCGGCGTCGCCGGTTGAGCCGGCCGGTCAGCGGCGTGGGCTGAGCCGCGCCGGCGTGGTCAGGTGCGACGCCCCTCGTCGCGGGCCGGGATCTCCTGGCGCTGTTCGAGGGCGTCCGCCGGGTTGGCGTCTGCCGGCAGCGACGTCACCTCCTCGAGCGTGCCCGCCGGGAAGGCGCCCTGCTCGGCCAGGTCGGCCTCGGCCGCCTCCGGGTCCACGTCACCCGACACCCGGTCCGGCGGCCCGACGTCGAACGCGTCCTGTCGTTGTTCGAGGGCATCCGCCTCCGGCGGAGGGAACGTGTCGCCCTGTTCATCCCGGTACGTGCTCATCGGAGCCTCCCACCCGGCGGGTGTCGACGTGCCGCCGGGCCGCTGCCTACCCGCCAGCGCCGCACTCAGGCCGCCGCGCTGGTCGAGATCTGGGCCGTATCCGGGATAGTGCTGCCCCCGCCGCTGCGGAAGCGGCACCATCCCGGTCGTTGCGCGGATCTGGAGAGGGGCTCGCGTCACGCCCGGCGGCAGTGGCCTGCGGTGGGCTTTCGTACCGTGGTGGGCGCCCCCAGGTCGACGGGGTTCGGGCCGCCCGAGCAGGCCAACGCGCCCACCTGGCCGCCGGCGAGGATGGGCGCCGACGCGGTACCGGTCAGCGCCAGCGGCCCGGATACCCGGGCTCCCACCATCGTGACGTGGTCGGAGGTGCCGGTCAGCGCCACAGCGCCGCGTACCTCGGTGTTCAGCACCTCGACGGCCGCAGCGCGGGACGCCGTCAGGTTTCCGGCGATCGAGGAGCTCTGGGCGACCAGGGCGGCGCCGGGCGCGACGGTGACCGGGCCGGTCACGGTGGCCGCGCGCAGGCAGGTGACACCGGTGGTGACGGTCAGCGGGCCAGCGTGTCGGCCGGTGACCACTGTGGTGCAGGCCGGTGGAGGCGGGATCAGCGTGGCCACGAACGCGCGGGCCGGCCCGATGTTGCCGACGGCGTCGATGTCCCGGTACTCGATGCGGTGCCGGCCGTACCCGGGAGACCGCTCAGCGAACGGAGACACGGACAGGCCGCCCGAGCCGAGGTTGCCGTAGACCAGGCCGTCCACGTCGGTGCCGGTGGCGGTAACAGGAACGGCGATCGGGCGTCGGTGGGCAGTCCCGCCGCGACACACAACCCCGCTCTGATCCGCACCCTCTGCCCCTTCCATGGCCGGTCGGCCTGGCGGCGCCGGGCCCGGCGGGGGCGCCGTCGTCCGGGCCTGCCGCGACCGTGGACATCTCGGACCGTGCCGGTCTCCGCACCGACAGGTAACCCTCAATGGGCGTCGAGGCCGGTCAGATGGAGGCGGGGACCCCCCGGACCGCTCGGCGCAGCCAGCCCGGCGTTCGGCTCGCGCCCGTGCCGGAACCGGCCCAGCCTGAACAGCCCATCGCCCACCATCAATGGATGTGTCCGGTTGGGGTCGTCGTTTTCGGCGGACGGCGTACCACCGACGATCCCGGACGACCTTCGAGGAGAGGGATCAACCATGCGATGGAACGCACGACAGGCCGCCGCCGGGGCCTTCGGGCTCGTCCTCGGGGCTGCGCTGGCGCTGGCCCAGGTCGCACCCGCCCAGGCCGAGTCGAACGGTGGCGTACGTGTGATGCCACTCGGTGACTCGATCACCGATGGCTTCAACGTGCCCGGCGGGTACCGGATCAACCTGTGGCAGCGGCTGGCCGGCGGCGGCTACACCGTCGACTTCGTCGGCTCCGGGTTCAACGGGCCGGCCAGCCTCGGTGACCACGACCACGAGGGCCACTCCGGCTGGCGCATCGACCAGCTCGACGCCAACATCGTCACCTGGTTGCGGGCCACCGATCCGCGTACCGTGCTGCTGCACATCGGCACCAACGACGTGAACCAGAACTACAACCTCGCCACCGCTCCGGCCCGGCTCTCCGGCCTCATCGACAAGATCAGGTCGACGGCTCCGGGAGCGGATGTCTTCGTCGCCACCATCACCCCGGAGGCAGACCCGAACCTGGAGGCCCGGGTGCAGGCGTACAACGCGGCGATCCCCGGGATCGTGGCGCAGAAGGGCAGCCGGGTGCACCTGGTCGACATGCACGCCGCGCTCACCACCGCCGACCTCGCCGACGGCGTCCACCCCAACGCCGGCGGGTACGACAAGATGGCGGCCCGCTGGTACGCCGCGTTGCAGTCGGTGCCCGGCAGCCTGGTCCCGGCGGGCGGACCGCCGGTGGGCACCGCCGTCGGCCTGGTCAACCCCGCCTCCGGGCGTTGCCTGGACGTGAACGGCGCCAGCACCACCGCCGGCGCTGCCACGATCATCTGGGACTGCCACGGGGACACCAACCAGCGGTGGACCCGCACCGCTGCCGGGGAGCTGCGGGTCTACGGCGACCGGTGCCTGGACGTGAACGGTGGAGCAGGCGCCGACGGTACGAGGGTGCAGATCTGGACCTGCAACGGCACCGCCGCGCAGCGCTTCACGTTCCGCACGGACGGCACTGTCGTGCTCGCCTCCGCCGGCAAGTGCGTCGGCGTGACCTCCGCCGGCACGGCCAACGGCACTACCACGCAGCTCTGGACGTGCAACGGCAGCGGCGCCCAGCGCTGGTCCGTCCGCTAGCGGACGCCCCGGGTCGGTCCACGTCGTACCGTGGCGGGGCCGGCCCCGGGGCGGGCCGTGACCGGTCCGACGGCGGTCAGTCGGCCGTCGCCTCGGGTGTGGTGTTCCGGCGCGTCCCCCCGATGACCGTCGACCGCGGCCGGGATCGGCCAGGATGGGCGGGTGGCCGGTCACGGCCGCGACGAGGAGGGTGGGCGATGCGGGTACGTGGACGGCTGACCCGGGGGCGGCGTGCTCGGGCGGGAGCGGTGCTGACCGCGTTGCTCGCGGGCGCGGTGCCGCCGGCCGTGGTGCCGGCGCCGGGCGCTGCCACGGCGGGCGCGGCGGCGGCGGGGACGCCGGTCTGCCAGGTGCGCGACGACCGGCTGCGCGAGATCTCCGGGATGGTCGCCACCGACGACGGGTACGTGGTGATCAACGACGGTGCCGACGACGAGGCCCGCCGCCGGATCTTCTTCCTCGACCAGCGCTGCGCGGTGGCGCGCACCGTCTCCTTCCCGTCCCGTCCCCGCGACACCGAGGACCTGGCCATCGGCCGGGACGGCACCGTCTGGGTCGCCGACATCGGCGACAACGACAGCTCCCGGACGACGGTCGGCGTGTGGCGGCTCGCGCCCGGGGCGAAGAGGCCGGTGCTGCACCGGATGACCTACCCGGACCGTCCGCACGACGCCGAGGCGCTGCTGCTCGACGCGTCCGGGCGGCCGCTGATCGTCACCAAGGGCGGCAGCGGCACCGTCTTCCTGTACGCGCCGACCACCGCGCTGCGGTCGGACGCGACGACGCCGCTGACCGCGCTCGGCCAGGTGACAGTGCCCTCGACCACGACCAGCAACCCGTTCTCGTTCCTGGGGCGCGGGGTGATCACCGGCGCGGCGGGCGCGCCGGACGGACGGCGGGTGGTGCTGCGCAGCTACGCCGACGCCTTCGAGTACGACGTGCCCGACGGCGACGTGGTCCGCGCGTTGACCACCGGCACCCCGCGGATCACCCCGTTGCCGGACGAGCCTCAGGGCGAGTCGATCACCTACAGCCGAGATGGCGGGTCGTTGCTCACCGTCTCCGAGTCCGCCGGTCAGTCAGCCGGCACCCGCTCGACGATCCTGCGCTACCCGGCCACCGCCACCACGCACACCGCCGTGCCACCCACGCGGTCCGACGACCCGGTCGCGCCCACCGCGGTCCGTCCGGCCGCCGGACAGGTCGGCGGCGGAGAAGGTGGGCGGACGTGGCCGCTGGCCCTCGGCGCGGGCACGCTGCTGGTCCTGCTCGGGTTGGCCGCCGCGCTCTGGTGGAGGCACACCGCGCGCCAGTGATCGGGCCGGGCCTGCGGCAGGATGGGGGGATGTCCGTCCTGTCCACGTTGCGCCACCCGATCATCGCCGCCCCGATGGCTGGTGGCCCGTCCACGCCCGCGCTGGTGGCCGCCGTGTCCTCCGCGGGTGGGCTGGGTTTCCTCGCCGCCGGGATGATCGACACCGGTCGGCTGGTCGCCGACGTCGCCGAGGTTCGCGCGCGTACCGATCGGCCGTTCGGTGTGAACGTCTTCCTGCCCGACCCCGGCGGCGTCGACGAGGCCGCCGTCCAGGCGTACGCGCAACGGCTCGCCCCGCAGGCCGCGCAGCGCGGGGTGAGCCTGGGCGAGCCGGTGGGCGGCGACGACGCGTACCCGGAGAAGCTGGCCGCGCTGCTCGCGGACCCGGTCCCGGTCGTGTCCTTCGTGTTCGGGCTGCCCGACCGGGCGGCGGTGGCCGCCCTGCGTGAGCGGGGCACCGAGGTGTGGGCCACCGTCACCCGCCCGGACGCCGCGAGCGCCGCCGCCGACCTGGGTGTGGACGCGGTGGTGGTGCAGGGCACCGAGGCCGGTGGGCATCGCGGTGGCCTGCCGGACGACGACGACTACGGGTTGCTGCCGCTGCTCCGGCTGACCGCCGCCCGCTGTGACCGGCCGTTGGTGGCCGCGGGCGGCCTCGTCGACGGCCCCTCGGTGGCCGCCGTGCTGGCCGCCGGCGCCGCCGCCGCGCAACTCGGCACCGCCTTCCTGCGCTGCCCGGAGGCGGGCAGCTCGCCGATGCACCGGGCGGCGGTGGCCAGTGCCACGCCGACCGCGTTGACCCGGTCGTACACCGGTAAGCGGGCCCGTGGCGTGGCCAACGACTTCCTGCGTCAGCACGACGCGGTGGCACCGCACGGTTACCCCCAGGTGCTGCACCTGACGCGTCCACTGCTCGCCGCCGCCCGGCGCGACGCGGACGCGTCGATGGCCAACCTGTGGGCCGGGCAGGCGCACCAGCTGGCCCGGGACGTGCCGGCGGCGCAGGTGGTCGCCGAGGTGAGCGCCGACGCCCGGGCCGCGCTGGCCACAGTGGTCGAGCGGTTCAGCCGCTGGGGCTGACCAGGACGCCGGCAACCGGCTCGGGCGGGCGGGCATGGCCAGGCGGGCAACCCGTTAGAGTCTCGCCGTGATCGAGATCGGTGCGCTGGTCGACCTGTCCCACCCGGCTGAGCGGGTCTGGCGCGCTCTGACCGATCGGGGGTTGCTCGGCCGGTGGTTCGCCGAGGCCGAGATGGTCGAGGGCGTACCGGACCGGATGCTGCTGCACACCGCCGGCCTGCCCGGCTTCGAGGCCAACGTCGAGGTCGAGGTGACCGAGCGGCAGGAGCCGGACCTCCTCGTGCTGGCCTGCGACGAGGCCGGTCGGCTCAGCGAGCTGACCTGCACGGTCACGGCCACCAAGCAGGGCTGCCGGCTGGAGCTACGGGAGGTCAGCACGCACGGCGCGTGGTCCGCTGAGCAGCACGACCCCCGCGAGCAGCAGCTCCGGCAGGCGCTGACCGTCCGGCTGCCAGCCATCCTCGACTGGATCGCCTTCCAGCAGGTCGACCTGCGCCGCGCCGACGGTCAGATGACAGCGGAACTGCCGCTGATCGGCGTACGCGGCAGGCCCGGTCGCAATCCCCGTCGGCGTCGGACGCTGGTCGCCCTGGTCGCCGGGGCCGTGCTGGTGGCGGGGACGGCGGCATGGGTGACGTTGCCGCCCGACGCGAAGCCGGCCGCCGCGCCCGCAGCGACCGACACCGCGTCGCCGACCGTGACGGCCGGCAGGACCGCCGTCGCCCCCACGGCGACCCCCTCGGCGCGCCCCTCACGGACCACCGCGTCGGCGACCACCCGGCCGAGCCGGACCCCGTCGGCGAAGCCCTCGCGGACGCCCGCGTCGGCGGCGCCACCTCCGCCACCGACGCCGATCACCGCCCGCTACGAGACCGAGTCCGACCGACTCTTCGGCTACACCGGCGAGATCGTGGTCGGCAACCCCGGTGGCGCGCCGGTGGCGGACTGGGCCGTGGTGGTCACCCTCGCCGAAGGCACCACCGTCGACGACGTCGACGGCGCGAACTGGCGACAGGACCGACGGGTGGTCACCTTCACCGGAGCCGCCGTGGCGGCCGGGGGATCCCAGACGATCAGCTTCGACGTCCGCGACAGCCGGCCGAAGGCCCGGGAACCGGAGAGCTGCACGATCGGGGGGCAACAGTGTGCGGGCCTCTGACTAGGCTGCCGTCATGGCACTGCTGCACAGGGCGACCCTGCACCCCACGAAGCTGGACCTGCTGACGGCCTGGCTGCCCCACCGACGGTGGTTCGCCGGACCGACAGGCGTCGAGGTGGTGAGCCGGGGCGCCTACCGCTTCGACGACCCGGCCGGCGAGGTCGGCATCGAGACGATGCTGGTCGGTGCCGCCGACGGGCCGGTCCACCATGTCCCGCTCACCTACCGCGCCGCGCCCCTCGACGGCGCGGACGGGTGGCTGGTCGGCACCACCGAGCACTCGGTGCTCGGCCGGCGCTGGGTGTACGACGGCTGCGTCGACCCGGTGTACGCCGCCGCGCTCGCCCACGCGATCCTCAGCGGCAGCGGCCAGGCGGAGCAGTACTTCGAGGTCGACGGCCGGCGCGAGGTGCGTGAACCGACGGTGACGGTCGTCGTCGACAGCGCCGCCGACGCCCAGGTGCCGGCCGTGGGCGCGGTGCGACGGGTGGTCGACGAGGACCGCACGCTCATCGACACCGACACCGTCGAGCTGGTCGTCGTGCGCAGGCCCGGGGCCGGGGCCGACGGGCCGGCCGGGGGCACGCTGAGCGGCAGATGGCACGGTCAGCCCACTACCGTGCCGCTGGCGTACGTCAGGACGCGCTGATCTGTGCGCGGTGGGCGGCCCGATCGCTCGGGCCGCCCACCGCTGTCACCACTGCGCCGGAGGCGGGGGCGGCGACACGGGCGGCCGGTCGTCGCAGGTGATGGTGTTGGGCAGCAGCCACGGCGCGAGCCACCCGCCGTCGTTACCGCCGAGGTCGGTCAGTGTGAACTCCGAACCGGCCGGGGTGAAGTGGAACGATCCGCAGTTGTTGACGCCTACCGCGCCGACGTTGCGGGCGTCCACGTTGGCGAACGAGGCCGACCCGGCCGCGCGGGCGCTGACCACCGAGGTGCCGGTGCCGTCGACCCGGACGTCCCGGAACCGCGCATCGGAGATCGAGTAGAGATCCTTCACCGGCCAGTCGCTGACCAGCATGATTGCGTTGTACGTGTTGTCCAGGTACGCGTCGCCGGTCACCTCGATGGGCGCCTCAATGCTGCGATCCAGGGCGAAGACCCAGATCGCGCCCAGCCCGATGTTCCAGTTCAGCTCGTACGTGCCGGCGCGGGCGGTGGTGTTGTTGGTGAACCGCAGGTACCCGGTGAACGGCTCCGCGCCGAAGCGGGCCCCGGCGTGCAGGCCGCTGCCCTCGCGTACCGGGTCGGCGACCAGGTTGTGCGAGACGGTGGTGTCGGTGCCGCCGTAGATGGCGATGCCGTTGGCCAGGGTCGGTGACTGCACTGTGTTGTGGTCGAACGTGTTCCGCGCGTTGGCCGTCTTCTCCGACCACATCGCCAGGCCGTCGTCGCCGGTGTTGCGGACGAAGTTGTGCGACACCAGGGAGTCGGTCACGCCGGTGTGGAAGTTGAGCGCGTCGGCGATCTGGTCGACGATGATGTTGTTGGTGACCCGGACGTTGCGCATCGGGCCGTCGAACCAGAGGCCCGCCTTGGTGTGGTGCAGGTAGAGCCCGTCGATGGTGGAGTCGCTCATCGCTCCGCCGATGGCGTTGACCTGGTCGGTGTCGATGCGCTCCCGGACGTCGCCCTCGATGGCGAAGCCGGAGAGGTGCACGTTACGGCTGCCGCCGTCGGCGGCGTCCCGCCCGTAGAACCCGACTCCGGTGTGCACCGAGCCGTCCGGCGCGGGAGTCGGCAGGGCGACCTCGCGGCCCCTGATGGTGGTGTACCAGTTGCCGGCGCCCTCGATGGTCACGTCGTCGACGATGATGTGCCGGTTGACCTGGTAGGTGCCCGGCGGGATGTAGACCTTGAGGTGGGCGCGCCGGGCGAAGGCGATGGCCCGGTCCAGCGCGTCGGCGGAATCCCGCCGGCCGGTGGGGTCGGCGCCGAACGCGAGCACGTTCGCGGCGAGCAGCCGGACGTGCGGTGGCGCGACCAACTCGGAGTCGAGCAGGTCGATGACGGTCCAGGCGGCGGCGCTACCGGGCGGCGCGGTGAGCCGGACCTTGTCGCCGGCCCGGTAGGTGCGCCCGAGCAGCAGCCTCTGCTCGTCGTAGAAGTGGGTGGGCCGGAACGGCTTGTCGATGCTCGGATACGGCGTGGTGGCCGACGGCACGCACTGGCACTCGGTGATCCACCAGTCCGGGTGCAGCAGCCCGGCCTGCGGGTCGTTGGTGAACGGGTACTGGTTGTAGAGCCACGAGTACTGCGAGGTGAGCGTCATGGTGCGCAGGTGCTTGCCGTTGACGGCGACCCGCAGCGGCGCGGTGATCCCACCACCCTGCGGCGCGTCCGGGATGCTGTACCGCACGGTGATCCCGTTCGCCGCGCTGGGCAGCACGAACTCCACGTACTCCCCGGGGGTGAGTCGGACCGCCCGGCGGCCGGAAGCCTCCGCGGGCAGCGTGTAGGCGGACCGGTCGGGTCCGATGATCTCGCCGTTGGTGCGGGCGTTCTCCGCTTCCTGCTCGAGGAAGTCGACGTCGGCGCCGCGTCCGGCGACCAGCGCCGGATCGAGGGCGGCCCGGGTGACCACCGGCTGCGCGCCAGCGGACCCGGGTGGACTGGCGGCGGCCGCGGTGGGCCCGGCGACCAGCACGGCGAGACCGGCCGCGAGCGCGACGGCGGTGCCGCTGGGCCGGCCGGGGCGTCCCCGCGCCGGCGTGAGGCTGCGAAACATCGGTGACCCTCCTGGGTGGGTGGTGGTGGAGGTCCGCCTGGCGCTCCCCCGACGCCCGACATTGATCGTCATGATGCAGCACCAGACATGGCACTGCAAGACACCTATCGAACATTGAAAATAAACGACTATCAGGCCGCAAGAAATGGACGGTCGTCGAGTTGAGGTGTCGCGCGTCGTCCGCCCCGACCAGCTCAGGCCCGGCGTAGGCTGGTCCGCGTGGATCAAGAAGACCGGATTGCCCTCTTCCTCGACTATGAGAACCTCGCGTTGGGCGCGCGCGACCATCGCGGCGGCGCGGCCTTCGACTTCCGGCCCATCGCCGACGCGCTGGCCGAACGAGGTCGGGTGGTGGTCCGGCGGGCGTACGCCGACTGGTCCTACTTCGACGAGGACCGCCGGATGCTCACCCGGTCCCACGTCGAGCTGATCGAGATCCCGCAGCGGATGGGCGCGTCCCGCAAGAACGCCGCGGACATCAAGATGGCCGTCGACGCCATCGAGTTGGCGTTCGAACGCGACTACATCTCCACCTTCGTGATCTGTAGCGGTGACAGCGACTTCACCCCGCTGGTGCACAAGCTGCGCGAGCTGAACAAGCGGGTCATCGGCGTCGGGGTCGAGGGGTCCACCTCGGGCCTGCTTCCCCCGGCGTGTGACGAGTTCCTGTACTACGACCGGCTGGAGGGCGTGGACATCCCGCCGGCCCGTGGCCGGCGCGCTCGTCCCACCACCCGGCAGGCCGGCGCGGAGCAACGCCCACCCGAGCCGGAGCGGGAGCACGAGCCGGAGGTGGACCGCCGGCCGACGGGGGAGGAGCCCGGCCGGGACGTGGACGCCCTCGCCGTGTTCGTCGCCCAGTCGGTCGCCGGGTTGCAGGGCAGCGCCAACGGTGAGGTCACCGCCTCCCGGCTCAAGCGCACTCTGCTGCGCAAGGACCCGACCTTCAGCGAGTCCGACTACGGCTTCCGCACCTTCGGCGAACTGCTGCGCCACCTCGCCGAGCGCAACGTGATCGAGCTGGCCGAAGGTCCGGCGAAGGGTGACCCCGAGGTCTCACTGCCCGAGCACGGCGACCGGGAGGTGGCGTTCGGTCTGCTCCGGGGTGTCGTGGCGGACCTGGGTAGCGGCGGCAACCCGGTGGCGTTGTCCGGGTTGAAGAACCAGGTACGCCGGGCCCGCCCCGACTTCAGCGAGAAGAAGCTGGGCTACCGCAGCTTCCTCCAGTTCTGCAAGGCCGCCGCCACCGCCGGCGTACTGGACCTGCGCTGGAGCCCCGAAGCCGACGACTACCTCCTGACGACCCAGGGGTGACCGTCGGAGCCGGACAACCGTCGACCGCTGTCGAGCGGGAGTGCCGGAGCTGCCCATAGGGTGGGCGGTGGGGCTGTCCCGAGGGCGAGGTGAGCGTCGGCATGTCGGGACGTGGCGAATGGACACTCGTCGGCCGCGACGACGAGCTGAAGACCATCGAGGACGTGGTGTCGGCGCGGCTGCCCGGGTTGGTGCTGGTCGGCGATGCCGGGGTGGGCAAGACGCGGCTGCTGCGCGAGGCGCTGGCCCGCGCCGCCGAGGACGGCGTGGAGTGCCACTGGGTCTCGGCGACCGGCGCGGCGCGGTCCATTCCGTTCGGTGCCGTCTCCCACCTGATACCCGCGCCGACCCGATCCCGCGCCGACCCGGTGGGGCTGGTCGTCAGCGTGGAGCGCGACTTCGCCCGTCGGGGGGCCGACCGACCGCTGGTGATCGGCATCGACGACGCGCACCTGCTGGACGAACCGTCGGCCGGGCTGCTGCACCAGCTCGCCGTGCACGGGCTGGCGGTCGCTGTGGCGACCGTCCGTGCCGGCGAACCGCTCTCCGACGCCCTCACCTCGCTGTGGGCCGGGTCGGGTCGGCGACTGGACGTACGCCCGTTGCCCGCCACCGCCGTGGAGCACCTGCTCGACGAGGCGGCCCCGGGCCCGCTCGACGCGATCAGCCGCCGCCGGCTGACGCACCTCGCCGACGGCAACCCGCTGCTGCTGCGGGAGCTGCTGGCCGACGCGATGGACACCGGCGGGCTACGCGAGTCGCGCGGGATCTGGCGCTGGTGCGGCACGGCGTCCGGCAGCCCTCGGCTGGCCGAACTGGTCAGTGCCCGGCTGCGCGCCCTGGAACCCGCCGCGCGCCAGGTGCTGGAGGTGGTGGCCTGCGGCGAACCGCTGTCCCTGGCCCTGCTGGAACGAGTCACCGACCCGGCCGCCATCGAGGCCGCCGAACGCAGCGGTATGGCGGTCGCGGAACGCTCCGGCGCCCGGACCGCCCTGCGGATGGCCCACCCGCTCTACGGCGAGGCGCTGCGGGCCAGCATGCCGGCCAGTCGTTCCCGAACCGTCTTCGGGCAACTCGCCGACGTACTGGCCGGCATGCCGCTGCGCCGCCGCGACGACGCCCTCGTCGCCGGGGTGTGGCAGCTCCGCTCCGGCAGCGTCCACCACCCGGGCATCGCGCTCGCCGCCGCCCGGCAGGCCATCGACCGGTTCGACATCGACCTCGCCGAGCGGTTGGCCCGCACCGCGTACGACGCGGGGCAGGGCTGGGAGGCGCAGTGGCTGCTGGCCCGGGTACTGCAGTACCAGGCCCGCAGCCAGGAGGCGTTCGACATGCTCCCGCCGGCCCCGCCCGCGGGCAGCAAGCGCCTGGCGATCTGGGCGATCACCCGGGCCGGCCTGCTCTACTGGGGCCTGGATCGGATCGACGAGGCGCACGACACCCTGCGGATGGTGCCGGCGGGCGCACCGGGCCACGACCTGACCGAGGCCACCCGGTCATGGGTGCTGTTCTACGACGGGCGGTGCGAGGCGGCGCTGGAGGTCGGCCAGGCGGTGCTGAACCGACCCGACATCGGCGTACGCGCCGCCAGCTGGGCGACCATGGGCGCCGCCTCGGCAGCCGGAATGCTCGGCCGACTCGATCTCGCGGCGGAGCTGGCCGAGCGGGGCCGGGCGGTGCTCGCCGCCGAACCGGAGCGGCTGCCGTGGAACGAGGCCCAGGTCGGCCTGGGGCTGTGCTACGCCCGGTACGCCGCCGGGGAGCTGACCGGGGCAGCCGAGCTGGCTGACCGGGGCTACCGCGACGCGGTGGCCAGCGACGCGCGGGGGATGGTCGCCGTCTGGGCGGGGTTCCGAGGGATCATCGGCAGGACGCAGGGCCGGCTCGACGCCGCCGCGGCCGACCTGCGGGAGGCCATCGCGTTGGTGGAGGAGAACGACCAGTACCACCTGGTGCGCACGTACTGGGCCGAGCTGGCCGGCGTCTGTGCCCTGGCCGGCGACCTGCCCGGTGCCCGTCGGTGGTTGGCCGCCGCCGACGCGCGGGAGCGGGCCGCCAACCGACTCTTCCACCCCTGGGTCGAACTGAATCGAGCCTGGGTGGAGGCCGCCGAGGGTGATCTCACCGCCGCGATCCGTACCGCCCGCAACGCCGCCGACCTGGCCCAGGACAGTGAGCAGCCCACCATCGAGGCGGTGGCGCTCTACGAGTGCGCTCGACTCGGCGCGCCGGAGGCGGTACGGGACCGGCTGACCGACCTCGCCGACCAGCTCGGCGGACTGGCAGCCACGCTCGCCACCGCTGCCGACGGTCTGGTCCGCGCTGACGGGCCGGCGCTGGAGACGGCCGCGGACGACCTCGTCGCCCGCGGCCACACACTGCTCGCGGCCGAGGTGCTCGGTGCCGCCGCCCGTGCGTACGCCCGGCGCGGCCGGCCCCGGGTGGCGGTGGCGCAGCGGGCCGCGACGCTGACCCGGAACTGCCGCTCCGTCCACACGCCACTGCTCGCCGCGGGCGCTGCGGACGTCGAACAGGCGACGCTGACCCGCCGGGAGCGGGACGTGGCCATGCTCGCCGTGACGATGCCGAGCCGCAGCATCGCCGACCGGCTGGGGCTGTCGGTCAACACGGTCAACAACAACCTGGCCCGGGTCTTCACCAAGCTCGGCGTCCGCAACCGGCAGGAGTTGGCAGTGGTGCTCGGCCACGCCCGACCGGGAGCGCGGGACAGGTCACCGGGTGCGATCCACCCTCCACAGTAGGTAAGGGCGACTGATCTATCGGGTTACCGCACGTCTGCCTACCGTGCGGTAACACCTACCGGTGCATCTCAGTCCCAGGAGGACGGCATGAGCCAACTGGACCCGAGCGGGCCGCCAGGACCGCGACCCACCAGGTCAGTCCACATCCACAATGCTCTCTTCGCCGCCGGGGTGGCGGTGGTCGTGGCCGTGGTCACCACTGTGGTCGTCCCGGCCGCAGGCGGTGCCCCGTCCCCAGCCGTCGCGGCCAGACCCGAGCCGGTGTCGTACGAGGCGCCGCCGTGTACCCGTGAGCTGGAGGGCACCACCTGGCTGCTCGACCCGTGCGTCAAGCCGGGCGGGAAACTTCCGGCCGAGGTCGAGGCGCGGCTCACCCAGATCCGTACCCACAATGCCGCCGTCGCCGACAACTGCCCCGACCCGACCGACACGCCGTCGCCCTCGACCTCACCGACCAGGGCGACCCGGCCGCCGGTGACGGCCGAGCCGATCTCGCAGCGGGCACCCGCCGCGACCGCTACCGCACCCACCTCAACGGGATCGCCCACGTCCACGGCGTCGCCCACCGCCACGGGGTCGCCCTGCCCCTCCGGCAGTGCCTCGCCGTCCGGTTCCAGCTCTCCTTCGGGTACGGCGTCGCCGTCCGGGAGCGCGTCCCCGTCGGACAGCGCGTCGCCGTCGGAGAGCGCATCTCCGTCGGACAGCGCGTCGCCGTCAGAGAGCGCCTCCCCGTCAGAGAGCGCCTCCCCGTCGGACAGCGCGTCGCCGTCGGACAGCGCCTCCCCCTCGGACAGCGCCTCCCCGTCGGACAGCGCCTCCCCGTCCGGCACGGCCTCCCCGTCGGACAGCGCCTCGCCGTCCGGCAGTTCCTCGCCCTCCGAATCGGCGTCCCCGAGCGAATCGGCGTCACCCACCGACGACCCGTCGAATCCGACCGACCCGCCCACCGGACCCACCGGGGGACCGCCTCCGCCGCCACCCCCGCCGCCGACCGGCTGCCCGAACGTGAGCGGCAACCCCACCCTCGTGGACGCGAACAAGGACCGGATCCGCTGCCGCGAGGTGCAGACGGTCTCCGACGACACGGTCCTCACCCTCACCGGGGACTCGATCAGTTCGTCACACCACCAGTTCGGCTTCGGCGTGGGCCCCGGCTGCCCGTCGACCTCGTTCGACGGCCGCGGCATGCCCGGCAACAACGGCGTCTACAGCTACGGCCGGCGCTACTTCGACATGGACGGCAGCGTCGTCGACTACGACAACTACGCCCGCACCGGCTACGGCACCGGTGACATCATCGCCGGCCGCGCCGGCCCGGACGCGTGCGGCAACGCCTGGGGCCGAGTGGCCAGCCCGCTCGGCCTCGCCACCGCGCGGATCGCCAAGGCGAAGGCGGACGGGCACCACGCGTACCACGCCACCACCGGCGGCGTGAACAACACCAACTGGACCACCGTCCTGACCCGGCTGGCCATGTGCCGCGGGCTCGAGTTCGCGGCGGAGACCCTGGACCCGTACGGCGTCTTCCGCTTCGAATGGGCGGCCGTGGGCGGCAAGGCCGGCATCGTCACCAACGGCGGCGGCTGCAACTTCTGGCTGGATCTGCCGGTCGGTGAGGACTACTACATCAACATCGGGGTGCCGCGCTACGACGGCCCGGCCCACTACGCCGGCATCACCGGCGACGCCACCACGATCGTCAACTCGCTGCTCGGCGCCGGCGCGGACAAGGTGGTGTGGATGCTGTACTACGACATCACCCCGGCCAACGTCGACGTCGGCCAGTACGCGTGGGCCAAGCTCAGGTCGCTCCTGCCCACCGGGACGCACTCCTACCTGCCGGCGGCGCCGGTGTCGACACTGCAACCGCTGATCGACCCGCTCTGGGTGGGCACCGTGCGAGGCGTGATCAGCGATCTCAACTGGGCCATCCAACTCGGCGTCCCGTTCGACCCCGCCGTCCGGGTGGCGATGCCGCCACCGTTCACTCCGGGTGACCTCCAGATCACCGCCGAGGGTGGCTCGCCGCACCCGAGCCCCTCCGGGCAGGACGCCTTGGCCAACACCCTGGCAGGGGTGCTCAGCGGCATGTGAATCGCGCCTGATTCGTTACTCAGGACGGGGAGGAGCCGCCGTCGCGGTTCCTCCCCGGTAACGGTCAGGTTGAAGTGCGCCGGATTTACGACTATCGCCCTACTATCCACCCTGCTGCGCCGTACCCTCGGCGCAAAAATTGCTATACGGTCGGCGAATGAAGGTCGAGGAGCATTGGTGGAACGGAGACACGACCCCGCGCGGGCGCCGGGACGTGTACATCCGTACTGACGGGCAGGGTTGGGAGGTCCGCGCCCAGATCGGTGGGGCGTCGGGTCGTGAGCGGGTGCAGCAGTGCCCAAGCCGGGCCTCGGCGGCCATCCTCGCCGACGCCTGGCGCGGCACTCACCCATCCTGGCGCGAGCTGAAGCAGCGCTGATCCGGCACCGGGCCGGGTCGGCAACGCTCCCGGGCTCCTCCAGCCCGGCGCGCCCGCCGACCGGCCCGGCGCTCGGTAACCACTGACCAACTCGGCTACGGTCAGCTCGCAGGTCATCCCTTCTGCAGCATGACGGAAGCAACGTCTGCCAGAAGCGCCAGCGCCCAACCGACCACTGTCGCGAGGTGGCCGAGGATCTCGCCGCCCGCATCAAGAGCGGCGAGTACGCGGCGGGGGAGCGTCTACCCACCTACAACGAACTATCGGACCTCTACGACGTCAGCGTGACCACGGTCCAGCGGGCGATCATCGTTCTGCAGACCCGCGGCTTGGTGGTGGGCCTCTAGGGGCGTGGCCTGTGGGTCGCCGAGGATGTTGGATCTGCCTGATCACATGATGAGGATCAGTTCATGGCGGGCCGGCTCAACTTCTCATCAAGTGATCAAGTGATGATAAGTAGGTCCCGGGGAGCGGATTGAGCTACTTTTCATCACCTGATCAATGGATGGTGGCGGATCTCCGTGTCTCCGCCCTCAGGTCGGGTATCCGAAGGGCTGCCGGTCGCGCCCGATGGAGGTCGCCCATGTCGCAGGGTCCCGACGAGGAGAACCCCAGGATCGACGAGGAGGTCCGAGAGGCCGAGCGTCGGCTCGCCAACCTCGGCACCTCGTCGGACGACGCGCTGACCGACGACGACGCCCGCGCGCCGGACGGTGCTCCCGCCGAGGAGAACGCCGATCAGGGCCTGCCCGGCGTCCCGCCGGACAGGCCCTGGCGTCGGTCAGCGCTTCAGCGTGAAGGTGAAGTCGCCGGAGCGCTTGCCGCTCAACCGGACTGCCGAAACGACTTTTCCCTCCATGATCAGTCGGTCGACCTCGGCCCGCGACAGACCGCAGCCATCAGCGATCAGTCGTGTCGGCCGGACCGGGATCCGTGCCGCGTTGCGGACCGCGACGTCGATCACGTCGAGGTCCAGGTGATCCGGTCCGCCGGTGTCGAGACGCCAGGCGCTGTCCCAATCGAGGACGAACCGGTTTCGGTGCTGGACACCCGGATCCTGAAGCAGTTCGGCGGTCAGGCCGGGGTCGTTGTCATGCAGCCGGTCCAGCAGTTCGGGTGGGATGGAGCGCACCGTCATCCGCTCCAGGACGGTGAGCTTCGCCGTCTCCCCGCACCCGGTGCAGAGCGCGAGCAGCCAGGCGTCGAGGAGCTTGTGGTTGGCGTTGACACGGAACTTGCCGCTCGCCCGAAGGCGTTGGGACGCGCACGCGTGGCAACGGCGGCGAACGATCGGTAGGCAGGTGGGCACGACGGCCCAATTTTCGAGCACAGAAGTACACCGGTTTCAGTGAGAAGTCCGCAGCAAAAAGGAGCGCGGCGCAGCTGCGCGACGCGCGACAGATCAGCTCTCGGGAGGTCTCACAGGGTGTACAACGGCACGTCCTTGCCTAGACGACCTGGTTGCGCAGCACGGTAACGGCGCGCGGCGGCGCCGTTCCACTGGTTTTCGCGCACGCGTCAGGAGCCCGGGTGGCCGGACGTGCGAACCGGTCAGACGGTCGGGACCGGCAGCACCACGCCCTCGGCCGCCGACCGGTGCGCCAGCTCGATCAACTCGACAGTGTGGACCGAGTCCCCGGGGTCCACCGGCATCGGCGCGCCGTCGCGCAGCGCAGCCGCCACCTGTGCGTAGAAGCTCTGGTACGCGCCGGGCTCCGTCGGCACCGGCCGCAGGTCACCGTCGACGCCGAGCAGGCCGTAACGGTCCGGCGGGACCTCGCCCCAGCCCGGCTGGCCCGGTCGGCCGCCGTCGTGCAGCGCCGCCTCCTGTACGTCCAGCCCGTAGCTGGTGTAGCCGGCCCGATCGCCCAGCACCCGCAGGCGCGGCCCGATCTGAGCGGTCACCGCGCCCATCCACAGGTGCGAGTGGACCCCGTTGGCGTGGGTCAACGCCACGAAGGCGTCGTCGTCGACGGCCGCGCCCCCGCGGCGACGGTCCACCTCCGCGTAGACGCGGTCGACAGGGCCGAACAGCTGCACCGCCTGGTCGACGAGGTGGGCGCCGAGGTCGAAGAGGGCGCCGCCGGCCTCCTCCGGACCGGCGAGCTCCCGCCAGCCCGGCTTGATCGTCGGACGGAACCGCTCGAACCGGGACTCGAAGCGCAGCACCTGCCCCAACTCGCCCTGCTCGACCAGGCGGCGGACGGTCAGGAAGTCGCCGTCCCAGCGCCGGTTCTGGAAGACCGTCAGCGGCACCCCACGCTCGGTCGCCTCGTCGATCAGCACCCGGCCCTCCGCGGCGGTGGGGGAGAGGGGCTTGTCGACGACGACCGGCAGGCCGGCGGCGAGCGCCGCGCGCGCCATCGGCACGTGCTGCCGGTTCGGTGTCGCCACCACGACCAGGTCCAGGGCGTCCGGGGTACGCCACAGCTCGTCGGCGTCGTCGACCAGGCGGGCGTCCGGGAAGTGCTGTCGCGCCTGCTCGCGTCGCTGCGGATCACGGGTCACGATGGCGTCGAGCCGCAGCCCGGGAGTCGCGGCGATCAGCGGCGCGTGGAACACCCGGCCCGCCAGCCCGTACCCCAGCAGACCAACCCGCAGCGCCTTCGCCATGCCGTGCCCCCGTCCTGATGGTCCGCGCCCTGAGCTGGCGCCGGTACCGCTGAGGAGAATCTACGCCGGGGGCGGTAGGGCTCCATCTGGGCCCGGCGCCGTTCAGGTCACCGGGTCGGCGCGCAGGTAGGTGAGGACCGCGAGCACCCGACGGTTGGTGTCGTCGCTGGGCGGCAGGTCGAGCTTCAGCAGGATGTTGCCGACGTGCTTGCCGACCGCCGCCTCGCTGACGTGCAACCGGCCGGCGATCGACGCGTTGGACCGCCCCTCGGCGAGCAGCGCCAACACCTCGCGTTCCCGGGCGGACAGCGCGGCGAGCGGGTCGCGGGGGCGGTGCAGAAGTTGCCGAACCACGTCCGGGTCGATGGCGGTGCCGCCGCCGGCGACCCGGCGCAGCGTGTCGACGAACTCGGTGACCTCGGCGACCCGGTCCTTGAGCAGGTAGCCGACCCGTTGGCCGTCGCCGCTGTCCAGCAGCGCCGCCGCGTAACCGGTCTGCACGTACTGACTCAGCACCACGACCGGGAGGTCCGGTCGCTCGGTGCGCAGCGCGACGGCCGCGCGCAGCCCGTCGTCGCGGCGGCCCGGCGGCATCCGAATGTCGGTCAGCACCAGGTCCGGTTGGTGGTCGCGGGCCGCAGCCAGCAGGTCCGGCGCGGAGCCGACGGCTGCGCACACAGTGAAGTCGAAGCGGGTCAGCAGGGCGACCAGACCCTCCCGCAGCAGCACCTCGTCCTCGGCGAGCACCACCCGGGTCACCGACGACATGGCAGCTCCACCCGGACCACTGTAGGCCCGCCGGGCGGGCTGGACAGCAGCAGCCGGCCATCCACGGCGGCGACCCGGTCGGCGAGCCCGGTCAGGCCGGTGCCCCGGGCCGGGTCGGCGCCGCCGTGACCGTCGTCGGTCACCTCGACGACGAGGTCACCGCCGACCCGGCTGAGGCGTACGTCGGCGCGGGTCGCCCGGGCGTGCCGGGCCACGTTGCCCAGCGCCTCGGAGACCACGAAGTAGGCCGTCGTCTCCACGATCTCCGGCAGCTCGTCGTGCGCGTCGGCGTGCACGGTGACCGGGATGGTGGCGCCGTCGGCCAACTCGCGTACGGCGCCGGCCAGGCCGAGGTCGGTGAGGCTCTGCGGGCGGATGCCGTGCACCAACTGCCGCAGCATCACCATCAGGCCCCGGGCCTGGTCGTGCGCGACGGCGAGCGGTCGGGAGGCGGGAGAGTCCTCGGGTACGTCCAGCCGGGCCAGCCCCAGCTGGAGGGTGAGGCTGGTGAGCCGGGGCTGCGCGCCGTCGTGCAGGTCGCGCTCGATGCGGCGGCGTTCGGCCTCGTACGCGCCGACCAGTCGGGTGCGGGAGCGGGTGACCTCGCGCAGCGCCGCCGCGTCCACCGGGTGGGCCAGCAACCACCGCGCCACGGCTGCCTGGACGGCGGCGAGCAGACCGGCGGCGTACCAGAGCACCGGGATCAGCAGCACCCCCACTATCGCGTACGGAATGGCTTCGCCGGTGGTGTCGATCGGCTGCCAGATCACCACCGGCTCGTTGGCGTCGCCGGCCAGCCAGGGGCTGGTGATCATCCCGAGGTCGAGCAGCACCAGGACCAGGAACACCCAGTACGCGACCGGCGTGAACCCGCCCAGCCAGAACAGGTACGCCACTTCCCGCCAGGTCGCGGCGCTGCGGTAGCGGGCGACCAGGCCCGGCCACGGCGACGAGGCCAGCGGACGATTGTCGACGAGCCCGACCCGCCACCGCTCGACGACGGCCACCGCGAAGCTCAGGAGCGGGGCCAACACCACCAGGATGACGCTGCCGGTGATCAGGAACAGCATCAGCGCGATGCTCGGCGGTCGGCCGTGCTGCCGGAGCGTGCTGACGACGGGCAGCATGGGTCCGCCGATGATGAGCAGCCCGACACCGAGGACGCCGGCGATCGGCACTGTGGTCACCAGGTAGGCCAGCGCGCGCCAGGGCCACGCGGAGATCAGCCAGCGGCGGCGGCGCAGCGCCTCGGCCAGGTGCGAAGGGTGTTCCGTGGTCATGCAGCAGACGCTAATCGGGAGCGAGCGGGTGCCCCAGCCGTCCAGATCCACTCTTCAGGGTATGCCCAGCACTACCGGCGAACGGGTGTGCGGGGTCCGGAAACGGGAAGAACGCGCCGTCACGCGGCTCGCGTGACCTGTGCTGGCGGCGGCTGGAGAGACATGGGTGCCAGAACCTTCGTGGTGGTCGGCGGGACCAGCGGTCTCGGCCTCGCGGTGGCCCGACTGCTCGTCGACGAGCACCAGGTCGTGGTGTTCGGCAACGTGCCGGCCGAGGTGGCTGCCGCGACCGACGAGCTGGGTTGCGACGGCGCCGTCTGCGACATCTCCTCCTACGAGCAGGTCCGCGACTCCTTCACCGAGGTGGTCGAGCGGTACGGCACGATCGACGGGGTGGCGGCCTGCGCCTCCATGTGGGCGGGCGGCGACCTGGGGGACCTGTCGGTGGAGCACATTCGCCGGGCCGTGGAGATCAACGTTCTGGGCATCACGTACCTGCTGCGGGAAGCGGTGCAGCACCTGCACCGGCAGGGCCACGGCAACGTCGTCTACATCGGCGCGCTGGCGCTGGCGGCACCCCGGCCGGGCATCCCCGTCTACCGGGCCACCAAGAGCTACGGCAACAGCCTGGTCGACTCGCTGGCCGAGGCTCAGCACAGCAACCGGGTCAAGGTGATGCAGCTGCATCCCGGGCCGATGCCGACGCGGCTACAGGAACGGGTCGGCGCCGAGTTCCTGGACGAGGTGTACGCCATGCCCGAACAGGTCGCCACCGAGGTCGTCCGGCTGCTGTCGCTGGAACCCGACGACCTCTACGTCTCCGGTGAGCGCGTGCTGCGCGCGGACGGGCGGTGGTGACGGCCGCAGCCGGACCCGCCGACCGTCCGGCCTCGGCCTGGGCACCGCTGCGGACGGCGGTCTACCGCAACCTGTGGCTGGCCCTGCTCGCCGCGAACGTCGGCACCTGGATGCAGACCGTCGGCGCGCAGTGGCTATTGATCAACCACTCCAACGCCTCCACTCTTGTCGCGTTGGTGCAGACCGCCAGTCTGCTGCCGGTGCTGCTGCTGGCGTTGCCCGCCGGGGTGCTGGCCGACAGCTTCGACCGCCGGCACCTGCTCATCGCCGTGCAGCTGTTCCTGGTGGCGGTGGCGGTGGCGTTGACGCTGCTCACACTGGCCGGCCGGATGCCGCCGGCGCTGCTGCTCACCCTCACCTTCGCGTTCGGGGTCGGGCAGGCGCTGACACTGCCGGCCTGGGCGGCGGTGATCCCGGAGCTGGTGCCGCAGGACCAGCTGCGGTCGGCGTCCGCGCTCGGTTCGATAAGCGTGAACGTGGCGAGGGCGGTCGGGCCTGCGGTGGCCGGCGTGCTGATCGCCCGTACCGGCGTCGCCCCGGTCTTCGGCATCAACGCGGTCGCGTTCGGGATCTTCGCGTACGCGCTGTGGCGGTGGCGGCCCGGTAACGCCCGCGCGGTCGAGGTGCCCGAGCGCTTCACCGCCGCGTTGCGTGCCGGCAGCCGCTACGTACGCCACTCACCGACCGTACGTCGGCTGTTGCGCCGGGCGCTGGTCTTCGTGGTCCCGGCCAGCGCGCTGTGGGCGTTGCTGCCGTTGGTGGCGAGTCGGCGACTGGGCCTGGGCTCCGGCGGGTACGGGGTGCTGCTGGCCGCCCTCGGCGTGGGCGCCATCGCGGGTGGCGTGCTGCTGGCCGTGATCCGCACTCGGCTGTCGGCCAACCAGCTCCTGCTGATCGCCGGGGCGCTGTTCACCGTCTCGTTGACAGTCGTCGGCACCGTGCGGGCGGTGCCGCTGGTGCTGCTCGCCCTGCTGCCCGCCGGGATGGCCTGGGTGACGGTGCTGGCCAACGTCAACGCCGAGATTCAGCTCTTCCTACCCAGTTGGGTACGGGCCCGGGGCCTGGCCGTCTACCAGGTGTGCTTCGCCGGTGGGCAGGCCGCCGGCGCGCTGCTCTGGGGTCTGGTGGCCGAGATGGCCGGGCTGCCCCCCGCGTACCTGGCGGCGGCGGCGCTGATGCTTGTCGGCACTCTGACGAGCCGGATCTGGCCGTTGCCGGACCTGCGGTCTGTCGACCGGGAACCGGCGGCCTACTGGCCGCAACTGCACCTGGCGCACGAGCCGGACCCGGGGGTGGGACCGGTGCTGGTGACCGTGCAGTACACCGTCCGGCCGGAGCGGACCCAACGCTTCCTGGCGGCCATGGACCTGGTGCGTGGCGCGCGGCAGCGGACCGGCGCGATGCGCTGGGGGCTGTTCCGCCCGGCCGAGACGGTGGACCGGTTCGTCGAGGTGTATCTGGTGCCGTCCTGGGACGAGCACCTGCGTCAGCACGGTGGCCGGTTGACCGGCGAGGACCGCGCTGCCGAGCAACGGGCCCGGGAGCTGACCGACGGGGAGCCGGAGGTCCGACACCTGGTGCCCGCCGCAGCCGGTCCGACGCTGTCCGACGACCGCGAGGCGCTCTGACAGCGCGTGGGGCACCCGGAAGCAGCCCGGCGCGGGCGTACTGCGTACGGCCGCGTTGTTAGGATGGCCGCACCATGGCGAGTGAGCGCAAGGCGACCGCGGACCCGGCCCGCAGCCTGGCCCTTCTCTGGCGCACCCGGGAGCCGACCAGCCGCAGCGCCGGTCCGGCGCTCAGCGTCGACCGGGTCGTCCGGGTCGCGATCGACATCGCCGACGCCGAGGGGCTCGACGCGCTGACCATGCGTCGGGTGGGTGAGGCGCTGGGGGTCGGCACCATGTCGGTCTACACCTACGTGCCGGGCAAGGCCGAACTCGTCGCCGTCATGATCGACACCGCGTACGGCGAGATGCCGCGCCCCACCGTCGAGGGCGACTGGCGGACCCGGCTGGAGCGGATCGCCCGCGACAATCTGGCGCTCTATCAGCGGCATCCCTGGATGCTGCGGGCCGAGACGACCCGACCGGTGCTCGGCCCGCACCTGATGGTCAAGTACGACTACGAGCTCGGCGCGATCGTCGACATCGGGCTCACCGACGTGGAGGTCGACGCGGTGCTCACCCTCGTGCTCGGTCACGTGAAGAGCGCCGCCCGGGCCGCTTCCGAGGTGGTCGACCTGGAACGCGAGACCGGCATGACCGACGGTCAGTGGTGGCAGTCGCACGCGCCGTGGCTGGAGACCTTCCTGAAGCCCGGCGCCTACCCGATCGCGTCCCGGGTCGGCACCGCTGCCGGCCAGCAGCACGGCGCCGCGTACGGCCCGGAGTACGCGTTCGAGTTCGGTCTGCAACGCGTCCTCGACGGGATCTCGGTGGTGGTCGCCGAGCGGGCGGCCAACCGGTAACCGGCCTGCTCCGGGGACGGCGACCTAGCGTGGTGCTGCCCGTCGAGCCAGCCGGGCCAGCGAGCGCGCCGACGGGCTGCCCGGCTCGGCGTGATAGACGACCAGCGACTGGGTGGTGCCGCTGATCGTGAGCTTCTCGTAGCGCAGCGCCAACTCGCCCAGCTCAGGGTGTTGGAACACCCGCACCCCACCGCCCGCGCGGGCGGTGACGTCGTGCCGGGCCCACAGCCGCCGAAACCGCTCGCTGCCGGCCGTCAGCTCCTCCACCAGCTCGAGAAGGCGGGGGTCGTCCACCTCGGGGCCGACCTGTGCGCGCAGGCCGGCCACCGCGTTGGCCGCGACCGCCGTCAGAGCCGGGTAGAGCGCCGGCACGCTCGGGTCCAGGAAGACCGCGCGCAGCAGGTTCACCCCGGCGGTGAAGATCGGCGCCAGCGCGGTCGCGGCGGGGTTGGCGAAGAGCACGTCCAGGTGTCGACCGTGCACGAAGGCGGGCGTCTCGGCCCACGAGCCGACCAACTGCCGGATCCCCACCGGCACCCGCTCCGATGGTCGCGTCCCCCGGCGGGAAGGCACCGGCCGGGCCAGGCCGTGCAGGTGTGCCGCGGCGTCCGCGTCCAGCCTCAACGCGCGGGCCAGGGCCTCGATCACCTGCGTCGACGGGTGCCGGTCACGCCCCTGCTCCAACCGCAGGTAGTAGTCGGCGCTGATGCCGGCGAGCAGGGCCGCCTCCTCGCGCCGCAGGCCGGGCACCCGCCGACGGCCGTGCGCGGGCAAGCCGACGTCACCCGGCCCGATCAGCTCGCGCCGGGCACGCAGATATTCGCCCAGCGGGCCGGCCGTGCTCACCCGCCCATCGTAGGAGCCGCCGCCGACCGCCCAGCCTGGTCCTGCCACTACCAGGAAAAACAGGGAACCGGCTAGCGCCCGCCGTTGGGGTGACAGTGTCGGGGTAAGCGTGATCGAGAGACGGGACAGCAATGACAGAGCGCATCACGACCCCCTTTGGATTCGCCTCGACCGCCGACGAGGTCATTGCCGGGGTGGACCTGAGCGGCAAACGGGCCATCATCACCGGCGGCGCCGCCGGTATCGGCATCGAGACGGCCCGTTCGCTCGCCGCCGCCGGCGCCGAGGTGGTGCTCGGGGTCCGCCGGGTCGCGGCGGGTGAGCAGGCCGCCGCCGACATCGCGGCCAGCATCGGCGCGGAGCGGGTCACCGCCCGCGCGCTGGACCTGGCCAACCAGGATTCGGTACGCCAGTTCGTCGCCGGCTGGGACCAGCCGCTGCACATCCTGGTCAACAACGCGGGGATCATGGCGCTGCCCGAGCTGGAGCGCACCGCCGAGGGCTGGGAGATGCAGTTCGCCACCAACTTCATGGGGCACTTCGCGTTGACCGTCGGCCTGCACGACGCCCTCGCCGCGGCCGGCGGCGCCCGGGTGGTGTCGGTCAGCTCCAGCGGCAACCTCTTCTCTCCGGTGATCTTCGACGACCTGCACTTCGCGTTCCGGCCGTACGACCCGCTGCTGGCCTACGGGCAGTCCAAGAGCGCCGAGGCTCTGCTCGCCGTGGAAGCCACCCGCCGCTGGGTCGGCGAGGGCATCTACTCCAACGCGCTGAACCCGGGCGCGATCGCCACCGGGTTGCAGAAGCACACCGGTGGGCTGAAGTCGCCGAAGGAGATGCACAAGACCCCTCAACAGGGCGCGGCGACCTCGGTGCTGCTCGCGGCATCCCCGCTGCTGGACGGCGTCGGCGGTCGCTACTTCGAGGACTGCGCGGAGGCCCCGGTCGTCACCGAGCGGCCGGCCGACTACAGCGGCGTGGCCGCGTACGCGGTCGACCCGGGCAACGCCGAGCGGCTCTGGACCGTGGCGTCCGACCTGGTCTCCCAGCGCGGCGTCCCCGCCGGGCGCTGACCACGACGGCCCGGCTCGGCGGAACCGACCCGGGCGCGGCGGTCCGGGTGGTACGACTGGGGCGGCGGTGGCAGCTGCGGGCCGGGGAAGGATGGCGATGGCGAGCGGGCTTCCGGCGCGGCTGCTGCAACGGCGGGAGAACCCCCGCAGGGCGTCGTTCCTGGAGCTCTTCTTCGACCTGGCGTTCATCTTCGCGCTGACCCGGTTGTCCCGGGCGCTGCTCGACGACCTCAGCTTCACCGGCGGCTTCCAGGTGCTGCTGATGTTGGCGGCGCTGTGGTGGGTGTGGTTCGTGACGGCGTGGTCGGCGGACTGGTTCGACCCTCGGGCCCCGCTGATCGTCACCCTGCTGCTGTGGACGATGTTCGGCGGCCTGTTGATGGCCGCCGCCGTACCCACAGTGTTCGACGGGCACGCCATGGTGTTCGCCGTCGCCTATGTGGCCATCCACCTGGGTCGTGGGGCGATCCTGATCCCCGCCCTGCGGGGGCACCCGCTCCAGGTGCGGAGCCTGCGGGTGGCGGTCTGGTTCGCGATCTCCGGTGTGCTCTGGGTGGTCGGGGCGGCCGTCACCCCGGCCCGGGAGGTGCTCTGGGCGCTCGCCCTCGTGCTGGAGTTCTCCCTGGCTCGGCTGCGCTGGCCGTTCCCGTGGCTCGGACGCAGCACCTGGCCGGAACTCCAGGTGAACGGAACGCACCTCTCCGAGCGGTACCAACAGATCTTCATCATCGCCCTGGGTGAGCTGATCCTGATCGCCGGCATCACCTACAGCCAGTCCGGCCTGGGCCGGGACAGCACTGTGGCCTTCGCCCTGGCGTTCGTGACCGCGGTGGCCCTCGCCCGGCTCTACCTGGTGCCCGCCGGCGGGCGGCTCGGCGCCAGAATCGAGGCGGAGGGCCCGCCCGGCAGCAAGTTGACGCTGATGGCGGGCTACCTGCACCTCATCATGATCGCCGGTGTGCTGGCCACCTCGGTGGCCATGGAGATGACGATCGACCATCCGGGAGAACACGAGACGGGGCAGACGATAGTGGGCGTCATCGGCCCCGCGCTGTTCCTGACCGCCCGGATCATGCTCGCGGCTCTGGTCGACGGCAGGTGGCCCTGGGCGCGCCTGGTCGGTGTGCCGGCCATCATCGTGGGCGGGCTGGCCACCGTGCGGTCCCCGCAACTTGTCAACAGCGCCGTCGTCGCCGGGGTGTTGCTGCTGATCGTCCTGTTCGACGCGATGCCGGGACTGCGGCGGTTCATCCGCCAGTCCGGGGAGAGCGACGCGCCCGCCCACCGGCGACCCGGATAGCTCCGCCGATGCCTGGGGGAGGGCCGCAGCACGGCGACCAACCGCGACGACACGACGTGGTGGAGTTGCGGGTGCACGGCGTGTCCGGGGCGGACCCCACTGTCATCCTCGACCAGCCGCAGGTCCGGCAGGTTGCCGGCGACGGCAGCGGAGGCTTCCACCGCCCCGCCCGTTCCGACGACGTCGGCCCGGACGGGGTGACGTTGGAGGCGTACCGCTGGGGTGACCTGCCGACGGGCACCGTCGGCCGGACTCTCGCCATGGTCTTCCTGCTGCCGTTCATGCTCAGCAACGTGGCAGTGTGGATGCGCCCCACCGGCCGCCGCCGCGCCGCAGCGGTCAGCGTGCTGTGTCGGCTCCTCGCGCTCAACCTCACAGTGCTGTACGTGGTGTCCATCGCCGGAGTCGCCCTCGACCTGCTCGCCTGGCGGTGTCTCGGCGTGGCCCGCTGCCGCCCGCCCTTCGACACCATGGCCGGGCTCGACGGCCGGCACGTCGGGGAACGGCTGGCCGTGCTGGCGCTCCTGCCGATCGCCGCCATCGCGGTGCTGCGTCTCCTCGGCACCCGTCGGCCCGGCCCGGCCGACAACCCACTGTGGGCCGTGGAGCCGCTGGTGCACCGGCTGCGCGCGATCCACGTCGCCGCCGCGCTCGCCGTACTCAATGTTGTGCTGCTGACCGCCCGCCGCGCCGGCGGGGCGACGCTTCCCACGACGCTGCTGCTGGCGCTCAGTACGGCGGTCTTGCTGGTCTGCGTCGGTCTGCTCGCCGCTCCGGGGATGATCGACCGGGCGGCGACCGCGCAAACGGCCACCTGGACCGCCCGCACGGCGGCCGCGGTGGCAGCCGTCCTGAGCGTGGCGACCCTCGTCACCGTGGCGAGCGACCGGCGCGACTGGTCGTCGGCGACCGGGCTTCCCGGCTATGACGGGATAGCGGGTGTGGCGCTGTTCGGCCAGATGATGTTGCTGGTGCTGCTCAGCGTGGTGGTGCTGTGGCGGCGCGGTCGGGTGGGCGGCCGGTCCGCGCTGCCGGGTGGCCTGGGCGCGGCGGTCCTCGCCGCCCTCGCTGTCGGTCTGACCGGCGCGCTCGCCGCCGGCCTCGTCTACCAGACGGGGGAGCTGCTCGATGGCTACCGCGGTGACGGTGGGCCACCGTTGCCGTACCGCTGGACGCTGCTGGCCTTCTTCCTGCACGTGGTCGCGGCGGTGCTGCTGTGCGGCGCGTTGACAGTCGTGTCGCGGCGGCGCCGGCGGCGTGCGGCAGCGGCGATCACCACCCGTGACTTCCCGGTCGTGCCGCCGGAGGCGGTCGGTCGGCTGCGGCTCGCGACGAAGACCGTCGCCCGGGCGCGGTTCACCGAATGGTTGGGTCTGCTGTCCGCCACGTACGCGGCGCTCGCGGTGGTCGGGCTGACCACGAGTCTGGTGGGGCGTACCGGGCGCGACCCGGAGGAGTTGGCGTGGCAACTGTTCGGGCTGCCGGCCGGGGCCGTCCAGATGGGGCTCAGCGGCGGCAGTCTCCTCCTCGCCGCGTTGCTGTTCACGCTGTTGGCGGGTGGCGTGTTCGCCTATCGGACCGCGTGGTTTCGCCGGCACGTCGGGATCCTGTGGGACCTGGGCACCTTCTGGCCCCGGGCCGCGCACCCGTTCGCCCCGCCGAGCTACGCCGACCGCGCGGTGCCGGAACTGGCCGACCGGATCAGCCAACTGGCCGAGCGGCACGTCGGGGTGTTGCTCTGTGGGCACAGCCACGGGTCCGCGCTGCTCGCTCTCGCGGTGCTGCGGCTGCCCCCGCGCGTACGTCAACGGGTCGCGCTGCTCACCTACGGGTCGCCGCTGGACCGCCTGTACGCCCGGCTCTTTCCGGCCTACCTCAACGAGAAGGTGCTGCGTGAGGTGGGGGAGCGGGTCGAGTGGCGGTGGCTCAACCTCTGGCGGGACACCGACCCGGTCGGTGGCTGGATCTTCGCCGCACACCGCCCCGGCGATCCGCCCACGGACCCGGCCGATCCGGCGGGCCAGGTCGACCGGCGGTTGCGGGACCCACCGGACCTGCTGTCGGCGCCGGGGGAGCGGTGTGCGCCGCCGCTACGGGGGCACCATCCGGGCGAGACCGACCCGGAGTTCCGGGCGGCGGTGCGCGAACTCGCCGAACGCCTTCGTGGTGCTGGCTGAGGCTTACTGTCCGCAGGGGGCGACGACGCCGGTCAACGGTCCATCTCGGGGATCCGGTCGGACTCCGCCACCGTCGCTCGGACCTTGCGGAGGGTGGCGTCGGGTGCACGGATCGCGATACGCCAGCGGTCCAGCGTCCGAGTGAGCACCCGGACCACGAACTGCAGCTGGTTGACCTGCTCGCGGAGTATGCCCAGCTCGGACCGGGCGCTGAACGCCTCGCCCTCTAACTGGGTGATCCGCGTCTGCAACGGCTGCACGAGCGTGAGGGCGGCCTCGGTGAGCGTGTCGGCGGCATCGGCCTTGAACTTGCCGCGCTGCACCACGACGGTGGCGATGGCGGCCAGGCCGGTGCCTCCGCCGAGGATGCCGAGCACGCTGAGCGCCACCTGCACCCAGTGCGGTGCGGTTGGCGCGGGTGCGGTGATCACGTGACACCTGCCTGCAACTGTTCGTAGGTCACAAATTCGCACGCTCGGGCCAGGCGGCGAAGATCAATGGCTATCTGCGCGGCCCGCCAGAGCGACCCGACAGTCACCGCCATCACGAACGACGTGGCGACGATGGAGTTTCGGCCCGACATGACCAATACGGCCACCGCGTACATGCCAGTGATCGTGCCGAGCACCAGCACCGACGCGAGTTCGAGGCCGAGCCCGGTGGAGAGCCGGCCGGGCCACAGGATGCCCAGTAGTCCACCCACGCCCACCGCGATCAGACCCAGCTCCCAGGCGACCTGGATCGGCTCCGGCATGGACGTCTGGACGGACGTCGGCCGGACATTGAGGGTCATCATCAGGATGCCGCAGAGAGGCGCTGCAACCAGGACAGCGATCTCGTACGGCTGGTGGCGGGATCGGATACGTAGGTTTCCCACGGCAACTCCTTGGTCGAGGACCGGCGCCCGGCAGTGCCCCGTGGACCAGTGCCGATCGGTGGGTCGCGACCCTTGAGTTGCGGTCCGTGCGGCGGAGCCCAGTGGTTCGTTGCCTGTGGACGGTCGTTGGGCGAGAAGGTGAAGCGACTCGACGTCGTTGGCTGCCGTTATCTGCCTGTGTATCACCGATGCCCGGTCGGCGTCCACCTGGTGTAACGTCGCATTCCCGCAGGTCAGGGCCGCTTTTGGGCTGTTTCTGAGCCGTGGGGCGGATCGGGGGCGGCGACCCGACCCCTCATCACCCCGGTGACAACCAGTGTCGGATATCTTGCCCAGGGTGACAGTGGTGGCCGGGTCGCCGATCGATCAACGGGCGAGCAGGGCGCGCAGCGCCCGGAGGACTTCCGCCGGGGCCTCCTCCGCCATGAAGTGTCCGCAGGTGACCGTCTGGTGGTTCAGGTCGGGTGCCCAGGCCCGCCACACCGCCGCCGCGTCGTAGCCCAGCGCCGCGCCCCAGTCCTGCTGGAGCACCGTCACCGGCATCCGCAGCTGGTTGCCGGCCGTCCGGTCGGCGGCGTCGTGGGTCACGTCGATCCCGGCGGACGCCCGATAGTCGGCGACGATCGAGGGAACGGCGTCGCGGGACGCGCGCAGGTACGCGGCCCGCACCTCCGCCGGCAGGGCACCCGGATCACGGGTCCAGACGTCCAGGAAGTGACCGAAGAAGGCGTCCGGGCTGCCGGCGATCAGCTCCTCCGGCAGACCGGGCGGCTGCGCCATCAGATAGAGGTGAAACGCCACAGCGGCGCTGGCGCCGTGCAGCACGTCCCACATGTCAAGTGTGGGTAGCACGTCGAGCAGGGCCAGGTGACTGATCGCCGCCGGATGGTCGAGGCCGGCGCGGAACGCGACCAGGGCGCCCCGGTCGTGTCCGGCCAACGCGAACCGATCGTGACCGAGCGCGCCGGCCAGCGCCACGATGTCGGCCGCCATGGTGCGCTTGGCGTAACCGGCACCGTCGGTGTCGAGGGGCTTGTCGCTGTCGCCGTAGCCGCGCAGGTCGGGGCAGATGACCGTGTGGTCGGCGGCCAGATCGGCGGCGACGTGCCGCCACATGAGGTGGGTCTGCGGAAAGCCGTGCAACAGCACGATCGCCGGCCCGGAACCGGCCACGGCGGCGTTGAGCGTCACCCCGTCGGCGACGGTGACGCGTCGGTAGTCGAATCCGTTGATCTTCGGGTCCACGGGGAACCTTCCTGGTGAGCAGTGCCGGCGGGGGCGGTGGCCCGTCGCCGTCGTACCTCGTCGAGCCTGCCCGGCGGTGATCAGCAGCCGGTCAGCGTCGGATCAGTGCCGGCCGGACCACGGGCCTAGATTGGTGCCATGACCAGGCAGCTGATGGCACCCGTCGCGGTGACCTTCGGCGTGCTCGGGCCGGTGACCGCCGCGACCGAGCGCGGCCCGGTCCCCCTGCGGGGACACCGGCAGCGCCTGGTGCTGGGTCGGCTGTTGATCGCCCACGGTCGGGTGGTGCCGGTGGATCGTCTCGTCGACGACCTGTGGGAGGTCGCACCGGACGGCGCGGTGGGCGCGATCCGGACCTTCGTCGCCGACCTGCGCCGGGCCCTGGAACCCGATCGACCACCCCGGCAGCCACCCAGGATCCTGGTCACCGAGCCGCCCGGGTACGCCCTGAAGGCCGCCCCGGACGCTGTCGACGCCGGCCAGTTCGAGGCGGCCGTCGGCGAGGCGGCCCGGCTGCTGACGGCCGGACGCCCCGCGCCGGCCCTGACCGTGCTGGACGCGGCGCTCGGGCTCTGGCGCGGGCCCGCGTACGCCGACTGCGCCAACGAGTCCTGGGCGATCGCGGAGATCAACCGGCTGGACGAGCTGCGGATGCTCGCCGTCGAGCGGCGGGCGGAGGCGTTCCTGGCGGTGGGCCGACCGGATGAGGCCGCCGCGGACCTACCTGCACACCTGGCCAGCCATCCGCTGCGCGAGGACGCCTGGCGGCTGCTCGCGACGGCCCGGTACCGCGCCGGCCGGCAGGGCGACGCGCTGGCCGCGCTGCGGGAAGCCCGCCACGTCCTGGTGACCGAGCTGGGCGTGGACCCGGGGCCCGAGCTGCGCCGGCTGGAAGCTGACATCCTGGCCCAGGCGCCGCACCTCGCCCCATCCCTCGACCGGGCCGCCACCCCCGGCCTCGGGAAACCCGTTCGACAGGTCCAGGCGGAACAGCGCCCGTTCGTCGGCCGCGACGCGGAGGTCGAGCGGCTGTGGCGCGCCGCCGAGGCCGCGTCCCGACGCCGCCAGCCCACACTCGCCCTGCTCAGCGGCGACCCGGGCGCCGGCAAGACGGCGCTGGCCGAGGCCCTGACCCGGCGACTCGCCGCCGAGGGCTGGACCACGGCATGGGGACACAGCCCGGAGTACGACGGCGCCCCGCCGGCGTGGCCGTGGACCCAGATCACCGACGCGCTCGCCGGGCCCGCCGCCCCCGTCGCCGCCCCCGCCGTGGCCGCCGACCGGGAAGACGGCTCGGCTGACGGTTCGGCCGACCCCGCCACCGTGCGGTTCCGTCGACACCGCGCGGTGGCATCGCTGATCTCGGCGGTCGCCGACCCGGAGCCGCTCCTGCTGGTCCTCGACGACCTGCACCGCGCCGACGGTGACACCCTGGATCTGCTGACCGCACTGCTCACCGGCCCGCAGCCGGCCAGCGGGCCGGTGCTGATCCTCGGCACCTACCGGGCCACCGAGATCAGCCCGGAGCTGACCGCCACCCTGGCCCGCGCCGCCGGGCTGGAGCCGGTCCGGGAGTATCTTGCCGGCCTGCCCGCGTCGGCGACCGGCGAGCTGGCCGGCGCCATCGTCGGGGGGAATCTGGACCCGGCCACGACCCGGTCGATCCACCAGCGCAGCGGCGGTAACCCGTTCTTCGTCCGCGAGCTGGCCCAGCTCTACGCGAGCACCGGGCAGGCGGGGTTGGCGGCCGTGCCGCCCGGGGTACGCGACGTGATCCGGCACCGGTTGGCGCAGTTGCCCGCCTCGACCCGTACCGTGCTGCGGCAGGCGGCAGTGCTCGGCCGGGACCTCGACCCGGGAGTGCTGGGCGCGTTGGCCGCTGACCCGACGGCAGCGCTGGACGCCGTGGACCGCGCCCTGGCGGCCGGGTTCCTCACCGAGCGGGAGTCCGACGGGCGGCTGCGCTTCACCCACATCCTGGTCCGCGACACGCTCTACGCCGACCTGTCCGCGCCGCGCCGCGCCGCCTGGCACGCGGCCGTCGCGGAGGTGCTGCGGCAGCGGGAACCCGTCGAGCCGGCGGCCCTCGCGTACCACCTGCTGCGCGCCGGCGGGCCGGTCCACGCCGCCGAGGCGTCGACGTACGCCCGGGTGGCGGCCGAACGGGCCGAACGGGGCGGCAACCCCCACGAGGCGGCCCGCCTGTGGGGCCAGGCGATCGACGCGTACGACCGGGCCGGCGGTGTCGAGCCGCGTGGCCGGGTGACCGCGCTGCTCGGCCTGGGGCGGGCGTTGGCCGTGACGGGCCGGCTGGCCGAGGCGCGGCGACGGCGAGCCGAGGCGATCACCGCCGCCGAGTCCACCGGTGACCCCCTGCTGATCCAGGAGGCGCTGGCGGGCTTCGACGTGCCCGCCAGTTGGACGCGCAACGACGACGACCTGCTCTCCGGACACATCGTCCGAGCCGCCGAACAGGCACTGACCGCGCTCGGCCCGATCGGCTCGGCGCAGCGCAGCCGGTTGCTGAGCACCCTCGCGCTGGAGCTGCGCGGCACCACCACCGATCGTGGCCGCCGCGCCGCCGCCGAGGCCGAGACGATCGCCCGCGACATCGGCGATCCCGGGCTGTTGGCCTTCGCGCTCAACGCCCGCTTCATGCACACCTTCCACAGCGTCGGTCTGGCCGACGCGCGGGCCCGGATCGGCCTCGACCTGGTCGAACAGGCCGCCCGGCACCACCTGGTGACCTTCGAGGTGCTCGGGCATCTCGTCCTGGTCCAGGCCAACTGTGCGCTGGCCGACCGGCCCGCCGCCGACGCGCACGCGCGCGCCGCCGACCACCTCGCCGAGCGGTACGAGCTGCCGTTGGTCGGTGTCTTCACCCGGTGGTACGCCGCGCTGCGGCTGGCGCTGAACGGTCAGTCGGACGCGGCGGCGGACGCGTACCGGGCGGCAGCCGACCGAATGCCCACTGACGGCATGCCGGGGCTGACCCAGGGGTTGCTGCCGCTCGCCCTGCTCGGCCTGCGCCTGGCCGACGCGGTGAGCGACGACACGCCGGCGGCCCCTGCACGACGGCCGATTTTCGGGCCGGACGACGAGGGCTGGGCGCGGCTGGACTGGGGCCCGCACGAGCCCTGGGTCCGACCACTGCTGCTCGCTGCCGCCGACGACGTCAGTGCCGCCAGAGCGACGTTGCGGGCTCTGCCGGAGGGGCCGCACGACCTGCTGCGGGAGGTGCGGCTGTGCCTCACCGCTCGGGCGGCGCTCGCCATCGGCGACCGGCCCACCATGGAACGCGTCACCGTCGCGCTCCGCCCTGCCGCCGCCGAGCTGGCAGCCGGCAGCGGAGTCGTCACCGTCGGTCCGGTGGCCGGGCACCTCGCCGATCTGGCCGCTGCTCTGGGCCGCGACGAGGAAGCCGCCGAGCACCGCCGTACCGCCCGCGCGCTCACCGCACGTGTCCGCGCCGACGACCCAACCTGAGCGCCACCGGGCACGTGCTGCCCGATGCCAGGGCCGCCGCTGCACCGCTCCAGAGCGACTTGCCGGTTTCCGCTGGAAGCAGTCGACGGGTGCGGTCAGATGGAACCACCGGCGCGTGCACCGTCGGCCATGGTCCGAGGGGAGTACGCGTGGAGGCGCTCATCCTGATCGTGGCGCTGGGCGTCACCGTCCTCGTCGGCACCACCCTCGGCGGCCGGTACCGGGTCGCCCCGCCGGTCCTGCTCATCGCGTTGGGCGTACTGCTCGGGCTCACACCGCCGCTGTCCGAGGTCACCCTGGAACCCGACCTGGTCCTGCTGATCTTCCTGCCGGCGATCCTGTACCGGGAGAGCCTCACCATCAGCCTGCGCGAGATCCGGGCCAACCTGCCGGTGATCGGGCTGCTCGCCGTGGTGCTGGTGGTGCTCACCATGGTCACTGTGTCGTTCACCGCGCAGGCGTTCGGGGTGAACCCCGCCGCCGCCTGGGTCCTCGGCGCGGTCCTCGCGCCGACCGACGCCGCCGCGGTCACCGGCCTGGCCAAACGGCTGCCCCGGAAGCTGCTCACCACCCTGCACGCGGAGAGCCTGATCAACGACGGCACCGCCCTGGTGGTCTTCGCGGTGGCAGTGGGTCTGCTCAGCCAGAGCGCCGAGCCGGGCGTGCTGGGCATCGGCGAGGAGTTCGTCGGCGCCAGCGTCGGCGGGCTGGTGGCCGGTCTGCTGGTGGGGGCCGCCGTGGTGCTGGTCCGCAAACGGCTCGACGATCCGCTGCGCGAGGGCGCGCTCAGTGTGCTCACACCGTTCGCCGCCTTCCTGCTCGCCGACATGGTGCACGCCAGCGGTGTGCTGGCGGTGGTGGTCGCCGGCCTGGTGCTGTCCTACGCAGGCCCACGGGTGATCCGCGCCCGGTCCCGGGTGCTGGCGTACGCGTTCTGGGACCTGAGCACCTTCCTGATCAACGGCGGGTTGTTCGTCCTGCTCGGCACGCAGATCCCCCGGTCGGTACGGAGCATTACCAGCACCTCGCCCGGGCGGGCTCTGCTGATCGTGCTGGTGGTCACCCTGGTCGTGATCGGCACCCGACTGATCTTCGTCTACCTCATCGCGCAGTCGGCGCGGCTGAGACGTCGGCGAATCGTGGACCAGGCCCAGGGGCCGTCCGCCTGGCGGGTGGGGACCGTCGCGGGCTGGTCCGGCTTCCGGGGCGCCGTGTCGCTCGCCGCCGCCCTGGCCGTCCCGACGGTGATGGTCAACGGCCGACCGGTGGCCGAACGCGATCTGATCATCTTCGTCACCGCGCTGGTGATCGTGCTGATCATGCTCCTGCAGGGCACCACCCTGCCGTTGGTCGTGCGCTGGGCCGGGCTCAGCGGCGACCCGGAACGCGTCGACGAGGCCCGCAACGCCCGGCGGCGGGCCACCGAGGTGGGTCTGGCCGCCCTTCCCCAGATCGCCGAGGAGGTCGGTGCCCAGGACGACTCGGTGCGTCGGCTGGAGGCCGAGTACCAGCGGCATCTGGAGGACCTCGACGAGAGCGGTGGGAGCACCGCCGAGGAGCGCCGGTTGGAACGCCGACTGCGCCTCGGGGTCCTCGCCCACAAGAGGCGGGAGGTCACCCGGCTGCGCGACAACCGGGAGATCGACGACCTGGTGCTCCAGGAACTCCAGGCCGCGTTGGACAACGAGGAGATCCGGTTGCTGGGGCGCGGGCCCAACGAGTGATCGTCGGTGGCCGTCCGACCGGCGCGGCTCAGAGCACCCGGTTTCAGAGCACCTGGTCGAGGAACCGGCGAAGCCGCGGATGCTCGGCCCGCTCGAAGATCGCCTCGGGCGGGCCGGCCTCCAGCACCACGCCCCGGTCCATGAAGGCGACGGTGTCGGCGACCTGTCGGGCGAAGCCCATCTCGTGGGTCACCACCACCATGGTCATGCCGGCGGCGGACAGGTCGGCCATCACCCCGAGGACGCCCTTGACCAACTCCGGGTCGAGCGCCGAGGTGGCCTCGTCGAAGAGCATCACCTCGGGCCGCAGCGCCAGCGCGCGGGCGATCGCCACCCGCTGCTGTTGACCACCGGAGAGCTGCGCCGGCCGGGAGTTCGCCTTGCCGGCCAGCCCCACCAGCTCCAACTGGGCCCGGGCCACGGTCTCCGCCTCGTCCGCACCGAGCTTGCGCAGCCGGCGCAGCGCCAGCGTGACGTTGCGCAGCACGCTCATGTGCGGGAAGAGGTTGAACTGTTGGAACACCATGCCCACCCGCTGCCGCAGCGCGTCGGGGTCGTCGCCCAGCACGCTGCGCCCGTCCAGCAGCACGTCGCCCCGGTCCGGTTCGATCAGCCGGTTGATGGTGCGCAGCAGTGTGGACTTGCCCGACCCGGACGGGCCGATGACGCAGGCAGTCGCGCCCCTCGGCACCGAGAGGTCGACGCCGCGCAGCACCCGGTTGGGTCCGAAGGCGAGGTGCACGTCGCGTACGTCGAGGCTGACCGAGGTCGTCGTGGCGGTGGTCATCGCCGATCTCCTTCCGTGGCGGCGTACGACGCGATGTCGTCGTCCTCTTCGGTCGACGCGGTGGCCGGCCGGCCGTTGCGCAGCCGCCTGTCGATCCAGTTCACGACGTGCGTCAGCGGGACGGTGAGCGCCAGGTAGCACAGCCCCGCCAGCAGCAGCGCCGACTCGTTGCCGGTGGTCGCCGCGTAGTCCTGCCCGATCCGGAACAGCTCCCGCTGACTGGCCACCAGGCCGAGGAAGTAGACCAGGCTGGAGTCCTTGATCAGGGCGATGAGCTGGTTCACCCAGGCCGGCAACACCCGCCGGATGCCCTGCGGGATGATCACCAGCCGCATCGCGTCGGCCCAGGAGAAGCCGAGCGCCCGGGCGCCCTCCAACTGGGCCGCCTCCACCGACTGGATGCCCGAGCGGAAGATCTCCCCGATGTACGCGGCGGCGATGAGCGACAGCGCCAGGATGCCCAACGGATAGGGGTCCGGCCCCCAGACCTGCATGCCCAGCGGGGCCAGCCCGACGCCGATCAGCAGGATCGTCGCCGCCGCCGGCAGCCCCCGGAACACATCGGTGTAGACCCGCGCCGGCCAGCGCAACCAGCGGCTGCGGGAGATCCCGGCGACGGCCAGCAGCAGGCCCAGCACCGAGCCGAGCAGGGCGGCGGAGACCGCCAGGATCAGCGTGTTGGGCAACCCGACCGTCAGCATCTCGGGCAGCGCCTCGCGCATCGCGTCCCAGTCGAAGAAGGTCTCCCACAGGGTGCTCAACGGATCCATCGGTCGCTCCTCCTACCGCCCTGCTCGCTCGTCACCGGCTCAGGACGCGGCCGACGCGGACGCCGACGGCGCGACCTTCACCGCGCCGCTGCCCGGGGCGAAGTCCGCCGGGATCGGCCGGCCCGGGTAGTACTGCGCCTGCAACCGGCTCCAGGTGCCATCGGCGATGACCTCGTCGAGGGCCTTGTTCAGCGCCTCGCGCAGCTTGTCGCTGCCCTTGGCCACGGCGTACGCGGTCGGCGCCGGGCTGAGCTGCTTGGCCGCCACGGTGATCTTGCCGTTGCTGTCGGCAGCCGACTTCTCGCCGATCTCCGCCGGAGCGATCCAGGCGTCGGCGGTGCCCGCCTTGAGCTGGTTGATCGCGCCGTTGTAGTCCGGCACCCGCACCGGGTTGAGCTGCCTGCCGGTGGCGAAGTCGTCCTGGACGGTGCCCTGCACCACCACGACCCGCTCGCCGGCGAGCTGGTCGAAGCCGGTGATCGGCGAGCCGGCCGGGACGTCCAGCCCGAAGTAGCCGAAGTCGTAGCCGTTGCCGAAGTCGACTGTCTTCTTGCGGGCCTCGGTGATGGTGATCGAGGAACTGCCCACGTCGAACTTGCGGTTGTTGACCTGGCTGAGCAGCGCGGAGAAGTCGGTGCCGACGAACTCGACGGTGAGGCCGAGCTTGCCGGCCACGGCGGTCAACAGGTCGTTGTCGAAGCCGGTGAACCTGCCGTCCTTGAGGTACACGTTCGGCGGGGCGTCGGTCAGCGTGCCGGCGCGCAGCACACCCGCCTGGGCCAGGCCGTACGGGTTGGCGGTGGCGTCGGACGAGCTGTCGTCGCCGCAGGCGGTGAGGGCGGTGGCGGCCAGGATCGTGGCCGCGCCCAGGGCGGCGGCACGGGTCAGGGCAGGAAGAAATCGCACTGGTGTCTCCGAAGGGTGGTGTCTCGGGGCGCACGGACGGGCGCCACCGACGGCGCGCCCGATGGGCGTGCCGGTGGGAAAGGAGTTCGGGAAGGGGGGTGCTAGAGCGCGATGCCGCGACGACAGGCGGCGCTGCACATTCGCATCATGTCCACGTGCCGTCGCCGGGTCAGTGCGGGCGAGGGTCGACCGGTGCGGGAGTCCGCGACGTCGGTCGGTGGGGTGGTGCCGAGGATGCTCATGGTTCTCCCGGGTCTGTGCTGACCTGGGTGCCAGGCCACGCTTGCACCGACGTCGTGCCGGTGCCTGGTCTTCACCCGGGGCACCCCACCGCGGAGGAGGGTTGCCGGCCAGCGAGCCGGGGCTTCGCGCTGGCACTCATGACCTGCGCCGAGGCTAGCAGCAGGAACCTGTGGATCGTCCAGTCGTTATGACGACGGTCACCGTGCGCGACGGGCTGTCGGCTCGCAGGTCAGCCGGCGTGCACGTGCGGTCGACGGTGCGGGTCGGGCTCCTGGCGGCGCAGGATCTCCCGGGTCACCGAGGCGATCGCGCCCTGTCCAAACGCCAGGTAGCGCAGGAAGTTGCGAGTCGGGCCGCCCTCGGACCACTCGAAGTAGATGTGGGGGCGCCGACGGCTGCGGTCGCGGATCTCCAGCAACAGGGCGGCGAGCGCGGTGGGCACCGACGAGCTGGCCAGGCTGAGCACCGGGAAGCGTCCGTCGACCACCCCGCCGCGGACCAGCAGTTCCGTTTCGAAGTCGGACGGGTCGGTGACAGTGACCTCGACGAAGATGACGTCGCTGTCGTCGGGAAAGTCGTTGTCCGCCATGGTCTGCGCCAGCTTGGCGCGGTACTCCGCCTCGTCGCGCCGGTCGGGTTCGTGCGCGATGAGGCGGATCCGCCGTCCGGCGCGCTCGTCGATCATCCGGGCGGCCGTGTGGTCCAGCTCGACGTGGTCGACGCGCAGCTCGTAGGCCCGCATCACCCGGGACAGCACCGACACCAGGATGATCCCGCCGATGAAAAGGGCCGCGATCTTGACACCGTCCGGGCGCTCCACCACGTTCGCCAGCGTGGTGTAGACGAAGATCACCGCGATGACCCCGAACGCGATGGTGCGACCGCGCTGACGCTGCCGGCGCGCCGCGAGCGTCACCGCCGTCGCGGCCGAGGTGATCAACACCAGGACCCCGGTGGCGTACGCGCCGCCCTGCGCGTCCACGCTGGCCTCGAAGACGACAGTGATCAGGAACGCCACGGCCGTGAAGACCAGCACCAGCGGCCGGACGGCTCGCGCCCAGGTCGGCGCCATGCCGTAGCGGGGCAGGTAGCGCGGCACGAGATTGAGCAGACCAGCCATCGCCGACGCCCCGGCGAACCAGAGGATGCCGATGGTGGACAGGTCGTAGATGGTGCCGAACACCTCGCCGAGGTGGGCGTGCGCCAGGTAGGCCAGCGCACGCCCGTTCGCCGGCCCGCCCGGCTGGAAGGCCTCCGGCGGGATGAGCACTGTGGTCGTCACACTGCTGGTGATCAGGAAGACGCTCATGATCACCGCTGCGGTGGTGAGCAGCCGGCGTGCGCCACGGATCCGGCCCAGCGGTCGTTCCTCCGAGTCCTGCGGGTCACCCCGTACGCTCGGCATGACCGCCACCCCGGTCTCGAAACCGGACAGACCCAACGCCAGCTTCGGAAAGACCAGCAGCGACAGCCCGACCACCAGCCACGGATCGCCGTGCCCGGTGGTCAGCATTGTGGTCCAGTCGCCGACCGCGCTCGGGTGCGTCGCCACCCGCCACAGCGCGTCGGCCACCACCACAGCGTTCAGCGTCAGGTAGACCGCGACCAGGACGACGGCGATCCCGATGGCCTCGGTGAAACCCTTGAGGAACACCGCGCCCAGCAGCGACACCAGCAGCAGCGTGACGAGCACCTCGTGACCCTTGAGCCCACTCGGCCAGAACGGGTTCTCGTCGATGTGCGCCGTCGCGTCGGCGGCGGAGAGGGTGATGGTGATGATGAAGTCGGTGGCCGCGAAACCGAGCAGCACCAGCACCAGCAACTTGCCCGGCCAGTAGCTCAGCAGGCGTACCAGCATCGCGATGGAGCCCTCACCGTGCGGGCTCTCCACCGCCACCCGCCGGTAGACCGGCAACGCGCCCAGCAGGGTCACCAGCACCAGCACCAGGGTCGCCACCGGTGAGAGCGCCCCGGCGGCCAGCGCCGCGATGCCCGGCTGGTAGCCCAGCGTGGAGAAGTAGTCGACCCCGGTCAGGCACATCACCTTCCACCACGGGTGGTGCCGGTGCTCCGGCGGGCGCCCGTGCGGCCCCGGGTGCTGCACGGCCTGGTCCGAGCCGGCGTCGAGCAGCCACCCCCGCAACCGGCCGGCGCGTCTGTCGACAGTCACCGGCGCGTCCCCCGTCATCCCACCCACGGTCACCGTGAGTATCCGCCCGACGGGCCGCCCCCGTCCGCCGGTGCGCGGAACCCAGCCGACGCGGCGGCGGGTTTCAGGGCGCAGGACACGGGGAAGCAGCGCCCCTTGCTGGATGGGACGGCACCGGAGGAGGGGACAGGGCATGGTCGGCGGCCGTCGCTTCCGCCCGGGTGGTGGCTTCGGCCGCCAACTCGACGAGTACGAGACCAGGGTCGGCATACCGCCCCCCGCGGAGTCGCCCGCATCGGCCGCCGGCGGCCTGGTCGACAGCGCGGTCTACATCCGAGGGCACCGGTTCGCCTCGCCGTCCGGCCTCGCCGAGACGTACCGCTGCCTCCAGGAGCAGGACGGCGCGATGGCCTGGATCGGGTTGTACCGGCCCGACATCGAGCAGATCACCTCGCTGGCCCGGGAGTTTCGGCTGCACGACCTGGCGGTCGAGGACGCGATCAACGCCCACCAGCGGCCCAAGCTGGAGCGGTACGCGCACACGCTGTTCGTGGTGCTGCGCGCCGCCCGCTACGACGACCTCCGGGAGGAGGTCGAGTTCTCCGAGCTGCACCTGTTCATCGGCCCGGGCTTCGTGGTCACCGTCCGACACGGTGAGGCGCCCGACCTGGCCGCGGTGCGCCGGCGGCTGGAGACCGAGGCGCAGATGCTCGCCCGGGGGCCCGAGGCGGTCCTGTACGCGATCCTCGACCAGGTCGTCGACGGGTACGCGCCGGTGGTGGCCGGGCTGGAGAACGACATCGACGAGATCGAGACCCAGGTGTTCGGTGGCGACCCGAACGCCAGCCGCCGCATCTACGCGCTCAGTCGCGAGGTCATCCAGTTCCAGCGGGCCGCCCGCCCTCTGCTCAGCGTGCTCGACGCGCTGGCCGACGGGGCCGGCAGCGCCAGCTCCGACGAGGAGCTGCGCCGCTACCTGCGCGACGTGACCGACCACCTGACCCAGGTGGTGGAGCGGGTGGACGGTTTCCGGCACCTGTTGCAGAACATCCTCACCGTCAACGCCACCCTCGTCTCACAGCAGCAGAACGAGGAGATGCGCAGCCTCACCGCGGCCAGCTACAGCCAGAACGAGGAGCTGAAGAAGGTGTCCTCCTGGGCGGCGATCCTCTTTGCTCCCACGCTCATCGGCACCGTGTACGGCATGAACTTCGTCCACATGCCGGAGCTGAACTGGCGCTTCGGCTACCTCTTCGCGCTGCTGTTGATGCTGCTGGTCTGCGGCACCCTCTATGTGATCTTCAAGCGGCGCGGCTGGCTCTGAGCCGCGCTGCCGGCATCTACTCGATGCCGCGAAGGATGTGTCGTTCGTCCTCGACGTCGTCGTCGCCGGCACCGATCCGGCCGAGCAGTACGGCGGCCGCCCAGATCGTCAGTGGCGTGGCCGCCCCGGTCATTCCGCCGCCGGTCCGGTCGTCCCGGGTCTGGCTCCGCTCCGTGCGCGGTGGCCTGCGCTGAGCCTGCATGGGCCCTGCCTCTCCTCGTTGAAGCCGCCGTGGGTGGCGTGGGGTGACCCCGCGCCACACCGGCCGGGCGAACCGCCTGCAAGCAGCTCACCACCGGTACGACAGCCACTCGAACCTTCCCACGCCCGGCCGCATCCGCACCGCTTGTTTTCGGGTTTCCGACTGTCGCCCGCCAAACCGGACATTACGCCTCGGCGGTCGAGGCCTGGTCAAGGCAGCGGGTGGGCGATGCCGCGGGCGTGGTCGGTGAGCGCCGCGCCGACCACTGTCGCGGCCAGCGGCAACACCTCCAGACAGCGGCGCACCGCTGCGGCCATCAGCATGTTCGGCACCCGCATGGACAGCGTGCAGTGCGGCACCCACCGCCCCGGCTGGTAGTGCTCGGCGAGGGGGATGCCGGCGGCGGCGAGCCGGTCGTGCACCAGCCGGTGGTGCGCCAGCAACTCCGGAGTGGGCGCCGGGCCGAGCCAGAGCACCCGACCGACGAACTGGCCGGCGTGCTGGAAGTCGAGCCGCAGCGGGGCGGCCACCACCGTCCCCTGTAGCGCCTCGGCGACCTGCTCGGGGTCGAAGCGGGGCGCCACCATGAGCGAGACGTGCGGACGGTGGCGCTGCTCCAGCAGCGAGCGCATGCTCTGCACGCCCTCGGCCTCCAGCGCGTCCCAGAGCACCCGGATCCGGCGGGTGGCGTCCGGGTCCAGGTACAACTCCACCGCGGCGACCATTTGATCACCGTAGCGGCCGAGGTTTGCGCGCCCGGGTCCGGCGGTACCTGTTCGGAAACCGACCAGGAAGGCGTACCCGTGGATGTGAGTGACCTGCTGACCGAGGCGTACGACCGTCTGCCCGACCTCGTCCACGCGGCGGTCGACGGCCTCAGCCCCGAGCAACTGCGCCAGCAGCCCGCGCCGGGCGCCAACTCGGTCGGCTGGCTGGTCTGGCACCTCACCCGGGTGCAGGACCACCACGTGGCCGACCTGCTCGACGCCGAGCAGATCTGGGCGAGCGGCGACTGGGCGGGTCGGTTCGGGCTCGCCGCCGACCCCGACGACACCGGCTACGGGCACTCACCCGCTCAGGTCGCGGCGGTGCGACCGGAGAGCGCGCAGGCGCTGATCGACTACTACCAGGCGGTCGCGGCGCGTACCGGAAGCTTCCTGGCCGGCCTGGGCCCGGCGGACCTGGACCGCGTGGTCGACGAGGCGTGGGACCCACCGGTCACCCTCGGCGTCCGGTTGGTCAGCGTCGCCGACGACGACCTGCAACACGTGGGCCAGGCCGCCTACGTGCGCGGCCTGATCGCGGGCGACTGACCCGTGGGGTGTCGGTGCTACATTGTGGGGGGTGGCCCCGGTTAGCTGAGGGATGGAGGCGCTGGTGAGCGAAACCACCATCAGTCGGCCGTTGCGCGCCGACGCCCGGCGCAACTATCTGCGGATCCTGACTGCCGCCGAGAGCGTCTTCGCCGAGCAGGGCGCGGAGGCCTCCCTCGAGGAAATTGCCCGACGGGCCGGCGTCGGCTCAGCGACACTGCACCGGCATTTCTCCTCGCGTCGGGCGCTTCTTCTCGCGGTTTTCGCGGACGGGATCGAAGCGCTGTGCGAGCGGGCGCAAGCCTTGGCCGAGGAAGCCGACCCGGGACCGGCGCTCACCACGTGGCTACGCGCCCTCGCCGCCTACACCGCGACCCACCGTGGCCTGGCTGTGTCACTCCTGCCGGCCGGTCCCGGGCTCGAGCCGTCAGACCCGGACAACACGTGCCACTCGATGCTGAACGCAGCCGGCGGCCGACTGTTGGCAACGGCGCAAGACGCTGGGGCAGTGCGTCCGGACGTCTCCCTCGCCGACCTGCTCACCCTCGTCAACGCCCTCGCCTTCGCCACCGAAGGCGCCGGCGATGCGGGCGACGTGGACCGCCTGCTCGTCCTGGCGCTCGACGGGATCCAACCCAGGCCGTAGAGCACTGTCACCTCAACGTCAGGGTCTGGCTGAGGCTTCCCCTGACGGCCCGGACACGACGACCGGTCGACAAGTGGCCGTACCCCGATCCGGGGTGGCGTCGTCGCCTTCAGCGCGGCTGCGGTGGGGGGTCCAACAGCGTGGGTCGAGCGACGGCTCCCCACCAGCCCCGCGGCGGTCGTGCGCGGCGGTGCGTTGCGCAGCTCACTTGACAAGTGGGGTGGCACCCCATTTAAATGACGGTAAGCGGGGTGGCACCCCGGATTGCAACCGAGGGGAATCGTGATGAGCGACGTGATCGTGACCGAGCACCGAGTGGTGCTCGTCACCGGAGCCAGCACCGGCTTCGGCCGATTGATGGTCGAGGCGCTGGCTCGGCGCGGCCACCACGTCTTCGCCGCGCTGCGCGACCTGAGCGGGCGCAATGCGCAGGCTGCGGCCGAGCTCGCGACCCTGGCCTCGACGGAGGCGCTCGACCTGCAGGTCGTCGAGCTGGACGTCACCGACCAGTCGTCCGCCGATCGGGCGATCGAGGTGGTGATGGCCAGTAAGGGCCGGATCGACGTCGTGGTGAACAACGCCGGGATGATCTTCCCGGGACCGGTCGAGGCCTTCACCGCAGAGGAGGCGCACCGACAGTTCGACGTCAACGTGCTCGGCGCGCTGCGTGTGAACCGAGCCGCTCTGCCGCACCTGCGTCGGCAGGGTCACGGAGCGTTGATCCAGATCGGTTCCCTGTCGGGCCGGGTCACGCTCCCGTTCGGCGGCTTGTACGCGGCGAGCAAGGCTGCGCTCGGGAGCCTCACGGAGGCGTGGCACCACGAGCTGGCGCCGTTCGGGGTCGAGTCGGTGATCGTCGACGCCGCGTCGTACCCGACGAACATCGGGGTCAACGCCGCCATGCCGACGGACATGGCGAGGATGGGGGCCTACGGGGACAGCTTCAGCGGCTACGTCACGGCGATCGGTGAGCGGGCCGCGAAGCTCGGCGGCGACCCGCGCGTCGTGTCAGATGCCGTCGTCGACCTCGTCGAGGCCGCCGACGGCCATCGCCGACAGTGGACGATCGTGGCGCCCACCGATCAGTACGAGGCCGTCGACCACCTTGCTCAGCAGAAGGCGAGTGCCGCCCGGACCGTCGGTGTCGACATGGGCGTGGACTCTTTCATGGCGAGCGCCGAGCAGCGGGTCCTCTGACCGATCGTGCCGGCGGCGCGGCCGTGAACGAGGAGTCGGCTGCCGCGCGCGCTCCCGGGGCACAGGGCGTCCCGTTTTCCATCATCGACAACGCGATCACGATCGCGGGGGCGCAGCGCACCGAGGCGCTGGTCCACGCGTTGCAGCGGGCGGCCGACACGCGCGGGTAGGCAGTCATTTCACCTTTTCCGGGTGAGCCACCCTCACCCCGGCGCGGGTGATCCTGCGAGGAGCGGCGGGAGGGGGCCCGATGCACACGACTGCGGCGCAGTATCTGCAACAGTTGCACGCCGGCCGACGACCCGACCTGCCGGAGACCACCGCGGGGACGCTGCGGCTGGACGTCCGCGACGACGGCAGCACCGATCACTGGTACCTGACCATCGCCGACCAACAGGTCCGGGTGACCCGCTCGGCCGACGACGCCGAGCTGGTGGTGCGGGCCGACCGGACGGTTTTCGACCGGATGGCCCGCGGCGAGCTGCACCCGGGCGCGGGCCTGCTGCGCAACGAGCTGACAGTGCACGGCAACATACAACTGCTGATGCTGCTGCGGCGGATCTTCTCCGGGCCGGACGGCGCCCGTCACCCGCACGAGCTGGGCCGGGCCGCACTGGTCGGCAGGAACGAGACGACCGCTCGGAACGAGACGACCGCTCGGAACGAGACGACCGCTCGGAACGAGACGACCGCTCGGAACGAGCGGTCGTGAAGCAGGAACTGGTGCACGTCATCGCCGGCAACCTGTTCGCGATCAGCGACGCCCAGGGCGACATCGAGGCCGACCCGCAGGCCCCGCTCGGACTCTTCGCGTACGACACTCGGTTCCTGTCCCACTGGGTGCTCAGGATCGACGGGGAACGGATCAACGCGCTCTCCCGCGACGACCTCACCTACTTCGAGACCCGGTTCTTCCTGGTCCCCGGTGCGGCGAGCCACTACGTCGACGCGGACGTGTCGATCATCAGGCACCGCTCGGTGCACGACTGCCTCCACGAGAACATCACGGTGCTCAACCACTCGTCGCAGCCCGCCGAGTTCACCGTCCGGGTGGAGATGGCCAGCGACTTCACCGACATCATCGAGGTCGGGCAGCTCCGGCAGCGGGCCGTCGAGATCAGCGCCGACCCGGCGAACCAGCAGCTCGTGCTGCGCTACCAGCGGGACCGGTTCGTCCGCGAGACCACAGTGCGCAGCACCGTCCCCGCCGACGTGGACGAGCAGGGGATGACGTTCCGGATCCGGATCGAACCCGACGGGAAGTGGGAGACCGACCTGCACGTCAGCGCGACCATGGGCGGCGAGGACGGCCGGGATCTCCGCGCCGACCTACAGTCGCACCAGCAGACCGTGCGGACGGGAATGCGCGAGGACCTGGTGCAGTGGCTGGACCGGGGCGCCGCAGCTGGTGGCCGAACGCAAGGGCCTGGAGGAGCTCTACCGGGGCAGCCTCGCGGACCTGGCGGCACTGCGCTACAAGCCGCTGTCGTACCGCGAGCGGGTGCCGATCGGTGGTCTGCCGTGGGCGATGGGGTTGTGTGGACGGGACGCCATCATCACCTGCCTCCAGACGATGGCCTTCACCCCCGAACTTGCTCCGGCGACGCTACGGATGCTGGCGCAATGCAGGGTGGCCAGCTCGACGACGCGCTGGACGAGGAGCCCGGCAAGATCCTGGCCCAGCTCCGGTACGGCGAGACGGGGGCGTTCAGCGACCGGGCGAGCGCGCTGTACTACGGAGCGGCGGACACCACCCCGCTCTTCGTCGTGCTGCTCGACGAGTACGAGCGCTGGTCCGGTGACGCCGACCTGGTCCGCGAGCTGCGCCACCCGGCCCGGATGGCGCTGGACTGGATCGACGAGTACGGCGACCTGACCGGGGACGGCTACCTGCGCTACCAGCGCCGCAACGAGCGCGACGGCACGATCAACCAGTGTTGGAAAAACTCCCCGGACGCCATCGTCGACTCCCGCGGTCGGCAACCCGCCTTCCCCCGCGCCACCTGCGAGTTGCAGGGCTACGCGTACGACGCGAAGCGGCGCGGTGCCCGGCTGGCCCGGGAGTTCTGGGGTGACCCCGCGTACGCCGACCGGTTGGAACGGGAGGCGGCAGCGCTGAAGGAGCGCTTCAACCGGGACTTCTGGCTGCCGCACCGGGAGCACTACGCGTTGGCGCTCGACCCGTACGGCGAACCGGTCGACGCGTTGGCCTCCAACATCGGGCACCTGCTGTGGAGCGGGATCGTCGCGGACGACCGCGCGGAAGCGGTCGCCGAGCACCTGGTCGGGCCGCGACTGTTCAGCGGGTGGGGGGTACGCACGCTGGCCACCGGGCAGCGCACATACAACCCGGTGGGCGCACACCTGGGCGCGGTGTGGCCGTCGGACAACGCGCTGATCGCCGCCGGGTTGCGCCGCTACCGCCTCGACGCGCAGGCGGCCCGGATCGCTGACGGCATCTTCGACATGGCGCAGACGCTCGGCGGCGCGGCGCCGGAGATGATCGCCGGCTACGAGCGCGGCCTGACGACCTACCCCGTCCAGTTGGCGACGAGCTACCGCCCGCAGGCGTGGTCGTCGGGAGCGTTGCTGATGCTGCTCGGCACCATGCTGGGCCTGCGACCCATCGGTGACAACCTGCTGGTGGACCCGGCGGTGCCGGAGGGGTTCGGGCGGCTGGAACTGCTGGACATCCCGGGCCGTTGGGGTCATTCCGACGCCTACGCGAGAGACCGGGCCACCGAACGCCGGCACCGCCTGCACCGCCTGCACCGCCTGCGGTGAGGCGGTGCAGGCGTTCGGCCCGGCGACGGTGGGCGTCGAGGTCAGCCCATGGTCTTGGCGCCGTCGATCGACTCCCGCAGGATGTCGGCGTGCCCGGCGTGCTGGGCCGTCTCGGCGATCACGTGCAGCAGCACCCGGCGGACCGTCCAACTCGCCCCCGGCTCGAACCAGGGCGCCTCCGGCAGCGGGTGCGCCGCGTCCAGGTCGAGGGTGGCGGTCAACTCGTCGGTCCTGGCGGCCACCTGCTGGAAGCGCTCGACCAGCCCGGCGAGGGTCTCGCCCGGCATCATCTGGAACTGACCGACCCAGTCGATCTCCTCGCGGCCCATCGCCTCCGCGCCGTCGACGGCGAAGAGCATCCACCGGTGCTCGACGCCGGCCACGTGCTTGATGAGGCCACCGAGGCAGAGGCCACTGACGGTGGGGCGGCTGGCCGCCTGCTCGTCGGTGATCCCGTCGACCGTCTGCAACAGGAAACCGCGGTGCCTGCGGAGCGCCTGCAGAAGGTCGGTGCGCTCACCGGTGAGCTGCTCAGTGCTGGTCATGCCGCCACCCTTCGTTGATGTCCACCCGGTGCCACCGTAGGGCGAGGCACCGACACTTCCCGGGCACGACACCTCCTCGACCGAAGACCCGCCAGCGGTTGCCGATCCGCGCCGGTGGCGGTCCACTGAATGACATGGGTGTGATTAAGGTGGGCACGTCGTCCTGGGCGGACCAGTCCCTGCTGCGCTCCGGGTGGTACCCACGCTCGGCCAGCACGCCGGCCCGCCGACTGGGCTTCTACGCCAGCCGGTTCCCCATGGTCGAGGTGGACACGTCCTACTACGCCATCCCGGTGCCCGAGACGACCCAGGGCTGGGTGGACGCCACACCTGACGACTTCACCTTCGACGTCAAGGCGTTCAGCCTCTTCACCGGTCACCCGACACCGGTCGCCGTGCTGCCCCGGGACCTGCGACCGGCCGGCGGCCCGACCCGGATCCGCCGCCGAGACCTGCCGGAGCCGGCGTACGACGAGCTGTGGGCCCGGTTCCGCGCGGCCCTCGACCCGATCGCGGCGGCCGGCAAGCTCGGTGTGGTGATGTTGCAGTTCCCGCCGTGGCTGGTGCGCAGCCCCGCTGCCGAACGCCGGATCGTCGAGCTGGCGCAGCGCTGCCGGCCGTGGCGGGTCGGTGTGGAGCTGCGGCACGCCTCCTGGTTGGACGACGACGCCGCGGCGGACACCCTGGATCTGTTACGCGCCCACGACCTGTCAATGGTCTGCGTCGACATGCCACAGGGGCACCCGTCGTCGGTGCCGCCGATCCTGACCATGACGGCGGAGCCGGCGATCGTCCGGTTCCACGGTCACAGCGACGCCTGGGGCGAGGGCGACAAGCAGGAGAAGTTCCGGTACGCGTACGCGGAGGACGAGCTGCGGCACTGGGCCGGGCTGCTGGCCGAGTTCGCCGATCTCTCCGACGAGTTGCACGTGTTGTTCAACAACTGCTGCGCCGGGCAGGCCCAGCGCGACGCGACCCGGCTGGCGCAACTGCTCGCCGAGACGATGGTCGTCGAGCAGGCCGTACCGGCGACCGGCTGACCGCCGCACGGGCCGCCCAGTCGGGCGCCGGCCCGGTCAGGACCGCCGTCCCCGGCTGCGCAGGGCGTCCTGGGTCGACTCGCCGATGTCCGCGTCGTCGGGGAAGCTCCGGCCGCTGGGGGCGGGATCGGGTGGGGCACCCGGTCCGGCCATCGTCGTGCGGGTCGGCTCGACCGAGCCGAAGCCGTGTCGTCCCGCCGGGTCCGACCGGCCCGCCGGGGCACCCGCGCGCCGCTCTCCACGGCGTCCCTCGGGCACTGCGGTCTCCTCGCTGCCCTCGTCCATCGGCGAGTCGTCGCCAGTGCCCCAGGGCGCGTCGGCGTCGAAGCCGTCGCCGGTGCCCCACGGCCTGGTCGCCTCCGGCTCCAGCCGGTCGTTGTCACCGCTGCGTCCCTTGTGCGCCGTCATGGCCACCCCGCTCGTCGGTCCGCCGCTACCGGCGGACGATGTGCCGTCCTCGGCCCGGGACTGCCCGCCCGAGCGCGGCGCACGACATGTCGCCGGCACGCCGCCGCGCGCGAATCCGTCGTCGATCCGATGCGCGCGCAGGGCCGGCCAGCGCCCCGCCGTCGAGGTGGCGGCGGGACGCCGGTCGGCCCGACGTTCAGCGTCCGGCCATCGCCATCGGGCGCTTGCCGTTGCTCATTCCCGCCATCTTGATCACGCTCTTCACTCCGCCGCCCCGGCCGAGCATCCCGCGGAACACCTGGCCGGGCTTCTGCTGCTCACCCATGTACGCGGTGACCACGACCAGGGTCCCGGTCAGCGCCGGAATGGCCCACTGGAGCAGCTTCATCTGCCGCTGCGACGAGGCCACGCTGGACGGCGTCTGGTGGTTCGGCTCGGTGGCACCGCTGACCGATGGACCGCCCGCCTTCTCCAGCCGCATGCCGACCAACCGGCTGTAGCCGGTGACCGCCAGCGCACCGATGGTCAACGCGGTCTTGATGGCGCTGACCCGGCCAACGCCGGACTGGGCCGCCACCCGTGGGCTCTCGGTTACCAACTCGCCGACGGCGCCGGCCAGGTGGGCGCCGATCGCGGCCGCGTTGACCGGTGTCCACTTGGACCATCCGGCCGACGCGACCGGAAGCCGCTGGGTCGAGTCGCTGATTTTCGCCGCTGCGCCGTTGACACCGAAGGCACCCATGAGGGAGCCGCCAAACCAGGCCGCCAGGCCCAGATCGTGCATCGAGCGCAGTGCGGTGTGCCGTTCGGACATGTGATCCCCTTCCGCCGTGTCGGGCGGTGCGGCTTACCCGCCGGTCGGGCAGCTAACCCCGCCCCGGGCGGGCCGATCCGCGCCGTGGCGGGCCACTACCGGACATCCGTGGCGTCGGCGGGTCGACCTGCCCCGAGCAGGAGTCGTCGGCCCGGTGGCGGGTAGATCCCGAGCGACGCCGACGAGAGGGGAACGCGATGTCGCAGCCGGACGAGAGCCGGGAGAAGACCCCCAAAACAGACGCGGTGCTCATGCACCCCGACAACGACCCACACCGGAAGACCGCCGAGGTCGCGCCCCGCAAGGAGCACGCCGAGATCCAGGTGGAGCGGGACGGGAAACTGGTGCCACTGGACCAGGACGAGTGAGCGGACCGGCCGGTACGGCTCAGCGGGGCGGCAGGTCGCCGAGGAAACCGGCGATCCGCCGCGCCAGCGGGTCGCTCGCACGGACCCAGGTGAAGTGGTCCAACGTCGTACCGGCCTGCGCCACCGTGTACCGCTCCCGGGTCACCGGCGCGTCGGCGAGCTTCGCGCAGAGGTGATCCATGGTCTCGTGCGGGGTGAACTGGTCGTCGTCGACACTGACGGCCAGCACCGGGGTCCGCACCGTGCGGACCGCGGCCTCGGTGTCCGTACCGTCGAGCCGGGGGAATCGGCCGGTCCGCGCGGTGTGGGCCCAGTCGCGGATCACGCCGCGCGCCTGCCGACCGCCGAAGCCCCAGCCCGGCCAGACCCCGAGCAGCGCCGCCGTGGCGGCGATCCCCTGGGTGTAGGGCAGCACGCCGAGGCCGCGCCGGCCCGGGTAGCTCCGCCAGTACGGGATGCCGACCGCGACCAGCGCCAACCCGTCCACCTCGTCGCTTCCGTGCAGGGCGAGGTGCAGCAGCGCGGCCTGCCCGCCGAGCGAGTGCCCGAGGAGCAGTCGGGTGCGTCCGTCCAGTCGCGGCTTGAGGGCGGCCAGGACGGCGCCGACGTCATCGGCCAGTTCGGCGTAACCGTGCCGGTCCGCCCGACTCGGCGCGGGCGTGCTCGCCCCGGTGCCGCGCAGGTCGGCCACGACCACTGCCAGTCCGGCGGCGCGCAGCGCGGCGGCGAAGGGTCGGTAGTACCGGGCCCGGACCCCCATCGCGGGCCAGATCACGACCACCGGCGCGCCCGGCGCCCCGGCCGGCTCTGGATAGACCTGCACACCCAGCCGGCCACCGTCGACCTCGACGAACTCCTGCGCGTACTCCGGATCCCCGCTCACCGGCCCAGCCTACGGCCTGACGTTACCGGCGGGTAGCAGCAGGCCGCCGGGTCGACGACAGCCCTGTGCGGACGTGCCGCACGCGTCGGACGCGACGAAGGGCCCCGCCCGACGGCGGAGCCCTTCGAAGGACGCTGCGGTCAGGAAACCGAGATCGCCCCGTTGCTGGCCCGCACGCAGGCCACCGCACGGGCGCTGGTGGAGGCCGCGCCGCTCAGGCACTGGCCGAGCACCTGGTGCCCGGTGGCGTTCGGGTGCCACGACTCCTGGCAGGTCTGGAAGTAGCTCACGCAGGTGTTGGCGATCCGCTGGATGGCGATCTTGTCCTTGCCGGCGAGGCTGGTGACGAAGGTGCCGGTCGCGCCGTCCTGAAGCCGGATCGGAGTGGCCAGCGCGCCGCTCGGGCTGCTGGTCTGCTCGCAGAGCCGGGCGCCGTTGAAGGCCTGCTGCACGTTCAGGTACACCAGGTCGTCGGCGGGGAACTCGGCGGCCAGAGTGTCCCGGGCGGACTTCACGATGCCGCCCAGACCCTGGGAGAAGCGGTGCCCCGGCGCCAGGCTGGCCCGGTGGATCGGGCAACCGGCCGCGTACCGCTCGGCACCGAGGTCACGGAACTTGTCCCGGGTGTCGTCCCGGCTGTCCTCCTCGTGGAACTGCTGGTTCAGGTCCAACGGCAGCGGGTTCGTGTAGTCCTGGAACACCACCCGGTGCTGCCCGTCCGCGTCCACCTGGTCGAGGGTGGTCAGGATCTGGCGTACGGCCGCTGTGGTCTCCGCGGTCGCGGCGCTGAGCTGCGCCGCGGTGGCCAGGTCGGCGTCGCTGCACGGCTTCTGCTCCACCGGCCCGTTCAGGTACGCCCAGAACTCCCACCAGCCGGTCCAGGCGTCGGCGATGAACCGGTTGGCGCACTTCTCCGCGACACTGCCGAAGGTGAACGAACTGTTGTTGGAGCCGAGGCCGATCAGCACCAGGTCGATGTCCTGGGTCTGCGCGACGGCGCGCAGCTGACTCACCTGCGAGGCGACGGTGCGACCGTTGGTCCGCGCCTGCGAGTCGTTGGCGATGTCGTGCGGCTGACCACCGGAGCAGGCCAGGTTGAACCGGTTCTGGATACCCGGCAGGTTGGCCTGGTTGAGCGAGGCGTTCGCCGAGCGGTGGCAGAAGAAGGCGTTGTTGTTCGCCGCGGTCCAACCGGGGAAGCCCTGGCTGACTCCGTTGACGTCGACGACCGGGGTGTACGCCCCGGCGCCCTCGCCACTGATGAAGCTGTCCCCGAGTGCCACCGCGGCGGTGGGCAACGCGGCGGACGCGGGTGCGGGCAGCGCGAAGGCGGTCGACAACGCGGCCATGGCGATCGTCAGTCCCGCAGCGAGCGCGGTACGCCGGATTCTGGGCATGGGGCCCCCATCCATCGAAAGATGAAAGATTCTCTGAGAGCGCGATCAGATCACCCCGGCGCGACGGGCGTCAATGGCCCGTAACAGATTCGTTCGACGAAAGACATACGCCCGTAGGCAGGACGGGCTACCGCGTCGAGATTGGACCCGCGCCCCTCGGCGCGCGCAGTCAGCTACCGGTCGGGCGGCCGCGGCGGTTCAACAGGGCCGCGCCCACGGCGTTCAGACCGACACCCCAGACCAGGAGTACGCACAGCCACTGCACCCACCGCAGCGCGCTCATCTCGCCCGAAAGCAGGTTGCGCACACTGCCGAACGGGGTGAGCCACGGCTGCGCCGGACGGAGCGCGTCCACGGCGCCCAGCAGCGCGAACAGCCCCAGCGGCAGAATGATCGTGGCCAGGAACGCCACCACCACCGAGCGCAGCACCAGGCCCAGCCCGGTGCCCACCAGGCCGGCGACGATCTGCACCAGCACACTGCCCACCGCGACCGTCAGGGCGAACCGCCACGGCTCGCCGGCGACGTCGGCCGGGGTGAGGGCCAGCGTCGCGGCGCAGATCAGCACACCGACCACACCGACGACCACCGCCGGCAGCCCCACCGCGAGCACGGTCGGCAGGACCGGAAGGCGGACGGGCGCCCGGCGCAGGTCGCCTACCAGCAGGATGCCGAAGAGAGGCGTCACGACCGACGTCAGGCTCTGGACCGTGCCCGAGAGTTCGGCGAAGGTCCGGTCGGCGGGATCCGCCGCCGCGACCAGCGCCACGGCGGCCAACAGCCCTGCCACCAGGGTGCCCACCAGCAGCCACCGCCGGGCCGGCGTACCGACAGAGCGCCGCAGCGCGTCGCGAATCGCCCCGTCCACCTCGACCGCCTCCCGATCTCCTCGACCCGGACCGGCGTGCACGCCGCGCTCAACCGGCCGCGATCATGGGTGAGCGTACCGGTGGCGGTGTCTCTGCGTGGTCCCATGATCACCCGCAGGCTGTTCGTTGGCTCACGTCCGGCGGGCCGCGCGCGGCGGGTCGCATAGGTCCTCCGGTAGTTGTCCTAGCCTCGGGCTAGGCTCGCTGCGGCGCGCCACGCCGGCTGATGTCGCCGGTGACCGGCAGCACACCGCCGAGACCGGGGAGTACGACCAGTTGACCGCAGAGCCTGACACCCTGTACGGGGCCGATGACCTCACCCACCTTGAGGGGCTGGACGCTGTCCGCAAGCGGCCCGGCATGTACATCGGTTCCACCGACAGCCGTGGCGTGGGTCACCTCGTCAACGAGATCCTCGACAACTCCACCGACGAGGGTGTCGCCGGTCACGCCAGCCACGTCGAGGTGATCCTGCACGCCGACGGCTCGGTGCAGGTCGACGACGACGGCCGGGGCATCCCCACCGACGTGCACGCCAAGTCCGGCATCTCCGGCGTCGAGCTGGTGCTGACCCGGCTGCACGCCGGCGGCAAGTTCGGCGGCTCCGGCTACAAGACCTCCGGTGGTCTGCACGGCGTCGGCGCGTCGGCGGTCAACGCGCTGTCCCTCCGCTTCGACGTGACAGTCCGCCGGGCCGGCAAGATCCACGCGATGTCGTTCCGGCACGGCGTCCCGGGCATCTTCGACGGCGACGGGCCGGACGCGCCCTTCACCGCCGGCCCCGGGCTCCAGGTGACCGGCGCCATGAAGCGCGGCCAGCGCACCGGCACCTCGATCCGCTGGTGGCACGACGCCCGCTACTTCGAGACCGGGGCGGCCCTCGACGTCGACGCCGTCCGGATGAAGCTGCGCAACACCGCGTTCCTGGTCCCCGGCGTGACCTACCTGCTCCGCGACCTGACCGGTGAGACGCCCGCCGAGGAGCGGTTCCACTACCCCAACGGGCTCAGCGACATGGTGGAGTTCCTCGCCCCGGCCGGCGACCGGCCGGTCTCCGGCAACCTGCTGGTCAACGGCGAGGGCACCTACCGGGAGAATGCCGCCGACGCCAACGGCGTCATGCAGTCCAACGTGCAGCGGCGCGCCGAGGTCGAGGTGGCGTTCCGGTGGGGCACCGGTTACGAGCGCACCGTCGAATGCTTCACCAACACCATCCGCAACGCCCACGGCGGCACCCACCGCAAGGGCTTCGAGCGGGCCCTGGTCCGCGCGCTCGCCGACGCGATCCGCAACACCCGCGGTCTGCTCAAGGCCAAGGAGGAGCCGCCCACCCTGGACGACGTCCTGGAGGGGATGACGGCGGTGGTGCACGTGCGGATCCCCGAGCCGCAGTTCACCTCGCAGACCAAGGACGAGCTGTCCACTACCGGCATCACCAAGGTTCTCCAGTCCCTGGTCGACGCGCACATCAAGGCCTGGCTGGAGGATCGGCGCACCAAGGCCGAGGCGCGCACCGTCCTGCAGAAGATCGTCGACGCCGCCCGGGTGCGACTCACCCAGAAACAACAGAAGGACGCCGCCCGGCGCAAGACCGCCCTTGAGGGCGCGTCCATGCCGCCGAAGCTGGTCGACTGCCGTGCCACAGGTGTGGAACGGAGCGAGCTGTTCATCGTCGAGGGAGACAGCGCCCTCGGTTGCTTTACCGGTGACACGAGAGTCGCACTGGCCTCAGGGCAAAGTCGATCCTTCGCTGACTTGGCGGCAGACTGGCAGCGAGGCATCAGCCACTTCGGTTACACGACCAACAAGGCCGGCCGGGTGGTGGTCGCCCCCCTGGTGGAGCCCCGGCTCACCAAGTCTGACGCGCCGTTGGTGCGGGTCACGCTCGACAACGGCGAGTCGGTGCGCTGCACGCCGGATCATCAGTTCCGGCTGCGTGACGGCTCCTACCGTCGGGCTGACTCGCTTGTCGAGGGCGACTCCCTGATGCCCCTGTACCGCCGCCTGTCCACTAAGGCGGAAGGGCACAACCTCCAGGGCTACGAGCGGGTCTGGATGAACGACCGGGACGAATGGGTCTACACCCACTACCTGGCTGACGCGTGGAATCTGCGCCATGGCAAGGACAGCGCAACCAACGGGAATGTCCGTCACCACATCGACATCAACAAGCGCAACAACGACCCGCGCAACCTGCGGCGGATGACCTGGCCGGATCACACCGCACTCCACGCCGCAATGATGGGCGAGCATGTCCACGCCGGTTGGCGGGAGTGGTTCGCCAATGGCGGCCGGGAGTTCCGGTCAGCCATGCTGACGGCTCAGTGGCGGGATCCTGATTTCCGTGAGGCGTGTCTCGCTCGCCTGTTCGCGCTCAATGAGTCACCGGCGTTTCGCGCTAGATTCGAGAAGGGCTTCCAGGACTGGTACAACGCGCTCGGCGCCGACGAGCAAGGCGCTTACGCCGAGCGGATGCGTGAGCGGCAGGCCACGTACTGGGCGCACCCTGAGCATCGGGCAGCGGCAGCCGAACGGGTTCGCCAATACTTTGCTGACCCGTCTCGTCGCCAACAGTGGCGCGAGCGCTCGGTGCAACAGTGGCAGGACCACGAATTGCGTACCTGGCGCTCTCGGAAGACTGTGGAGCAGTTTGCGGACCCCGACGAGCGAGACCGCCAGCGCAATGCGATGGTGGCCTGGCATCGGGACAATCCAGAATTCGGTGAACAACATTCCCGTCGGATGAGGCGACGGATGACTGATCCGAGCACCGGTCACCTGGCAAAGGTGCAGGCTGGACGTAATCGATACGTCGACAACGTGCCTCGTGAGGAACGCGTCGGCCAGCAGAACGAAGGTCGCCGTCTAGCAGCTCTCCGTCGGCTGGCACCGTTGCTGGCGCATCCCGACGAGGAATTGTCAGCCGCTTACGAAGCCGAGCGGATGCGTACCGCTCGCACCGGTCTCCGCTTCGCGCGGCTTCTAGCCCTGTACGACGGAGATTACGGCCGACTTCGTGACGCCGCGTCGCTTGTCAATCACCAAGTGGTGTCGGTGGAGGTGCTCGACGAGACAGCCGATGTCTACGACCTGACGGTTGACGGATACCAGAACTTCGCCCTCGAAGCTGGCGTGTTCGTCCACAACAGCGCCCGGGTAGCGCGGACCTCCGAATACCAGGCGCTGCTGCCGATCCGCGGCAAGATCCTCAACGTGCAGAAGGCCAACCTCCAGCAGGTTCTGGACAATGCCGAGTGCGCGGCGATCGTCCAGGTCCTCGGCGCCGGCTCGGGGCGCACGTTCGACCTCTCCTCGCTGCGCTACGGCCGCGTGCTGATCATGGCCGACGCCGACGTGGACGGCGCGCACATCCGCACGCTGCTGATCACCCTGTTCGCCCGGTACATGCGGCCGTTGATCGAGGCTGGTCGGCTCTACGCCGCGATGCCGCCCCTGCACAAGATCACCACCAGGGGGCGCAGCCCGCAGACGGTCTACACCTACACCCAGGCCGAGATGGAGACGACGGTCCGCAAGCTGGAGAAGGCCGGCAAGCAGATCGTCACGCCCATCCCGCGCTTCAAGGGTCTCGGTGAGATGGACGCCGACGAGTTGTGGGACACCACGATGAACCCGGCCACCCGTGCCGTACGCCGGATCACCCTCGACGACGTCGACGCCGCCGAACGCATCCTCGAACTGCTGATGGGCGAGAAGGTCGAGCCGCGCCGCAACTGGCTCATCGACTCCGCCGACCGCGTCGACCGGGATGCGATCGACGCATGAGCGAGCGGGTTTTCGATACAGCGCGATGGCACCTCGTGCCGTTGCGAAGCGCCGGCATGAGCGCCCGTTCCGTTCCAGTGGAGAGCTGAGTCATGGCACGCCGTAAGGAAAACAAGGTCGACCTCTCCTCGTTCGACCAGGCCGGCGCGCGGGTCTTCGACAACCCGCTGGTCACCGAGGTTTCCGACTCCTACCTGGAGTACGCGTTCTCGGTCATCCACTCCCGCGCCCTGCCCGACGCCCGCGACGGCCTCAAGCCCGTGCACCGGCGCATCCTCTGGTCGATGTACGAGCAGGGCTACCGCCCGGATCGCGGGCATGTGAAGTCTGCCCGAATTGTCGGGGATACAATGGGAAAGTACCATCCGCACGGCGACACGGCGATCTATGACGCCATGGTCCGCCTCGCGCAGGACTTCTCCCTCAACGTGCCGCTCATCGACGGGCACGGGAATTTTGGGTCCCCAGACGATGGACCGGCTGCCTCGCGTTACACCGAAGCGCGAATGTCTCGCGAGGCCATGCTGCTCGTCGGTGAGCTGGGCGAGGACACCGTCGATGTCGAGCCCAACTACGACGGGTCGCTGACCCAGCCGACAGTGCTGCCGGCGGCCTTCCCCAACCTGCTGGTCAACGGCGCGTCCGGGATCGCGGTCGGGATGGCCACCAACATGATCCCGCACAACCTGGCGGAGGTCGTCTCGGCGGCCCGCTGGCTGATCAACCACCCGGACGCCACTCTGGACAAACTCATGGAGTTCGTCCCCGGCCCCGACCTGCCCACCGGTGGGGTGCTGCTCGGCCTGGACGAGGTGCGCCGGGCGTACGAGACCGGGCGCGGTGTGGTGCGGATGCGCGGCAAGGTGGAGATCGGCCCCATCGAGGGCAGCCGGGGCCGTCAGGCGATAACAGTGGTCGAGCTGCCCTACGGGGTCGGCGCGGAGAAGGTCATCGCCGCGATCACCAACGAGGTCACCAAGACCAAGCGACTGACCGGCATCGCCGACGTCAAGGACCTCACCGACCGGGAGAGCGGCACCCGGCTCGTCGTCGAGTGCAAGGTCGGGGTCAATCCGCAGGCGCTGCTCGCCGACCTCTACCGGCTGACCCCACTGGAGCAGTCGTTCGGCGTCAACAACCTGGTCCTGGTCGACGGGCAGCCGCGCACGCTGGGCCTCAAGGCGCTGCTGGAGGTCTTCCTGGCCCACCGGTACGAAGTGGTCACCCGGCGCACCTCGTACCGTCGGCGCAAGCGTCAGGAGCGGCTGCACCTGGTCGACGGTCTGCTGATCGCGCTGCTGGACATCGACGAGGTGGTCCGGCTGATCCGGGGCAGCGACGACGCGCAGGCCGCCAAGGACGGGCTGATGAGCCGGTTCGGTCTCTCCGACATCCAGGCCACGTACATCCTGGACACTCCGTTGCGCCGGTTGACCAAGTTCGACCGGATCGAGCTGGAGGCCGAGCAGGAGCGGCTGCGCGCCGAGATCGCCGAGCTGAGCAAGATCCTCGACGACGAGCGGGTGCTCAAGAAGGTGGTCTCCGACGAGCTGGCGGCCGTGGTCAAGCAGTTCGGCACCGAACGTCGTACGACGCTTGTCGACGGTGACCTGAAGGAGGTGCTGGCCGCGTCCGCGCCGGCCGGCCCGCTGGAGGTCGCCGACGACCCGTGCCAGGTGATCCTCTCCGCCACCGGGCTGGTCGCCCGGACCGCTGCCGAGTCGGAGGAGAGCTCCGAGGGGCGCCGACGCAACGGCCGGGTCAAGCACGACACGGTACGCGCCATCGCGCACTCCACCGCCCGTGGTCGGGTGTTGCTGTTGACCAGCGCCGGCCGGGCGTTCAAGGTCGACGTCCTGCCGCTGCCGGTGCTGCCCGAGCAGGCGGGCACGGTGTCACTGCGGGGCGGTATGTCCGCGGCCGAGCTGGTGCCGTTGGCGGCGGGGGAGACGGTCGTCGGCCTGGCCCCGCTCGGCGGGCAGGCCGAGGGCTCACCGGGGCTGGCGTTGGGCACCCGGCAGGGCGCTGTGAAGATCTGTTCGCCGGAGTGGCCGGTGCGCTCCGACGAGTTCGAGGTGATCGGTCTGCGCGACGGTGACGAGGTGGTCGGGGCGACCTGGCTGACCGACGGCACCGAGACGCTGACCTTCGTCACCTCGGAGGCGTCGCTGTTGCGCTTCCCCGCAGGGTTGGTCCGGCCGCAGGGCCTCAAGGGCGGCGGTATGGCCGGCATCAACCTGCCGGCCGGGGCGCGGGTCGCGTTCTTCGGTGCCGTGCGCACCGACGACCCGGGGCACGGCGAGCCGATGGTGGTCACCTCCACCGGCGCGACGGTCAAGGTGACGCCGTTCAAGGCGTACCCGGCGAAGGGCCGGGCGACCGGCGGCGTGCGCGCGCACCGCTTCCTCAAGGGTGAGACGGACGTGGCCGTCGCCTGGGTGGGCCCGCGACCGGTCGGCGCGACCGCCACCGGCGACCCTGTGGAGCTGCCCGCGGCGGACCCGCGCCGCGACGGCAGCGGCTTCGCGGTGATGCTCGGCCCAACTGTGGTAGGCCACCTGATCGAGCGCGACTGACCCACCCGCGTTGTCGCGCCCGGCGCGCCCGGCCCCAAGATCGTGCTCGAACCAGGTTCGAGCACGATCTTGGGCAGTGGGGCGTCCGTCAGCGCTGTATGGTGGGGTCCTCTGTTGTCGGTGAGGGTCTGGGTGCGCCGCTAAGCACCCTTCAACATGATGTCAACTCTGTCCGGCGGAGTCGCCGGCGCGGCGTGAGTGCCGCCATCCGGGTCCGGCCCAGGCGTGAGCTGCGCGCCGCCCGCCGTCCCCGGCCACACCGCTGTTGGGGTCACCTGATCGCCGCGCCACTCTGGCCAATGCACGGCGCGAACCTGGGCACCCTGTTACGGACGTGCGACGCGGTCGGCGCCTGCCTGGCCGTGCCCCCGTTCCGCTGGGTGGACGAGGCCGTGGCCCGGGGCAACACGCTGCGCCGGCCGGGCTGCGTTCACCGGGTCGGTAGCCCGCTGAGCTGGCTGGCCGCCGAACGGGCCGCCGGCGCCCGGGTCCTCGGGGTGGAACTGGCCGACGAGGCCGTCCGGCTCGGTGACCTGCCGGCCGCGCGGGGCCGCACCGTGGTGCTGCTGGGGCACGAGGCGACAGGCATCCCGCCCGAGGCACTCGACCAACTGGACGCGGCGGTGGAGATTCCCATGGTCGGCCACGGCCACAGCCTCAACGTCGCGGTAGCCGGCTCCCTGGTCCTCTACAAGTTGGCCGGCCTCCTCTAGCCCGCGCTCCGCTCCCGCACCACGCCCCCACCCGCGCCGATCTTGCACTTGGTGCCCCGGCAACGTGGTGTAGAAGCGGCATAACGACGTCCGAAAGTGCAAGATCGGCGGCGTGGGGGGCGGGGCGGGAGGTGCGGGTGGGGGTCAGGCGACGTTGTGGGGGCGGAACTGGACGCTTACCCGGGGGCCCACCGGGCGGGTGGTCTTGGGGATGGCGTGTTCCCAGGTGCGTTGGCAGGAGCCGCCCATCACGATCAGGTCGCCGTGGCCCACCGGGAAGCGCAGGCTCTCGCCGCCGCCGCGTGGACGCAGCAGCAGCGGTCGGGGTGACCCGAAGGAGACGATCGCGACGATCGTGTCGGTGTGCGCCGAGCGGCCGATGGTGTCGCCGTGCCAGGCCACGCTGTCGCGGCCGGACCGGTAGAGGCACATGCCGGCGGTGACGAAGGGCTCGCCCAGCTCGGGCGCGTAGTGCGTCGTCAGCGCGGCCCGCGCGGCGGTGAGGACGGGGTGGGGGAGCTGCCTCGCGCCGTCGTACCAGCAGAGCAGGCGGGGCACGTCGACCTCGGCGTCATACATGGTGCGCCGTTCGGCACGCCAGGGCACCTCGGTGAGCAGGGTGTCGAGGAGCGTGTCGGAGCCGCGCACCCAGCCCGGGAGGTGGTCGACCCAGGCGCCCCGGCTGAGCTGGTGCCGGCGGATCTGGCCGGGCAGCGGCCCCAGGGTCGGCCCGGCGTCGGCCAGGTCGAGCATCGACGGCTGGTAGGCGGCCTGCGTCATACCGCCACCCTAGCAGCACTTTCGTACACCCGTGCTAGTCGCCGGTTGAGCGTGACAGTGGCCTGCTGCGGTCAGCCGGGGACGGCGGCGGCGCGTACGGCGTCGAACACCGCGTCCACCACCCGCGCCCGGCCCTGCCCGTCAACGGTGGACCAGGCGCGCGCGGCGAGCGTCGCGCGCCGCTGCGGCGAACTGAGCAGCCCGTGCAGGGTCCGCGCCGCCGCCGCGCGCGCGGCTCGTCCGGCGACGCCGCCGGCGGTCAGCTCCGGCAGCTCGCCGAGGCCGGCGGCCAGGCCGTGCCGCACCACCCGGGTGTACGACTCACGTTGGTTGTCGACCACGCAGACCAGTGCGCTGGGTGCGCCGAGGCAGCAGAGTTCCCAGGTGGACGTGCCGGCGGCGCTGACCACCAGGTCCGCCTCGGCGATCAGTGCCGGCAGCGAGGTGGTGGGCGGGACCGGTCGGATGATCTGCCCCCGGCCGGGGGTGACGTCCTCGACCTCCGCCTCGATCTCGGGTCGCCCGACGATGACAGTGAGGTCCATCGGGTGACCGGTGGCCACCAGCACCCGGGTCAGGACCGGGGCCGCGCCGACCGCGTCGGTGCCGCCGAAGAACGCCAGCACCCGGGGGCGGCTGACCGCCGTGGCGGGCGGGACGACCGGCGGCCGGGCGCCGATCACGGTGTCGCGCAGCAGGGCGTACCCGCTCCCGGCGAGCAGCCGCCCCGGCAGTTCCGCCCCGGCACCCGGACCGGCCAGCTCCGCTCCGAAACCCGGACCGGCCAGCTCCGCCCCGGCACCCGGCCCGGGCAGTTCCGCCCCGAAGTTCTGGTCGAGGTAGAGGTCCGCGACCTGGCCCCGGCCGTCGCCGTCGATGATGGCGAGGGTGTAGACGCCGGCGGCGCGCAGGGCGCCGGCCCCGGCCGGATCCAGCTCGTAGGAGTCGAGGACCAGCACGTCCAGGTCGTGTCGGCGGGCCGCCTCGACCAGTTCGGCAGCCGAGTCCGGGCCGGGCAGCAGCGGGATGCCCCGCGCGGCCAGCTCCGCGGTGGCCCAGTCGAGCCGTTCGACGGTGCCGAACACCGTGACGTCGGCGCCCCGGGCGAGGAACTCCTCGGCGAGCGCCAGGCAGCGGACGAGGTGGCCGACGCCGCGCCGTGGCCCGGCGTCGCAGCGCAACCCGACCCTCAGGGTGCTCAGGACTCCTCCAGGTGCTTCTGTCGTACGCCGGCGTTGAGCGCGCGCAGCCGGGGCTGACCGTCGAGCCAGTCGGCGAGCTTGGCCAACGGCACGCTGACGTCACCGAAGTGGTCGATGATCGCGCCGACCAGCGCCCAGTCCTGCTCGGTGTCGAGGGTCAGCCGCAGCGCGGAGCGGTCCGGCGTGAGCGTCACCCCGAGCACCCGGAACAACTCCGGATGGGTGTACGCGTACGAGGTGACGTGCACCCGGTGGTGGTCGGTGGCGAGTCGGCCCAGGGTGCGCAGCGTCTCCGCTCGGATGATCTCGACGTCCAGCCCTCGGGGCAGGGTCCGGGCGATCGACGTGCTGGCGTAGTCCAGCCCGGGGACCGCCCGGTACACCGACGCGACCAGGGCGATGATCTCCGGGTCGAGCAGGGGGCAGTCGGCGGTGAACCGCATGACGGCGTCCCCCGGGTGCGCCGCGAGGGCGCCCACGAATCGGTCCAGCACGTCGTCGACCGGCCCGCGGTGGCACGGTACGTCGAGCCGGGCGCACTCGGTGGCGACCGCGTCGTCGACAGCGTCGGTGCTGGTGGCGACCGCCAGGTCGGCCAGGACGCCGCTGTCGCGGGCGGCGCGTACGACCCGGCCCAGCACGGAACGTCCGGCGAGCGGGCGGAGCACCTTGCCGGGCAGCCGGGACGAACCCATGCGCGCCTGCACGATGCCGACGATTCGTGGCCCCGCAGCGGTCCCGGACGGCGGTACGCCGGTCACTGCTGCTCCTCCTGCTGCTTGGGGGCGAGCACCGCGGTGGCGCGGCGTTTGGCGGCGCGGGCCCCCCGCTTGGCCAGTCGGGCCGGCGTGATGGCGAGCCGGCCCACCCGGTAGCTGATCGACCCGCTGAGCAGGCTGATCGTGGTTTCGGCCCGGCGTAGCGCCCGTTCCCGCGAGGTGAGCAGCTCCTCGGTCCAGGTGGTCAGCGCGGCCAGCCGGGTGAGTTCCTCCCGTTGGCGCAGCCACGCCTCGCGGAGCTGCTGGTAGCTGTGCCCGCCGACCGGCGGGTCGGTCGGCGCGACGGCGTGCAGTTCGGTGGCGAGGTCGACCCTGCCGCCGGCGTCCAGCCCGTGCAGTGCGGCGGCGATGGCCGCCTCGGCCTCGACCGCCTCGCTGACCGTCGCGCGGTCGAGGTCGTGGCCGGCGAGTCCGCCGAGCACGACGGTCAGGCCCGCGACGTCGAGAGTGGACGACCACGGGTGGGCGTACCCGCCGGTGAGCAGGCCCGCGGCGAAGCGCCACAGCCCGCGGGCGAGCACCACGTCACCGGGCAGCGCGGCGGTGGCCCGCCAGCTGGGGTCGAGCACCGCGTACCGCTCGCCGTCGACCACCACGTTGTCGGTGCCGGCCAGCGCCGCCGCGCCGGCGATCCGGCCGCCGGTGTCGGCCTGGTCGGCGAGCCAACCCGAGTATCCGTGCAGCAGCGCGCGCACTGTGGCCAGGTCGCGGCGCAGGGCCGCGTCGAGCAGCAGGGTACGCAGCAGCCGGCCGGACGGAACCGGGCCGGACAGCGCGTCCGCGTCCCGGTACGCGGCCTCGCGGCTGGCGAACGGCGCGACGGCCGACGTCGTCGCGTCGGTGGCCGGGATGAGCCCCCAGCGCCAACCGGAGGGGCCGTGCAGCACCTCCAGCACGCCGATCCCGGGGCGACCGGTCTGCACGAGGGCCACCGGCAGGTCCCGGTCCACGGTCGGCGTGGTCTGGTCGGTGGGGTCGGCGGGCCGGTGGGCGAGGGTCAGCCAGCCCGGTGCGAGGTCGGCGGCCCGCCCGGCGTGCAGCGCGTCCACCGCCAGCCGGGCCGGATCCTGAAGCACTGTGGCGCTGGTGAAACCCCCGGCGCAGGCGCCGTGCAGGACCGCGTCGAACAGGCCGGAGCCCGCGTCCCGGTCGAGGTGGTCGGCGTCCAACAGGGCCGTCGGGGTGCTGACATCGGGGTACGCGGCCCAGCACGCGGCCGGCCGCAGCCCCGCCGCGCCGAGCCGCTCGCGCAGCTGGTCCCGGTTGGCCGGGTGGGCCCGGTCCAGCACGCCGCCGATCACCCAGGCGGAGTCGTCGCGGCGGGCGTACCAGGGGGAGGTGTCGACCAGCCGGTGCAGGCCCAGCGGGTTGTCCAGGCGCAGAAGCAACGCGCCACCCGGTCGCACCGCGGCGACGAGTCGTGCCAGCACACCGTCCCAGCCGAGCCGGGTGCCCTCCACCGACTCCACCGGGTCCAGCCCGGCAGCCGCGATCACCACGTCGTACGTCTCGTCGTCGGGCAGCCCGGCCGGGCCGCCCACCACCACGCGGGCGGCCCGGTGCGCCAGCGCCACCGCGTCCGGGTGGCTGCGCAGCAGGCAGGTGACCTCGGCGTGGGTGAGCTGGTCGAGCAGCGCCGGGTCGTGTGGACCGGCCACCAGGACCCGGGCGCCGGGCGGCACCAACCGGGCGGCCAGCGCGGCGAGCGGCCCACCGTTGGCCAGCCGTTCCTGCGGCAGGTCCGACCAGGCCAGCATCTCGCCGCCCGGCAGGGTGATCCGGTCGGCGGGTGCCGTCTCAGTCGTCACGGTCTTCCTCTTCCTCCTGGAGGTTCGCCCAACCGAGCAGCTCGCGGAGCTCGGCCGGCGTGCAGCGGTGGTCGGTGCCCAGTTCGGCGCGGGCGATCTCGACCGCGGTGGACAGGTCGACAGAGGTGCCGTGCAGCTGCGGCCACTGCCGTCGGATCCGAGCGGTGCCGCCGAAGGTCGGGTCCTCGTTGGACAGGATCATCGGGTCGCCGTAGACCGCCGGCTCGCACCCCGCGGCGATGCCGTAGAAGATCGCGCTGGTCAGCCGGTTGGATGCTACCCGGCGGTGACGGCGCAGCTCGGTGAGCTGCCGGTCGAGGAACTCCGGGTCGGTGTCCTTCCACCAGTGCCCCCGGTAGCCGTGGCAGATCACCCGGAACCCGGCGCGCTCGTAGAGCCGGCGCACGGTGCGCATCCGGTACTCGTGCCAGTAGAGGCAGACAGTGACCGGGCCGGGTTCGGTGTCCTGGATGAGGGCGATCAGTTTACGGTGGTCGCCCTTGACGTGCTGTCCCTCCCAGCCGTGGAACGGGTACCAGATGGTGCCTTCCCGTTCCTCGGCCGGCGGTTCCTCGGGTCGCATGGCCAGCAGGTAGCTGAACGGCGCGCCGATGACGACCACGTTGCGGCGCCCCACCGACCAGGCCCGGCGGCGGGTCTGCTCGGACCAGAGCAGGCTGGGGGTGCGCTCGGCGTACGGGTGGCCGGGGGCCAGGCCGTCACCGATGTTCCAGCCGTGCTGCACGTACCCGTTGATCCGTGGTGGGTGCCGGTCGCCGAGTCCGGCGTACCGGGCCAGCACGTGCGCGTGACCGTAGAAGTGGTTGGCGTGGTGCATCAGGTTCCCATCAGGCGGCGGAACGCACCGAGCCGACCCGCAGCGTGGCGGTCAGCGCGTCGATGACGCGGTCCTGGTCGGCGTCGCTGAGCCCCGGGTAGAGCGGCAGCGACAGCTGTTGGGAGTAGAACGACTCGGCCACCGGGCAGGATCCGCGTCGGTACCCCAGGTCGGCGAAGGCCGGGTGCCAGTGCACCGGGACGTAGTTGACCTGGACGCCGATCCCGGCGGCCCGCATCTGGTCGTACACCTCGCGGCGACGCCCGTCGAGCACCCGGATCGGGTAGAGGTGCCAGGCCGGTTCGGCCCACGACCTGCGGGTCGGCAGCAGCACGCCGTCCAGGTCGGCCAGCGCCTCGTCGTACCGGGCGACCAGGGCGCTGCGGCGGGCCGTGAACTCGCCGAGCCGACGCAGCTGGCTGCGGCCCAGGGCGCAGAGCACGTCCGGCAGCCGGTAGTTCAGCCCGAACTCGGGGACCTCGTAGTACCAGCCACCCTCGTCCGGGAAGCGCAGGTCGTCGCGGTCGCGGACCACGCCGACGCCACGGAATCGGCGGGCCCGCTTCAGGATCTCCGGGTCCAGCGCCGCGACGCCGCCGCCCTCGGCGGTGGTCAGGTTCTTCGTGGGGAAGAACGAGAACGTGGTCAGGTCGGCGAGCGAGCCCACCGGCCGACCGCGGTACGTGCCGCCGATCGAGTGCGCCGCGTCGGCGAGCAGCAGCGCGTCGCTGCCCTCGACCGACTTGCGCAGGGCGTCGTAGTCGGCGGGGTGGCCGGCGTAGTCGACGGCGGAGACGACCTTGGTGCGGGAGGTGACCGCGGCGGCGGCCGCCGCCGGGTCGAGGCAGAACGTCTCGTCGTCGACGTCGGCGAACACGATCTTCGCGCCGAGGGCGACAGCGCTGCTGGCGGTCGCCACGAACGTCATCGGCGGAACGACCACCTCGTCGCCCGGTCCCACCCCGGCCGCCGCGTACGCCACGTGCAGCGCAGCGGTGCCGTTGGAGACGGCGGCGACACCGACCCCGCCCGTCCAGCGGGCGAGGTCGGCCTCGAAGGCGTCGACCTGTGGACCGGTGGTGAGCCAGTCGCCGCGCAGCACGTCGGCGACGGCCGCGACGTCGTCCTCGCTGATCGACTGCCGGCCGTACGGGAGCATCCCCGTCATCCGTTGATGCCGAGCATGTCGCGCAACTGCTCGACGGTGAGCCACTCGTCGTTGGTGTCCGACTGGTAGGCGAAGCCGTCCGGCACCGGGTCGCAGTCGGCCGGCGCCTGGTAGCCCCAGGTCGCGATTGTCGGCTGGACGATGAACCGGCCGTCGGCGCGCAGCGTCCGCCGGCTGTCGTCGGGCGCGATCATCTCCTCGTGCAGCTTCTCGCCCGGCCGGATCCCGATCTCGTGAGTGGTGGCGTCCGGGGCCACGGCCTCGACCAGGTCGAGGATGCGCATGCTCGGGATACGCGGCACGAACAGCTCGCCGCCCTGCATCTGGTCGAACGAGTCCATGACGAACTGCACGGCCTGGTCGAGCGTGATCCAGAAGCGGGTCATCCGCTTGTCGGTGATCGGCAGGCTCTTGCCCTCGGCGGCCAGCCGGCGGAACAGCGGGACGACCGAGCCGCGGCTGCCCACCACGTTGCCGTAGCGCACCACCGAGAACCGGGTGGGGTGCTGGGCGGCGTAGTGGTTGGCCGAGACGAACAGCTTGTCGCCGACCAGCTTCGTCGCGCCGTACAGGTTGATCGGGCTGGACGCCTTGTCGGTGGAGAGCGCGATGACCTTCTTGACTCCGGCCTCGATCGCCGCGTCGACGACGTGCTGTGAGCCGGTGATGTTGGTGGCGATGTACTCCGAGGGGTTGTACTCGGCGGTGTCCACCTGCTTCAGCGCGGCGGCGTGCACCACGTGGTCGACGCCGTGCATGGCCCGGGTGAGGCGGTGCCGGTCCCGGATGTCCCCGATGAACCAGCGCAGCCGCGGGTCGTCGCCGAGTTGCTGGCGCAGCTCGTACTGCTTGAGCTCGTCACGGGAGAACACCACCACGCGGGCGGGGTCGGCCTCGTTGAGGATGTGCCGGAGGAACGTCCTGCCGAAGGAACCAGTTCCCCCGGTGATCAGAATGGACGATCCATTCAACTCACTCAATGTGGTGCTCCCGTGTTCGTGGATGAACGAGCGGCCCTGGGCCGGCCGACCGGGGTGACACGCTAGCCATGGCGGGTTAACTCCTCGGCGCTCGCGGGTGAACCACAACCTCCGCTCCCGTGAATGCCGGACACCGCGTAGGCGAACACTTCCGACCGCCCCGGATGGGGGCTGACCTGGCCGGATCGGGCCGTTACAGTGACCGCGCGAACGACCTGTCGGCCCCGGCGCGCAGCCGGGTCCCACGTTCACCCGACATCCACACCGGCTCGGTGCGAGCGGGCCACCCCGGGCGTCACCGACGCCGGCCGGTAGGCCCGTCGGATCAGCGCGGGCCCGGTCCGGCCGGCAATTCTGGAGGCGTTCATGGCACCCGGTAGTGACGTGATCGAACGGCCGGTGGTGGTGGCCGAGACGCCGAGCGGCCCGTCCGCCCGGCGTTGGCTGGTGCCGCTGCTGCTGGTCGTCGGTTGGGTGCTCAGCGTGGCCTGGCGGATGTGGTGGTCCCGGCACGTCGTGCTGCCGATCGCGCACACCGACGAGGACAGCTACCTGAACACCGCCCGCGCGCTGGCCGGCGGTCCGGGGGGCTTCAGCAGCGAGAACGACCTGCTGCGCCGGGTCGGCTACCCGATGCTGATCTCGCCGGCGTTCCTCGGGGACCGGGACTTCACCGACAGCTACCGGCTCGTCCAGCTGATCAACGCGATGGTGAACTCGACGCTGTTGCCGCTGGCGTACCTGTTCGGTCGCCGTCTGTTCCAGCTGCGCCGCTCGTACGCGCTGTTCGGCGCGGTCGCGGCGGCGACCCTGCCGGCCACCGCCTTCTACGCGGGCGTCGCCATGATCGACGCGGTGATGGCACCGCTCGTGGTCGCCTGGCTGCTCGCCGTGCACCGCTGGATCATCCGGCCCGGCCCGCTCGCCGCCGCCACCGTGGGCCTGCTGGTCGGCGGGTTCCACCTGCTGCACTCGCGCGGCCTGGTGATCGTGGCCGTGCACGCCGGGCTGGTCCTGCTGCTGTTCGTCCGCCGCCGGATCAGCCCGCCCGCGGTGCTCGCGGCGCTGCTGCCGGTGCTCGCCATGGCGCTCGTCAACGAGGCCGCCATCCGCTACCTCGGCGGCAAGGTCTACCTGCTCGGCAGCACCCCCGGCGGCAGCATGGTCGAGGCGATCGCTTCCGCCCAGGGCGTGGCCCGGGTGGGTGCCGCGGTCACCACCCAGCTCTGGTACCTCGTGGTGATCACTTTCGGAATGGCGGGGGTGGCCTGGGCCGGCGCCGTGCGCGAGCTGTGGCGCCCACGGCACGGCGACGCGGCCCGCTGGACGTTGGGCGTGGCGCTGGTGGTGACCGTCGGGGTGGCCGGCGGCGCGTCGGTGATCCTGTCCGGCATCACCGGCAAGCCGCTGGACGCGATCTACGGCCGCTACGTGCAGATGCTGGCGCCGTTCTGGCTGCTGGTCGGGCTGGGGGTGCTGTTCACCGCCGGGTGGCGGGCGGTGCTGCGCCGGGCTGCGGTCGCGGTGGCGCTGCTGGTCGGCGGCGGCGCGCTGGTCGCCGCCCGACTCGCGTACGTGGCCAGCCAGGGCCACCGGTTGCGCTACGGCGGGTTCAGCGCACCGGACCTGGCGGCGTTGACCGGGGGCTGGCGGGAGCTGCGACCGGTGGTCGGGTCGCTGGTCGGCATCGCCGCCTGCGTGCTGCTCGTCGCCACGGTCCGGGTGCCCCGCCTGCGGCTACCGATCCTCGGCGCCGTCGTGGTGGTCAACCTCGTCACGATGCAGGTGATCGACCAGCGGATCGTGCGACCGACCGCCGCGAGCACCGCGCCGACGCCCCGGGTGGCCGACGTCGGCGTACGCCCCGGCGAGCGGGTGTGGGCCTCGACCGGCGTGCACTACGTCCTGCGGTTCAACCTCAGCCACCAGGTGACCTGGACCGACGTCCGGTGGTTCGGTGTCGGGCAGCCGCCGGCCGCGGCGCAGGTGGTGTTCGCCCGCTGGGCGCCCGGGCAGGCCGAAGACTGGAACGGCACGGCGTACGGCTTCGTCCGACTCGGCGGCAACCCCGAGCAGCACTGGGCCGCCTGGCGGCGGGCCTGACCTACCGCGCCCCCCGGTGGACACCGCTATTCGTGAACGGCGGATGTCCACCGGGAGCACTGTCGGTTAATGGTTTCCGTCCACTGCGGAAAAGGGTCTGACAATCAGCGCTGGCGGCGGTCGGCCCGAGCCAGGGAAATCGGGATGACGGTGACTTCCCGACCGTCGGACAACTCCTGTCGGGGAGTCCCCTCGACGAATCGGAAACGCCGGTTCATCTGTCGTACGACGGTGTTGTGGCCGAGCACCTCGCCGTCGAGTCGGTCCAGGTGCAGCCCGTCGAAGGCGTACTCGACGGCCTCCCGCATGACCCCCAGCCAGGCCGGCAGTGTCTCGCCCCGCCCGTCCAGCCCGTCGGCGTCGAGATAGAAGCCCCACGCACCGGTGCGGGGGCCGTCCAGCCGCAGGTCGAAGAAGGTGACCACACCGCAGGGCTGGTCGTCGCGGACGTACACCAGCACCCGCCGGGACCTGTCGTCGCGGACCGCCGACCACCACCGGGCGTGCTCCTCGGGGGTGATCTCGTGACTGGTCTTGCTGACCTGTCGATTGGTTTCCTGATTACGCCAGGACAACATCAGGTGAACGTCGTCCGTCGTCGCTTCGCGCAGCACGTGCGTCTCGCTTTCCTAGCCGTTCACGTCGGGCTCCGGCACCTTACCCGGGGCTACCGGGAAATCAGATGTGCATTCGTTGGGTTGTAGACTGCGGCGCATGAACGAATTGAGTCGCGCGCAGATCCGCGACCTCATGGCTCAGGTGCTGAAGAATCAGGACAAGGAGCTGCCCGCGGACGACGCGGCGCAGTTGCGGGAGATCGGCTTCCGGTCGCTCGACTTCTCCGAGCTGGCCCTGCGGGTGGAGGACGAGACGGGGGAGGAGCTCAACTTCGACGCCCCCGGGCTGCGTCGCATCGCCACCGTCTCCGACGTCCTCGACTTCCTCGTCGAGCTTCAACACCAGTGACCGTCGCGACGTCGCGCCACCCCGCCCCCGCTGACCCGGAGCCGGCCGGTGTCGACAACCGGCTCGTCGTCGGTGGCGCCGCGCTGACCTGGCGTTCGCTGCCGACGCCCACCCTGCCCGACCCGGCGGCGGTGCTGGCCCACTCGGCCGTGCACGCGCTCACCGCGGCCCGGCAGCACGCCGTGCGCGGCACCGAACTGCTGCTCAGCACCGAGAGTCGGGTCGACACGGTGATGCGCGCCGAGTTGCTGGAGGCCGGGTTCACCGTCAGCGTCCTCGACGACGACGGCGTGCACTTGAGCGCGCCGGCCCGGCCGCGAGCCGCCGAGCCGGGCCGGCTCTGGCTGCTGACCTCGGGCTCCACCGGGCGTCCGAAGCGGGTCGGGCACACCCTCGACACGCTGACCACCGTGCGGGCCGACCAGCCCGACCGGACCTGGCTCTGCCCGTACGCCCCGGGCACGTACGCCTGGTGGCAGGTCGTCACCCTGTCGCTGACCCAGCCCGGCCAGCACCTGGTGGTGGTCGAGCCCGACGAGTTGGACGACTGGCCCACTGTCGCGACCGCCCACGGGGTGGACGCGGCCTCCGGCACCCCGACCTTCTGGCGCCGCACCCTCTACCGCGACGCCAAAGCGCTGGCCCGGGTGCCGCTGCGCCAGATCACCCTCGGTGGGGAACCGGTGGACCAGGCGATCCTGGACCAGCTGCGCGAGGTCTTTCCGACGGCCCGGATCTCCTGGATCTACGCGTCCTCCGAGGTGGGGGCGTCCATTGTGGTGCATGACGGGCGGGCCGGGTTTCCGGTCGACTGGCTGGACCGGGAGACCCCGGGCCGGCCGACGCTCTCCGTTCGCGACGACGAGCTGGTGGTCACCTCCCCGTACCACGGGGCCGGTCTGGCCGGCCCGATCCGTACCGGCGATCGGGTGCAGGTGCTCGACGGCCGGGTGCTGATCACCGGCCGGCTGGACTCCGACGAGATCAACGTCGGTGGCAGCAAGGTCTCCGCCGGCCTGGTCCGCGGTGTGCTCGCCGGTCATCCGGCGGTGGCCTGGGCACGGGTGACCGGCCGGCGCGCCCCGGTGCTCGGGCGGATGGTGGTCGCCGAGGTGGTCCTCGCCGCCAACCCGTCCGCCGCCGACACCGGTGCGCCGGACGAGGCCGCGCTGGTCCGCTGGTGCGCCGACCGGCTTCCCGAGCACGCGGTGCCGCGCCGCATCCGCGTCCTGACCGACATTCCCGTCAAGGAGACCCTGAAGAGCGATGTCTGAGCCCGCCGACACCCAACTCGTCCCGCCCAGCTCCGTGGTCCTCGTCTCCGGCGGTTCCCGTGGCCTGGGCCTGGCCATCGTCACCGACCTGCTCGACGCGGGCGTCCGCGTGGCCGCGTTCGCCCGCACCATCACCCCGGAGTTGGAGAAGCTCGCCGCCGAGCATCCCGACCGGATGCACGTCGGCTCGGTGGACGTCACCGACCTGCGCGCCGCGCAGAGCTTCGTCCGCGAGGTGGAGCAGCGCCTCGGCCCGATCGACGGCATCGTCAACAACGCCGCGATGGGACAGGACTCCCTGCACGCGCACACCGCCACCGACGACATCGCCCGGATCATCGAGACCAACCTGACGGCCCCGCTCCAGCTGACCCGGCTGGTGATCCGCCGGATGCTCGCCAAGGGGCTGCGCGGGCGGATCGTCAACATCACCTCGATCTGCGGGCAGCGCGGTTTTCCCGGCCTCGTCGCGTACTCGGCCACCAAGGGCGGCATGGACGCCGCCACCCGCTCGCTCGCCCGCGAACTGGGCGGCCGGATGCTGGTCAACTCGGTCGCGCCCGGCTTCTTCGCCTCGGAGATGTCCGCCGTGCTCGGTCCGACCCAGCTCGACCAGATCGTGCGCCGCACCCCGACCGGTCACCTGACCGAGCCGGTGGAGGTCACCCCGGTCGTGCGGATGCTGCTGCGGGAGCACACCAACATCAACGGCCAGGTCATCGTGGTGGACGGTGCCGCCGCCATCTGACCTGCGGCCGGGTCTCCTCCCGGTGCGACCGGCGGGGCGGGTCGGCCCCAGCGGGCCGGCAGTGTCGTCGGGGGTGGGCGGCGCCGCCGTGCCGCGTCCGGTGCCGGGGCTGCTCGCCGCCGCCGAGCGGCATCTGCGCATCGGGTCGACGGCTGCGATGGCCGACGCGGTGACCCGCAGTCACCTCGATGATGGACGGTGCGTCGGCTGGTACGGCCCACCGGCGCCCGGCTGGCGGGTGGCCATCGACGCGGAGCGCGCCGACGCCCCGGTCCCCGCAGCGCTGGCCCGCCGGTTCGGCGCGGGTGACTTCTGGGCGCGGTGGACCCGGGCCGAGTGCTGCTGCAAGCTGGCCGACGTACCGATCGCAACCTGGTGGCGCCGGCACGGCCTGAGTATGCCGGCGGCCGGCTCGACGCTCTGGCGGACCCTGTGGGTGGCCGACCTGGTGGTCACCGTCGGCTTCGCCCCCACCCCACCCAACCCCTAACCCACCCCCGCCCCGCGATCTCGCACGTTCTGACGCCGAATCGCGGCTTACACGCCTTTCGTCGGGACAGTAACTGCAAGATCGCCGGGGTGGGGTGGGGCGGTTAGATCAGGTTCCAGGTCAGGGGGGTGCCTCGGGGGACGTCGGTGGCGAAGGTGCGGCCCAGGACCCGGTCGATCTCCACGGGCGCCAGGCCGCCGGCCGGCCGGATCGAGCGGACGTTGCGCGCGGTCACCGGGTCGCCGGCCCGGACATCCTCGACCACGAAGAGCGAGCGGCGGAACCGCAGCCCCTCCCGCTCGGCGGGGGTCGGTCCGATCGCGGTGCCGCCCAGCGCCTCGTACGCGCGGCCGGACTCGGCGACCAGGGCCGTGAGCTCCGCCGGGTTCAGGGAGAAGTCCGAGTCCACGCCGCCGTCGGCCCGGTCCAGCGTCACGTGCTTCTCGATGAAACAGGCGCCGAGCGCCACCGAGGCGACCGCCACGCCGATGCCGGGCGTGTGGTCGGAGAGCCCGACCGGCACGTCGAACGCGCCGGCCAGCACCGGCAACCGGCGCAGGTTGCTGTCGGCCGGCGGCGCCGGGTAGGACGCGGTGCAGGCCAGCAGGACGATGCCGGCCGCGCCGCCGTCCCGGGCGGTGCGCACGGCGGCGTCGATCTCGGCGACCGTCGCCATTCCGGTGGAGATGACCATCGGCTTGCGGGTGCTGGCCACCAGTCGGATCAGCGGCAGGTCGACCAGCTCCGACGAGGCGATCTTGTACGCGGGCGCGTCCAGCGACTCCAGCAGCTCCACGGCGGTCGCGTCGAACGGCGACGAGAAGACGGTCAGGCCACGCTCGCGGGCCCGCTCGAAGATCGGGGCGTGCCACTCGTACGGGGTGTGCGCGCGTTCGTAGAGGCGGTACAGGTTCTCCCCGCCCCACAGCTCGTGCCCGTCGGAGATCCGGAACGCCGGGGTGTCGACGTCGATGGTGATGGTGTCCGGCCGGTACGTCTGGAGCTTGAGCGCGTGCGCCCCGCTCGCGGCCACCGCGTCGACGATGGCCAGCGCCCGGTTCAGATCGCCGTTGTGGTTACCGGACATCTCGGCGACCACGAACGGTCGCTCCCCGGCACCGACCGCGTGCGGTCCGATCTTGATTGTCGCCGTCATTCCGACCTCTGCTCAGGTACGTCCGCACCGGGGTGCGGTGGTGCTGTCGTCGTCCACCCGGCGGGCGGACGACCTGGGAAATCAGGGCGCCGGAAGCCGCCCCGGCTCCCGGCGTGCTCTGCGGTGGGGTCGATCACGGCAGCCGGCCGACGGCCAGCGCGTCGCGCTGCTCCGGAGCGAGCCCACCGTCGCGCGTCGGCCCGGCACTCGCCCCTCGCCCCGGCTCCTCGTCGGCGGTGAGCGAACCGCTGTCGGCGCCGCCCACCGGGCCGGGACGACGCAGGCGACCGGCGACCCGGTGGGCCTGGCGCAGCGCCGAGTACGCCAACCAGTCACCCCGCCCGACGAGGCGGTGCTTGAGCCCGGTCACGCCCGGGGGCGGCGGGTAGCCGCCGGTGGGCAGGTACCGACGGTAGTGCGCGGCGGCCCGGTGGAAGAAGTCGCGCCGCAGGTGTGGGTGCAGCCGGCCGTCGTTGCCCACCACCACCAGGTAGTGGCTGATCATCAGCTCGAACAGCTCGGCCTGCAACCGCTCGTCCGGGTGCTTCCGGGTGACCCAGTCCATCAGCCGCTCGTACTGGGCGAAGGCGTCGAAGTGCCGGCCGCTGCGGGTGGAGGTGATCGCGCCCTGGCGGCCCTGCCGGTACAGGTAGCAGACCCGGTCCAGCACGGAGATCTTCTCCGCCCCGATCAGCAGAGGGTGGCTGAACGGGATGTCCTCGTACCAGCCGGGGAAGAACCGCAGCTCCAACTCGTCCATGAAGTCCCGGCGGACCACCTTGTTCCAGGCGGTGTGCTGCACCCGCAGCAGTTGCGGCTGGTCGGCCAGCCGGGTCACGCCGGTGATGCCGCGCAGCAGTGGACTGCTCGCGTCGACCTCCCGCCGGCCGTCCTCGTGCACCCGCAGGTGGTCGAGCATCAGCACGTCGGGCTGGTGCTGGCGCAACCGGTCCAGCACCGCCGCGATCGTGCCCGGCGGCAACCAGTCGTCGCTGTCGACGAACCAGACGTACCGGCCGGTGGCCACGTCGAGCCCGGCATTGCGGGCCAGCCCCAGACCCACGTTGCTGCTCAGGTGCACGACCCGCACGCCGTCGCGGCTGACCGCGTACGAGCGGAGCATGTCGCCGCAGCCGTCCGGGGAGGCGTCGTCGACGGCGATCAGCTCGACCGCGTCCGACTCGCCCGCCGGGATGTCGGCCCGGACCGACTCGAGGCACTGGTACAGGTACGCCTCGACGCCGTACACGGGCACGACGATGCTCAGCAGCGGTACGTGCGTCGGCTCATTGACCACGTCCGCCACCTTCGACGACCCGGGTGGCCGGCCCCGGAACCTGACGTTGCCGCCGATGGTGGACTCTCTGAACTCCCGCCGAGCGGAAGGTTAACGCCGGGCCGGTGGGCGGTTGCCCGGCCGGGGAAACGCGTGCTGGTGGGGCGGGTGGGATGCGTCCGGTTCACCCGGGAGTGACCCGGTAGGGTGCCTCGGTGCGGCCCTTCCGGGTCGTCGTGGGCGTCGCCGTCGCGCCGTCCGACGCCGCGCCGAGGAGGCTACGACAGTGCTGGTGACCCTGCCGGGCGCCGGGATCCCGGCATGACGAGCGTCGCCGCGACGTCGGCCGCCCGACCCGCACCCGCCCCGCCCCGGCTGCCCTCGCTGACCGGGCTGCGGTGGATCGCCGCTCTGCTGGTCTTCGGCTTTCACGCCGGCACCATGCGGATCATCGCTGAGCCGGACTACAAGGCAGTGGTCGACGAGCTGTTCACCCTGGGCCTCTCCGGGGTGCAGTTCTTCTTCATCCTCAGCGGGTTCGTGCTGGTCTGGTCGGCCCGCGAGGGGGACTCCCGGCGTACCTTCTGGCGGCGACGGATCGCCAAGATCTACCCGAACCACCTGGTGCTGTTCGTGGCGACGCTGGCGGTCGCCTGGTATTTCGCCGACCCGGTCCTGCCGGCGGCGGCGTTGGAGAACCTGCTGCTGTTGCAGGCGTGGGACCCCCGGCCGGGCTGGTTCTACAGCATCAACACGGTCAGCTGGTCGCTGTCCTGCGAGTTCTTCTTCTACCTCTGTCTGCCGCTGGCGCTGCCACTGCTGCGCCGGGCCCGACCGAAGGTGCTCTGGGTGCTGATCGTCGCGCTGCCGCTGCTGATCCTCGCGCTCTGGCCGGCGCAGGAGTTGGTGCCGGAGGTCAGCCGCTGGTGGTTCACCCAGATCTTCCCGCCGGTACGGTCGCTGGAGTTCTGGTTGGGCGCGGTGGCGGCCGAGTTGATGCGCCGAGGGCTCTGGCGCGGTCCCAGTCTGACAGTGGCCAGTGGGATCTTCCTGGTCACCTGGGTGGTGGCCGCGCAGTGGATCCGCGCCGAGCTGTGGACCACGCTGCTCGCTGTCGCGTACCTGTTGGTGATCACCGCTGCCGCGGACGCGGACGTGCGGGGTCGGCGCTCGCCGTGGCGGTCCCGACCGCTGGTCTGGCTCGGTGAGGTCTCGTTCGCCTTCTACCTGGTGCACGTGCTGGTGATGACGAGCGTGCTGCGCTGGAGCGGAACCTGGGGGATCGGCTTCGCGGGCTGGCGTGGCCCGGCCGTGGTGTTCGGCTTCCTGGCGGCGACCCTGATCCTCGCCGGGCTGTTGCACCGCTTCGTCGAAACCCCGATGATGCGCCGGCTCGCGCCGCGCCGTGCGGCCCGTCCGGTGCCCGTCCCCCGACAACGCGCGGCCGGCGACGACGACGCGCGAAACCCCGCAGGCAGCGCCCGCGGCGAGGTCGGCGGACCTGCCGACGAGGTCGGTCAGACCGGCAGTCGATCAACGTACGTCGACCTGCGCTGACAGCGTCCACCCTGGTCAAAGGGGTCGGCGCGGCGTGATTCGACACGCCCGTGGTCGGTGCGCCCGGGTCGGCGCGACGGTAGCGTGGGGACGTGCTTCCGGTCGCGTTCACCTGTCCGCTGTGGTGGGTGGCGCGCTGGGCGACCCGGGTGCTGACCAGCCTCGCCGTCGTCGCGGCCCTGGCGCTCGGCGCAGGCCCGGCCACGGCCGCCTCGTCAATTCCCGGCCCGGTGCCGACGTCGAGCGCGGTGCCGGCCTCGGTCGCCGCCGGGTCGCTGGCGGCCTCCTGCCGGCTCGCCGGGGCACCCGGTGCGGCCCGCCCGGCTCCGGCGATACCGCCGGAGGTCACCGAGGAGTCGGCCCCGACCTGGTCGGCCGACACGCCGGTGGCGCTCCCCGGCGATCAGGGCACCATCGTGTCCGGCGTGCTGCTGGTCCGCGCTGCCGAATCTGACCGGCTGCCCCTCGTCGACGGTGCGAGCGGTCGGGCTTCCCGGGCCCCACCCGGGCGCTGAGCCACCGGGACGACCGTCCCGTCGCCGCGCCCTGTCGACCCACCGCTCCCTGACCCGCCGACCCGTGGCCCACCGTGGCCCGTGGCCGGCGCGGCTCCCCATCGCACTGCTCTCTCCCCGAGGTGCCGACCATGGAGACCGTCGTCTTCTACCAGTTCGTGACCGAGGTGCCGCAGGCCGCCGCCATCTGGTCGACGCTGTTCCTGCTGACCCTGGGCCTGCTCACCGTGCTGGCCGCCCGCCCCGAACGGGACCGGCCCACTGACGACCCGCTCCGCGGCGGGCCCACTCCTCGGGAGTTGGCCGCCGCCGAGGCCGTCGACCTGCGCCGCTACGCCGAGGAGGTGGCCGTCGCCGCGGCCGGCGCGGCCACCACCGCCAAGCGGTGGCGCGCCGCCTGGCTGACCGCTCAGGAGCAGCTGGAGCGGGCCTGGATCGGGTACGACGAGGCGGACACCGCCGCGCGTCGCTTCGGGGGCGCCGGGGTGCTGCCCACCCCGCAGACCCCACACACCCCCGCCGAGTACGCCGCCCGGGAACGCTATCTGCACCGAGCGGCGATGGCGGCGTACTGGCGGGGCGACCTGACCATGGCACAGCTCAGCGACGTGTTCGGGCACCGGCGCGGCTGGGATCCCCGGCGGCACCCGGTCGAGCAGGAGGTGCTGATCAGCCGGGTGATCCGGGATGCGCGGCTGGCCGACTACCAGGTGGCCGCCGACCGTGAGCGGGCCGCCTGGCGCGACGCGGAGTTGGCCGCCGAGTCGGCTCGTGTCCTCGCCGAGGAGGCGTACGCGGCGGCGGTCCGGCTCCGCCCCACTCCGGTGCCCGCGCGTCGGACGGTGGCCGGGGCGTTGCGTCCCGCCGTCGTGGCACTGTGGCGCCCGGCCCGGTTGGGTTGAGCCCAATCCGTGATGTGAGGCCGGTCACCGCATTGCGAAATCGGACGTACGGCGCGATCGGCGCCATTGTTCCCGCGATTGCGGTCGCGTTCTTTGCGGCCTGTCCGGTTGTCGCCCGTAGGCGTCGCCGTAACCGGTTGTCCCATCGAGTCACATCATCGGCAATACGCGCAGAAATTGTCGCACCAATTGGGGTTTACGCAGGTGAACCTGGCTTGGCAGCGCGCTGAGACGCCAGTAGTGTCGTCCCGTCCGGTGCGGTTACCGATCGCAAGACGCGACGCCGCATCGACCCGCTTAATCGTGATCAACGAGCCGGGGACCCATCAGTAAGTCTGGGGTGAATCCGCGAGCCACGGCCCGCGGTAGGGCGATCTTCCCGCCCGAATCCGTCAGCTAACCCGGTAGGCGGTGTCGGAAGGAGTCCCATCCTCGTGCAGCACCTTTCCACCCCTCGGTTGTTCCCTCGCCTCCACGGCGCGGCGGTGCACCCGCTCAATCGTCGCGTGACGGTGAGCTGACCCCCCGGGTCATCGCCTTCCCCGCCCGGCCGCGCCGGGCGTTCCCCTGAGCGGTTCACCATCCGCGGACCACGGTCCGCGCGCTGGCGCCTGCCCGGATGCCGGTCCGGCCCCGGTGTGCCGCTCTCCCCCCGATCCGTGGAGGACCCCGTGAAGCACACCCTGAAGCGTCAGCTCCGCCGTCTCGCCACCGAGCGCCCGTACCAGATCGTCGCCGCCTCCGCCGCGGCCCTCGCGATCGCCACCACCACCGGCGCCCTGCTCACCACTGCCGACGACGCCCCGGCCGGCCAGCGCACCGCGACCACTGTTGCCGAGATGCGCAGCGACGTCGCCGCCTCCCGCGGCGATGTTCGGGACGCGTCCCCCTCGGCCAGCGCCGTGCCGACCACTGCCGCCCCGGCCACCAGCGCCGCGTCGCCCGCCGCCAAGGCCAGCAGCAACCCGGACCTGACCCGGAAGCCGGAGCGGCCGAAGCCGCCCGCGACCAAGGTGCTCGATTACGACTACGAGGCGCAGAACACCTACTACAACTGCGGCCCGGCGGCCACCCGGAACGCGCTCAGCGCCGCCGGCATCGACCGCACCCAGGAGGAGCTCGGCGCCGAGCTGGGCACCACCGAGATGGGCACCAACTCGGCCGAGGACACCACCCGGGTGCTCAACGCCGAGGTGAAGGGCTCCCCGTACCGGACCCGGATGTTCCCCGGCGCGCCCAGCGCGGCCCAGATGGACCGGCTCCAGGCCGACGTGGTGAAGGCCGTCACCGACGGCCGGGGCGTGGTGGCCAACGTCGTCGGGGACGCCACCGACACCGACGGCAGCTGGCACTCCTACGGTGGCGGGCACTACATCGCCGTCGTGGGCTACAAGGACAACGGCCGCACCGTGCGGATCGCCGACTCGGCGAACCCGGCCGACCCGTCGTACTGGATCACCACGATCGACCTGGCCAACTGGATCACCAGCCGGGGCTACTCCGCCTGACCCGGGCACTCTGACCGCCGCGGGCGCCGTCCCCCACAAGGGGCCGGCGCCCGCGGCGTCTGTCTGTGCGGTCAGTAGGTGATGAAGCCGTACAGCGCCTTGTGGTTCGACTTCGTCCCGACGACCGTGTGGTCGACGGCGGACGACTGCACGCCGCCGTTGACGAACAAATAATCGATCTTGCTGGAGCCGTTGGTGGCCTTCGACCCGTAACCGGTCATTCCATAGCCGCCCAACGTGCCGGGGGCGATGCCCGTCCGGTTCGCGTCGATGCCCACCACGCGGATCGTGGAGGCGTTCAGCAGGCTGGTCGCGTCCGCGCCGAGGTGGATGCCGGTGTTGGCGATGCCCCGATCGCCGTCGCCGGCACAGGCGTTCTGCCGGTTCTCCTGGGGCAGGTGCATGGTCGCGGCGAACACACTGGTGCCGGTCGCCTTGATGGTGAACCGGGCCGCGATGGCGCTGGTCCGCTTCCACTTGTAGAAGTCGGTGCTGTCCGGGTCGCTGTTCGGTGGCTTGTACAGCGTGCATCCGGCGCCGTTGGCGTACGCCGTGCCCGGCCTGAGCCAGCCCGCGCTCCAGTACTTCGAGATGTCGCCGCTGGCCAGGCTCAGCGTCCGCGTGTTCCAGATGATGCCGTTGGTCTGCTTCTTCTTGAGATCCCCGAGCGACTGCGAACTGCACTTGTGCGTGCTGCCCCACGGCTCCGGGTCACTCCACGCCACGATCGCCCCGTAGGTGCCCGCCGGGTAGCCGAACTTCGCCGACAGTTGGTCGGCGTACGCCTCGGCCTGGCCGCTGCCACGCACCTGCTGCACGATCAGGATGTCCGGCGGCGCCACACCGCTGGTGCCGGTGCGACCAGCGTCGTCGACCAGGACCGAGCTCAGGTGGTCCGGCCCGGAGATCCGGGTGCAGCTCCCGTCGGAGTTGTTCACCACCAGGTTCTCGATGTTGTTGTTGTAGACCCGAAGGACCCGGTCGGCGGCCACTGCCGCCCCGCCGTTCGGTGTGGCGACATCCGCCGGTGTGCCTGGTGCGGCGTGCGTCGGCGACGCGCCGAGTGCGACGGCTGCCAGGGCCGCGACCAGTGCTGATCCGGACATCCTGAGCACTGTGGCTCCTTTCCGCGACGGGACCGACGGATGGGCCGTCCCGGTTCAGGTCGCGAACTCTACAGTGGATCTTCGTGTCCCGGGGGTGGCGCGGGTGACGGCTCTCGTACCAGGCCGTGAACCGTGGGAGACTGCGGCCGTGGTGGAGAAGACGGGTGGTCACGCCGGCCGCAGGCCGGTCCTGCTGCTGCTGCACGGCATGGGGGCGACCGGGGACGTGTGGTTGCCCTGGGCGCCGTACCTCGAGCAGCACTGGCCCGGGCGGTGGCTGGCACCGGACCTCGCCGGCCACGGCTGGGCATCGCCGCTGCCGTTGTACTCCTTCGCGGGCTTCGCCCAGCAGATCGCGCAGGCCCTCGCCCCCGACGACCGGCTGGTCGTGCTCGGGCACTCGCTGGGTGGGGTGGTCGGCCTGGCGCTGGCCGCCCGCGACGCCGGGACGCCGGTGGACGCCGTGGTCGGGCTGGGCATCAAGGCCCTCTGGTCGCCCGCCGAGCTGACCCGCGCCGCCGAGGTCGCCGCCCGCCCGGTGGGCTGGTTCGCCAGCCGCACCGAGGCGGCGCGCCGCTACCTGCGGGTCGCCGGGCTGGCCGGCCTGGTCCCGCCGGACCACCCGGTGGTGGACGCCGGGCTGCGCCAGGTCGACGGCCGGTGGCGTCTCGCCATGGACCCGGCCGCCTTCGCCGTCGGCGAGCCCGACCTGACCGCGCTGCTGGCGGCGACCGACGTGCCGGTGGTGCTGGCACGCGGGGAGAACGACCCGATGGTCACCGACGAACAGCTCAAGGAGTACGGCGTACCGGTCGCCACCCTCCCCGGTCTCGGGCACAACGCGCACGTGGAGGACCCCGCCGCGGTGCTGGCGCTGCTCGACCCGTACCGCTGAGCGGCTAGGCCGGTGCGGACGCGGTAAGTGTCTCGGTCGGGGCCAGCTCCCGGCGGGCGGCGGTCAGGAACGCCTCGGCGTACGACTCGGCCGGGAAGTCACCCAGGTAGTGGCGGCGGGTGGCCCAGCGGGCCTCGGCCAGCGGGTCGGTGTCCAGCAGCGCGGTCAGCGCCTCGTCCACGTTGGACATGTCCCGGCGCAGCACGTAACCCGACCCGGCCAGCGGGAACCGTTCCACGAACCGGTCGCCCTCGTCGCCCATGTCGGCGACCGCGTATGGCTTGCCGGAGTAGAGAAAGTCCGAGATCACGCCGGACACGTCGGAGACCAGCGCGTCGGCGGAGTTGACGCACTCGGTCAGGCTCAGCTCCCGGGCCGCAGCGCCGACCACGTGCTGGCGGCCGGTGCGGGCGCGGTCGGCGACGAGCAGCTCGGTCAGGCGGCCCAGTTGGCGGGCCGATGCCGGGTTCTGCGCGGTGTACGGGTGGGCCCGCAGGATCACCGTCGCGCCGCGCTCCAACAGTCGGCGCAACAGCTTGTCGGCCACCGGCAGCGAGCAGTAGTCGGCGTCGGCGTGGTGCCCGGTCCAGGTCGGCGTGTAGAGCACTGTCGGGTGCGCCAACCCTCGCGCGGGCTCCGGGCGTACCTCGATCGACTCGACCTGCGGGCGACCCACCACCACGAACTTGTCCGCCGGGATCTGCACCCCGGCGCGGGCGTACCGGTCGATCGCCGCCTGCCCGGCCACGAAGATCCGGTCGAAGATCCCCGACACCGGATTGGCGCTCGGCGCCTTGTCGCTGTCGCCGTGGTGCAGCTGGATGTGGGTGAGCTGGGTGAAGCGGACGCAGTGGCTGTTCTTCGCACCGTGGTTGACGTAGAACGCCGCCCGCAGGCTCGGCACCAGCGCCTCGTCCATGGCCCCCAGGGTGGGGCAGTAGACCACCGGCACGTCGGTGGCCGCCGCGATCGGGGCCAGGAACTCCGGCTCACGCAGCACGATCAGGAACGGTCGGCCGATCCGTTCCAGGTACGGCAGCCACATGGTGACCTGGTACTCCGAGCCGGGAGGCGCGGAGAAGTAGAGCAGGAACTCCGGCTGGTGCCGGCGCAGCGCGGCGGCCACCGACCCGCCACCGGCCCGCGGCCGGAACCGCCGCCGGGCCAGCTCCAGCGCGACCGCACCGGCGCCCGCGCCGACCAGCAGACTGGCGGCCAGCGCCACACCGGCCGGCAGGGCGAGCGCGGCGGCGAGCGCCAGGGCGGCGAGCAGCCCGAGCAGAGCCGTGCCGAGCCGGTCGGCGATCAGCGGCGTCCAGGCGCGTACCCGCAGATTCGCCGCCCGGATCTCCAGACTGCCGGCGGTGCGCAGCGGCCCCACCAGCAGCACCAGCCCCAGCAGGACCAGCCCGGTGGCGACCAGCGCGAGGTTGAGCCCGCCGTCCAGCCGCCGGGAGTAACCGACCAGGATCGCCGCGGCGATCAACGCGGTCTCCGCCACCAGGTCGGCGCTGGGCCGGATCCGCTGCTCGGCGGCCGAGGCGGCCAGCGCGGCGACGGCCAACGCCAGCCCCCAGCCGGTGGCGCCGGTCAGCGCCAGCACGACAAAGGCCAGCACGGCGAACCCGGTGGTCAGGCACCGGGCGGCCAGCTTTCGGACCAGGTCGCCGCGCATGTCGCTCCGTTCGTGGTTCCGCAGCCGCCGGCGTCAGTTGGCGGACGTCGCGTTGGCTGGCGTCTCGACCCGAGCGGACCCGGACTGCGCCGGTACGCTCGGCGTGGGCCCGTCACCGGGTGCCCGGCGTACGTCGATCACCTGGCCGGTCAGGTCGGAGATCAGCACGTCCAGCGACGACTGGGCGACGGCCTCCGCGGCGAGCAGGGTGTGCTCCGGCTCCTCGCCGAAGGCTCGCGTCCGCATCGGAGTGGCGGTGCGCTCCGGGTTGATGCAGTTGACGCGGACACCCACGTCGGCCCACTCGTCGGCCAGCGCCTGGGTGAGGTTGACCAGGGCGGCCTTGGTGGCTGAGTAGAGCGCGTAGCGGGCCCGGCCCCGGGTGTAGGAGCTGGAGGTGTAGAGCAGCAGCTGGCCCTTGGTCTGCTGGAGGTACGGCAGGGCCTGGCGGGCGATGGTCACCGGGCCGACGAAGTTGACCTGGAGCAGCCGGTCCATGGTCTCCTCGTCCATCTCGGCGAGGGCGCCCTTCTCCAGGATGCCGGCGGTGACCACCACGTGGTCGATCCGGCCGGTGGCCTCGAAGGCGGTCGTCAGCGCGGCCGCGACGTCCTCGGCCCGCTCCACGTGGGTGCCGGTGCTGGAACGGCTGAACGGGAAGACCTGGGCGCCGTAGCGCCGGGCCAGCTCGGTCAACTCGTGGCCGATGCCGTAGCTGCCGCCGAACACCACGATGGTCCGGCCGGTCAGCTCCTCGCTGTAGCTGCGGTGGTTGGTCAGCCGGGGCGCCTGCGCCGCGGCGAGCTGGAAGAGCTTGTCCGCCAGGTGCACGTCGACCGGGTGGGTGACCTTGATGTTCTCGTCCGAACCGTCGATCACCTTGATCGGGGTGCCGGGCAGGTAGCGCAGCACCACGCCGCAGTCGTCGGTGGCGGCGAAGTCCCTGTCGTCCTCGGCGATCTGGTACGCCGCCCGGATCGTGGGGGAGCGGAACGCCTGCGGGGTCTGGCCACGGCGTAGCCGGGAGCGCACCGGGATGTCGGTGATGCAGTCGTTCTCGTCGACCTGGATGATCGTGTCCGCGGAGGGGATGGCCACGTCCACGGCGTCGTAGCTCCAGAGCGCGTTGACGCACTCGCGCACGATCCGGCCGCTGACCAGCGGGCGCACCGCGTCGTGGAAGAGGATGTTGCAGTCTTCCGGGCCGACCGCGTCCAGCGCGATCCGGGTGGTCGCGTTGCGGGTGTCACCGCCCTCGATCACCTTGGTGACCTTGCGCAGGCCGGCCTTCTCGACGATCTGCTGAGCGTCCTCGACGTGGCCGGTGGCCATCAGCACGATGATCTCGTCGATCTCCGGTGCCGCCTCGAAGACCGCCAGGGTGTGCTCGATGATCGGCTTGCCGGCGATCTTCAGCAGCTGCTTCGGGATGCCGAGGCCCAGCCGGGTCCCGGTGCCGCCGGCCAGAACCACCGCCACTGTCCGCGAGGGCCGCCACGGCGTCGGGGTCTCCGCTTCGGCGTCCGGGCCAGTGGTCTGGTCCTGCGTCATTGCCGGATCCTCACTCTCAGCGATGCGTTAACGGAAGGTTCCGCCCGAGCGGCGACGGAATGAACCTTAACGCGCGGACCGCGTCGCCCCAACGCGGGCGACGCGGTCCTCGGGTGTGATGTCGATGCCGGACGTTCGCCGGAACCCTACTTGCTGTTCGCGTACGCCTCGTAGGCCCGGATGACCTCGTCGGTGGGGCCATCCATTCGGATGACGCCCGATTCCAGCCAGATCGTCCGTTCGCAGGTGTCCCGTACCGAGGAGAGCTGGTGGCTGACCAGGAACACAGTCCCCGCGCCCTCCCGCAGCTCCCGCACCCGCTGCTCGCTGCGCTTGCGGAAGCCCTTGTCGCCGGTGGCGAGCGCCTCGTCGATGAGCAGCACGTCGTGCTTCTTGGCGGCGGCGATGGAGAACCGCAGCCGGGCCGCCATGCCCGACGAGTACGTGCGCATCGGCAGACTGGCGAAGTCACCCCGCTCGTTGATCCCGGAGAAGTCGATGATCCCCGCGGCCTGCTTGGCCACGTCGTCGGGGTGCATGCCCATGGCCAGGCAGCCGAGGGTGACGTTGCGCTCCCCGGAGAGGTCGTTGAGCAGGGCGGCGTTGACGCCCAGCAGGGACGGCTGCCCCTGGGTGTGGATGGCGCCCCGGTTCACCGGCAGCAGACCGGCGATGGCCCGCAGGATGGTGGACTTGCCGGAGCCGTTGCTGCCGATCAGCCCGATCGCCTCGCCCCGGTACGCGGTGAAGGAGATGCCCTTGACCGCGTGCACCTCCCGGACGTTCGGCGCGTGGGTGCGCTTGACCAGCCGGCGCAGCGCGGCCACCGGCGTGGTGCCACCGGCGGCGCCCTGGTGCACCCGGTAGATGATGTGCGCGTCGTCCACGACCACCGTCGGGATGCGCTCCTGGTTTCGGGTCATCGTCGCGCTCGCCTCAACGGGGGCGTCGAAGTGATCAACCACGGCCGTACTCCTGTTCGCCGCGCCAGAAGTAGATGAAACCGCCGATGCCGGCGACCAGCGCCCAACCGGCGCCGACCAGCCAGAGCTGGGTCAGCGACTCGTTGAGCAGCGGCGCCTCCTCGAGCAGCGCGTACCGCGCCAGCTCGATGTAGACGAGTAGCGGGTTGTACTGCACAAGCGTCGTGGCCCAGCCGGGCAGCCGGTCGAAGAGGGTGACGCTGTAGAGGACGCCGGAGCCGTACATCCAGGTCCTCATGATGAACGGCATGACCTGCTTCAGGTCGCTCGACTTGGCGCCGAGGCGGGCCACCAGCAGCACCACGCCGGCGTTGAACACCGCCTGCAGCAGCAGCGCCGGCACCAGCATGAGCCACTTCCAGGTGAGCGGCTCACCGGTTACCAGCACGATGCCGACCAGCACCACCATCGAGGCCAGCAACTGCTGGAACTGGGTGATCGTGGTGGACAGCGGCAGGCTGGCCCGGGGGAAGTGCAGCGCCCGGATCAGCCCCAGGTTGCTGCTGATCGACTGGGTGCCGGCCAGGACCGCGCTCTGGGTGAAGTTGAAGATGAACAACCCGGTGGTCAGGTAGGCGATGAAGTTCGGGATGTTGTCGTTCTGTGCCAGCACCACCCCGAAGATCAGGTAGTAGACCGCCGCGTTGGTCAGCGGGGTGAGCACCTGCCAGAGCTGACCCAGCTTGGCGTTGCTGTACGAGGCGACGAGCTTGGCATTGGCGTACGCGGCGATGAAGTGCCGGTAGGCCCAGAGTCGGCGGCTGTACTCGACGAGGCTGGGTCGCTCACCGGCGACCCGTAGCCCGTGCCGAGCGGCCAGCTGCGCCTGGGTCAGGCCCGTGTCGGGGTCGACCAGCGCGGTGGTGGCCATGGAAATGGCGCTCCGATCTTTCGTGCAGACGGGGGTTGCTCGCGACGATCGAATCCTAGTGGGAGATGTGCGCGGGGCGCCGCCTCGTCGCTGCGAGGACAGTAGTCCGAAACACGTCGGGACGCAACCGTACCGTCGTTGCGCTACGCTGTCCGGCGTGACCTGCGATAAGAGCCCTCGATGACCACCGAAAAGAGGCGGGCGCCGGCTGGCGCGGCGGTGCTGCGCGACGAGATCACCACGGCGATCCGCCGGGCGCTGATGCAGGAGCTCGCCGCTGTCGGCTACGGCCGGCTCTCCATCGAGGCGGTGGCCCGTCGGGCCGGCGTCAGCAAGACGGCGATCTACCGCCGGTGGAGCTCGAAGCTCGACCTGGTGCTGGAGATCGTCGCCGCTGCGGCACACCGCAAGCTCCCCGCCCTGGACACCGGCACGCTGCGCGGTGACCTCGCGCTGCTGTTCCAGGCGGTGGCGCACGCGCTGCGCCACCCACTGGCGTCGCAGATCATTCCGGACCTGCTGGCCGAGGCCGCCCGCAACCCCAGCATCGACGCGACCCTGCGTCAGGTGCTGCACGCCCGGCAGCAGGAGATCGGCGGTCGCCTGGTCACCCGTGCCGTGCAGCGTGGCGAGCTGCCCGCCGACACCGAGTTGGACGCCGCCATCGACCTCGTCGTCGGGCCGCTCTACTGGCGGCTCGCCATCGCCCGTCTCCCACTCACCGACGGTTACCTCGACAACCTGGTCGAATCCGTGGCGGCCGGGCTCGGCGCCGACAGCGTGCTGCCCCGTCCCCGGGCGGCTCCGATATCGGGTTGACCAGCCCTCGAAACTCGGTCGCCGGCAGCAGCGGCCCCCCTGCCCGATTCCGCTACGCTGCCCCCTTGACACCCGGCCGTCACCGTGCCGACGCCCCTCATCCGCCTGACGAGTAAGGACGCCCGTGGCCAACGTCGACAGCATCGCCGTAGCGCCCGCCGAACCGGACCCGACGCCGCGGAACGGGCCAGCATCCCGACCCGCCGGCGCTCGCGCAGGGTTGTCCCGGGTACGCGCGCTGGTGGCCGTCGCCCCGGCGGTGCTCACCGACGGCGCCGTGATCGCGTTCGCGCTCTTCACAGTGCTCTACCACCTGGCCTTCCTGGGGGACCTGCGTCCGTCGGTGACCTTCCGGATCTGGCTGCTGGCCTGTGTGGTGCTCGCGGTCGTGGCCGTGCTGCGCGCCCGCCGCCGCGCCCCGGCCGACAGCGCCCCGGCCGACAGCGCGCCGGCCGCTCACGATGAACCAGTGATCGGCCGCCCCGCCACCGACCGCCGCCTGCTGATCGGGGTTGTGGTCGCCGCCGCAGTGGCCGCCATCTCCGCCGGGGTGGCCGGCACCGGCGTCAGCCTCTCCTGGTGGATCCCGGCCGTGGCCGGCCTGCTCGCGGCCGTCGGCGGCCTCCTGCTGGTACGCCAGGCCTGGCTGAGCGGCCCGGCGCCCACCCCGGCCGCCCCCGCGCCCAGCACTGTGCAGTCCGCGTACGCGCTGGTCGTCTCGGCCCTGGTCGGCATCTCCTCGTTCTTCATGGCCCGCAACACCCCCGACGACGTCTACTACGTCGGCAAGTCGGTGTGGATCGCCGAGCGCGACCTGATCCCGCTCAACGACTTCCTGTTCTCCGAGAACGTGCTGCCGGCCATGGGCTCGCAGCCGCCCATCCCGTCGATCGAGGTCTTCGACGGCGCGTTCGCCAATGTCGTCGGCATCCACGCCAGCTCTGCCCTCTGGTACGTGCTGCTGCCGATCATGGCGGTGGTCGCGGCGCTGGCGCTGTGGCGGCTGACCCACCGGTGGGCCCCGCGCCGTCCGCTGCTCGCCTTCACCGTGGCGATCGCGTACCTCTACCTCGTCGCCGGTGACGATGCCGCGCTGGGCACCTTCCACCTGCTGCGGCTGCACGAGGGCAAGGGCATGTTCGTCTCGGCGGTCATCCCGCTGATGTGGCTCTACCTGACCGAGTGGTTCGACAACCGGTCACGGCGCAGCCTGCTGCTCATCGTGGCCCTCTCGATCACCGCGATCGGGCTCACCAACACCGCGGCGATCATCCTGCCGATGCTGGTCGGCGCCGCCGGCTTCGCCATGCTGCTGGTCGGCCGCTGGAAGGCGGCCGTCGTCGCGGCGGTCGCCGCCCTCGCGTACCCGATCGGCTCGCTGGTGGTCTCCCGGCTGGTGCTCGGCGGGATGACCGCGACCGGGGCGGACGACGCCTTCTTCGACGCGGCGTACACCTACAAGCGGACCCTGCTGTTCGGTGTGGTCGGGGTCATCAGCGGCCTCGCGCTGTGGTGCGGCGCGTTGCTCGCCCGTCGGCGTACGCCCGCGCTGCTCGCCGCCGGCGCGGCCCTGGCGTTGAGCGTGTTGTTCGTGCCCGGTGTGCTGGAGCTGCTGAGCGCGTTGAGCGGCATCTCGGTGGTGCTCTGGCGCGTGCCGTGGCTGCTCGCCCTGCCGACGCTGATCGGTCTGCTCTGCACCGTGCGCGTGCCGGCACCGACCCCGGCGTTGCGCCGGGCGGCGTCCGGGGGGATCGCGGTGCTGCTGGTCGCCTCGTTCGCGCTGTTCGCCACCCCGATGTGGTCGTCGAAGAGCTGGGTCGAGGTGCACGACCGCCCCACCTGGAAGCTTCCGCAACAGCGTCAGTCGATCGCGTTCTGGATCAAGGGCCTGGACCGCCCGGAGGGCCTGCTGCTCGCCCCGAAGACGATCATGCGCACCACGCCGATCATCACCAGCGAGGTCCGGGTCGTCCTGCCCCGCGACTTCTACCTCGTCGAGTACGACCTCAGCTCCCAGTTCGCCAAGGACCGGCTGTTGCTCTCCGACTTCGCCGACGGCACCTCCAGCCCGACGCCGGCCGAGTTGACGCCGGCACTGGACCGCCTGGACGTGGGAACCATCTGCGTCTACAACGGCAACCGGTACGCCCGCGACACCGCGCCGCAGCTCGGCTACCGGGAGTTCGCCACGCGCCCGGCGCCCGGCGCGATGACCTGCTTCCGGCGGGTCGGCTGAGCGCTTCACGCGCACCGAGCGCCCGACCCCACCGGTGGGGTCGGGCGCGCCCGGGTGCGGACTTTGCCCGAAATGGTGCCGGATACCCGAGCGACACCGAGCTGTCCCCTCGCGTTAAGGTCGCAGTCACACGCAGCCGGCCGCGAGTGAGCCGCTGCGCGACGGGGGAGTGACGTCGGTCCATCACGGGCACCGCCCGCAACGAAATCTCGTAGGGAGCGAACTCTTTGTTCGGCACGTTCACAGGACGCCTCGGAGTGGCCGCCCAGAGTGCGCTACTGGTACTGGCCTACCTGGTCATGCTCCTCGGTGGCGTATTCGGTTGGGTCGGCCTGTTCGCCGTCGCCGGCCTGGCCGCCATCATCGGCGAGTTCGCCGTCGCCCGCTGGTCACCCCCGTCGCAACTGCTGTTGGAGAAGGTGGGCCTGCACTGGTCGTACCGGCAGCTGACCCGGGACCTCGCCGCCGTGTTGCTGGTCGCCGCCGAGGTGCGGCTCACCGGCGGCGAGCTGACACTGCTGCTCGTGCTGCCGGCTGCGGTGTGGGTCGTGTCGGTGTTCGCCGGTGCGCTCTCCACCATGATCGAGCGTCGTAACCCGCTCTCCGCCATGGTGCGCAACATCGAGCTGGGTCCGCTCTCCAGCGCCCCCCAGCCGCCCGCCTGGGCGGCGGCGGTCGCCGGTGACCGGATGCCTCTGCTCAACCTGCTGCTGGTGCCGGCCGGCGTGGCCGCCGCGGTGCAGCACGATCCGACGCCGTTCTTCGTGGCCGGCGCGGTGGCGGTCCTGGCGACCGGTCTGGTGGGCGCGATCATCGCGCTGACCTGGCTGCGGGGTCGGGGCGCGGGGCAGGATCCGCTGCTGCCGGCGGTCCAGCGTTGGCTGGACAACTACCGGCCGGAGGTGGCGCTCTACTTCGCCGGCCCGGCCAAGGACGTCTACCAGGCGAACATGTGGCTCGCCCCGACCGAGGCGCTCCAGCAGCGCGCTGTGGTGCTGATGCGCAGCCGGGATGCGTTCCTGGAGCTGGCCGACACCCGGCTGCCGGTGATCTGCGTACCGGCCGGGGTCGACTTCATGAACCTCGACCTCGGTGGCATCCGCGCGGCGCTCTACTCCGCGAACGTCGGCGCGAACATCCACATGCTCCGCGAGCCGGGGACGAAGCACGTCTTCGTCGGGCACGGCGACAGCGACAAGCAGGCCAGCGTCAACCCCTACAGCAAGGTGTACGACGAGGTCTGGGTCGCGGGCCTGGCCGGCCGGGAGCGCTACGCGCGGGCCGGAGTCGGTGTGCTCGACTCGGACATCGTCGAGATCGGCCGACCGCAGCTCGCCGGTGTGCACACCTTCGGCGCCGAGTCGGTGGACCGGCCGTTCACAGTGCTCTACGCCCCCACCTGGGAGGGTTGGCTCGACGACGACCCGTACCACACCTCGCTGGTGCTGATGGGTGAGCGGATCGTCAAGGGGCTGCTCGCCACGAACCCCCGGGTCCGCCTGATCTACAAGCCGCACCCGCTCACCGGGTCGCGGTCCAGGGCGGCGAAGGTCGTGCACGACCGGGTCGTCTCGGCGATCCGCGCTGCCGGCGGCGACCCGGACGCGTCCTCGCTGGACGGGACCGCGCACCTGGTGGTCACCGGCCGCACGCCGGCGTTGTTCGACTGCTTCAACCAGACCGACCTGCTGATCAGCGATGTGTCCAGTGTGGTGTCCGACTTCGTGCAGAGCCAGCGGCCGTACGTGGTGGCCAACCCGGCCGGCCTGTCGGAGGACGAGTTCCGCCGGGAGTACCCGACGGCTCGGGCGGCGTACCTGCTCTCCAAGGACTGCGGCGAGCTGGAGAAGATCGTGTCGGTCACCCGGGCCGGTGACGACCCGATGACCGAGGCCCGCCGGGAGCTGAAGACCTACCTGCTCGGCCCCGCCGAGGCGAACCCGATGGACCGGTTCCAGCAGGAGATCGACCGGCTCTGCCACTGAGCCTCGTCCTCCGGCATCGCGCCCGGCCCGACACTGATCGGGTCGGGCGCGTCCGTGTCAGCCCAGCAGGGCGGCCACCGCGTCGGCGGCCGGAAGGTCCGCCGGTAACGCCCGCGCCGCCACCACCGCCGCGACCGGCAGCGGTCCGTACACGTGCGGAAAGAGCTGCCCGCCGCGCGACGGCTCCCACCGCAGCGCGTCGCCCAGTCGCTCCTCCTCGACGCTGAGCAGTGTCAACCCGGTCGCCCCGGTGAAGTACCGCCGCGCCGTCCCGACCACCTGGTCGGCGCCGGAGAGGTGGATGAACCCGTCCTGCCGGTCCACCGCGGATCCGGTGAAGGCACCGGCGGCGAGGGCGTCGTCCCATTCCGCGCTCGACAGCAGTTTGTAGATCACCACAGCAGCGTACGGGGCCGTGGTCGGCGCGCCCGCCCGGTTTTCGCCGGTACCGCCGCGCCCGTCGCCTCCCGCCGGGCATGCTCAGGTCAAGGGCCGCGGAGGGATGGGCGATGCAGAGCTACGACGATGACTGGACCGACAGCCAGCGCGCGCTGTACGACGAGTGCTACCAGGCCGGTGGCGAGTGGGCCGACGACCCGGACACGTCGTCCGACGACGTGCAGCACGTGATCAACCTGGCCGAGGCGGACGACGACGCCTTCCAGGACGCCGAGATCGACTATCCGGCCCTGGTCGACGCGGTCACCCAGGCCAGCGGGGTCAGCGTCACCAGTGTGCCGGCCAGCCATGAGGACCCGGGCTTCCGCGGGTTCACCGACGGCGTCCGGGACGCCGTCGCCGACGACACCTTCGGCCTGTAGCGGCCGGTAGCCCGCCCAGCGCGGGCGGGTGGCCTCCCGGTCCGCGCGCTCTTCTGCCACCATTCGCAGAACAGCGCTGCGACGGACGGGGGCACGGGTGCGGATCCTGTTGGTGGAGGACGACCGCCGGGTGGCCGCTGCGCTGTCCTCCGCCCTCAGCCGCCGGGGGTACGAGGTCGAGCACGCCGCCACCGTCGCCGCCGCGCTCTCCGCCGCCCCCTGTGACCTGGTGCTGCTCGACCTGACCCTGCCCGATGGGGACGGCACCGACCTGTGCCGGGAACTGCGTCGGCGCAGCAGTCAGCTCGGCATCATCGCGGTGACCGCCCGGGGTGAGGAACGGGACCGGGTGCTGGGTCTGCGCCTGGGCGCGGACGACTACGTGGTCAAGCCGTTCTCGATGGTCGAGTTGCAGGCCCGGATCGAGGCGGTGCTGCGCCGCGCCGCGAACGCCGCGCCCGAGCGGCACCTCATCGAGGCCGGGCCGGTCCGCATCGACGTGGCCGCGCGGACGGTGACCGTCGACGGCCGTGCCGTCACGTTGACCCGCAAGGAGTTCGACGTGCTGCTCTCGCTGGCCCGCCAGCCCGGGGTGGCGGTGCCCCGCGACCGGATCCTGCTCGACGCCTGGGGCACCACCTGGGCCGACCGGCACACCGTCGAGGTGCACGTCGGGTCGCTGCGCGGCAAGCTCGGCGACGCCCGCCTGGTCGAGACCGTACGCGGCGTCGGCTACCGGCTGCGCGACGCGTGAGGAGCTGACGTGCGCCGTCGCCTGGTGATCAGCTATCTGCTGCTGATGGTCCTCGTCCTGATCGCGTTGGAGACCCCACTGGCCGCCACCATGGCCAGCCGGGAGACCGAACGGGTCCGCGCCGACCGGCTCGCCGACGCCACCCGGTTCGCCTCGCTGGCCGGCCCGGCGTTGCGCGACGGCGGGCCCGGCCCGATCGAGTCGGAGCTGACCAGCTACGACGACCTGTACGCGATCAGCGCCGCGATCGTCGACCGGGACCGGAACACTCCGGTCTCGTCGCCGAGGTGGCAGGCCAGCCCGGGGACCGCGACGGTGCTGGACGTCGCGCTGTCCGGGCAGCAGACCAGCGCCCCCGAGTCGGTCTGGCCCTGGACGACCGACCCGGTGGTGGTGGCGGTACCGATCAACGACGGAGGTGAGGTGCTCGGCGCGGTGGTGATCGTGACCCCGGCCGGCCCGATCCGTCGAGCCGTCGTCGCGTGGTGGCTGCTGCTGCCCTTGCCGGTCTGCTCGCCGTGCTGGCCTGCGTGCTCACCGCGTTCGGGCTGGCCGGTTGGGTGCTGCGCCCGGTCACCGAACTGGACGCGGTCACCCACGAGATCGCCGAGGGCGACCGGGGTGCCCGGGTGCAGCACCGGCTGGGACCGCCGGAGCTGCGCCGCCTCGCGGCCAGCTTCAACCACATGGCCGACGTGGTCTCCGACGTGATGGACCGGCAGCGCGCCTTCGTCGCGCACGCCAGCCACCAACTGCGCAACCCGCTCACCGCGCTGCGGCTGCGGGTGGAGGAGTTGGGGCCCAGCCTCACCGACCCGGACGGTCGGTCCGAGCACCGGTTGGCGCTGGAGGAGACCGACCGGCTCGCGCTGGTGCTCGACGCGCTGCTCACCCTCGCCCGGGCCGAACGGGAGGAGAACGAGCGCGTCACGGTGGACGCCGCCGCGGTGGCCGCCTCCCGGGTGGCCGCGTGGGCGCCGCTGGCCCGGCACCGGTCGGTCGCGTTGCGGCTGGCCACTACCGACGCCCCGGCGTACGCCCAGACCGTGCCGACCGCCGTCGACCAGGCGCTGGACGCGCTCATCGACAACGCGGTGAAGTTCAGCGGGCCGGGCGGGGCGGTGACGGTGACGGTGGCCCGCCGCGACGGCGGGGTGGCGCTGGAGGTACGCGACTCCGGCCCGGGTATGACCGAGAGTCAGCTCGGCCAGGCGACCGAGCGGTTCTGGCGGGCCCCGGACGCGCAGAACGTGGACGGCGCGGGACTCGGCCTGACCATCGCCGCCGTGCTGGTGGACGCCTCGGACGGGCGGCTCACCATGCGCCCGGGGGAGTCGCGGGGGCTGGTCGCCGCCCTGTGGTTTCCGACGCCGGCCCCTGTGGTGGAGCCGGCGGAGGAGGAGCGCGCCGCCGAGCTGCGACCCTCCCCGGTGCGGTGAGGCCCGGCCGTCAGGGTTTGGTGGCGCGGTACCAGGAGGCGGCGCCGGGGTGTAGCGACAGCGGCGCGGTGACGATCGCCGAGCGGGGGCTCATCCGCCCCGCCGCCGGATGGGCGGCGGCCAGCTCGGCCCGGCGTTCCATCAGCAGCCGGGTCACCTCACGGACCAACGGCTCCGGCAGGTCGGCCCGGACGACCAGGTAGTTCGGGTTGGCCACTGTGGTCACCGCGTCCACCCCATAGACCGAGCGGGGGATGTCCCGGGAGACGTAGACCTGGCCGTAGCGCGAGCGCAGCGGCTCGGTCCACTCGCTGAGGTCCACGATCCGGATGGCGCTGGCCTCGGCCAGCTGCTCGATACCCCGGACCGGCAACCCGCCGGAGAAGAAGAACGCGTCGATCCGCCCGGAGCGCAGCGCCGTCACCGAGTCGTCGAGTCCGAGTCGTTCCCGGCGCACCTCGTCACCACCGAGGCGGGCCACCTCCAGCAGCCGGGTCGCGGTGATCTCGGTGCCCGAGCCGGCCGCGCCGACGGAGACTCGCCGGCCCCGCAGGTCGGCGACCGTGCGAACCGGGCCGCCGCTCGTGGTGACCAGGTGCAGTTGGTCGTCGTACACCCGGGCGACGGCGTCGACAGCGGGGCTTCCCGCAGTGCTGGTGGGCAGCACGTCGGCCTGGGTGAAGCCCAGCTCGGCCCCGCCGGAGCCGACGAGCTGGACGTTCTCCGCCGAGGCGGCGGTGATCACCACACTGGCCCGTACGTCGGGGAGTTCCCGGTTGAGGATGGCCGCCAGGGACTGCCCGAACGCGTAGTAGACAGCGGTGGGGCTACCTGTGGCGATCCGGATCGACGTCGGCTCGGTCGGGGCGTCCCGGCAGCCGGCGACGGCCAGGTTCGCGATCAGCAGCACCGTCGACAGGGCGGCCAGGCCGGCGCGGCTGGACGAGGTACGACTCACGCGGTGCACTGTGCGCCGTCGGGCGGGTGCGCGCAAGCCCGGGCCGGCGACGTGCCGAGTGCTCGGAACCCGATCAGCAGGCCGTACGACCTGCCGGCGCCACGACCGCGCCCCGTGCCGACGCCGGGATCACCCCGCGTGCCGTCGCCGTCCCGGGTGCTGCCAGCGGACCGCGCGCCGGCTCCAACGCCGCGCTGCGCAGGATCCGCTGCCGGTCCGGGCCGTCGGCCACGCTGACCAGGAAGCAACCGGTGCCGGGGCGGAGCCGGGCCGGCACGTCGAGCACTGCCGCGCCCCGGATCAGCACCGCGGCCAGCTCCCGGTCGGTGAGCCGGACACCGAGGATGTGCCGGCGGACGTGCCGTCCGGCGGCCAGGAGCGCGGAGCGCCAGGCCGCCTCCGCCAGTCGGGTCACCAACCGTCGGCGGGCCGGTGAGGCGCCGGGCAGCGGCCCGCCGAGCAGCTCGCGCCGCCCCTGCCACCAGCCCGCGTCCAACATCCGGGTGTACGCGCCCTGGTGCTCCCGGGGCACCCACAGCCGGTGCAGCTCGTAGCGGCGGCGCAGGCCGCCGACGGCCACCTCGTGGATGACCGGGATGTCCAGCCGGTTGAGCAGTTGCCGCATCCGCTGCGCGGCGTCCTCCCGGTTGAACTCCACCCCGGCGGTGTGCTCGGCCCGGACCGCGCTGGGGCGGGCGGCGGTCGGCGGTGGTGTGCAGCGCAGCAGGCAGGCAGCCTCGAACGCGTCGCCCAGCGTCAGCCAGCCCAGCGGAGATGGGGTGGTCGGGGAGTGGGGCCGGTCGAGCACTGCGGGTTCGTGGGTCAACGGAGGCTCCCTTGTCGGAGTCTGGGTTGCCCTACCGTGGCCCCTGCCACGCCGTTACGGAACTGCTCCGGCCCAGCCTTGAGCAAATCTTGCGGCTGCGGCGCGGCTACAGCTCGGTGACCACCAGATCCACCTGCCGCACCCGGCCCGCGGCGGTGGCCTGCTCCAGCACTGTGTGCTTCAACTCCCGCAGGGTGCCCACCAACTCCGCGGCGGTGCGCGGCCGGGCGCCGGCGACGAGCAGGTCCCGGACCAGCCGCCCCTTTGTCGCCTTGTTGAAGTGGCTGACCACCGTGCGGACCGGCACGCCGTCGACCTCCCGCTCGTGCAGGACCCGCACGGCGAGCGTCCTCTCGGCCAGCTCACCGCGCGGCGTCCAGGTGGCGGCGTACGCGCCGGAGCGCAGGTCCAGCACCGGGCCGCGCCCGGCGGCGTTGTCCACCGCCGGCGTCAGCTCCCTGCGCCAGTACGTCGACAGCGCCCCGACGTCGGGCAGGCGGGCGCCGATCGGGCAGCGGTACGGCGGAATCCGGTCGGCCAACCGGACCGCGCCCCACAGCCCGGAGCTGATCAGGATCGACCGGCGGGCCGCCCGCTGCGCCGTGGCCGGCAACGACGCCAGGTCCAACGCCTCGTAGAGCACCCCGGTGTAGAGCCGCTCGGCCGGCGCGGTGGCCGCCTCCCGCAGTCGGGCGTTGCGCCGCAGCTCGCCCCGCTGGCCCTCGCTGAGGCCGAGCGCCGACCGCGCGGCCTCCTCGTCCGGCCCGGCGCTCAGCGTCACCAGGGCGTCCAGCACCCGCTCGCGGGCCGGGTTCAGCTCGGGCAGCGAGAGCCGGTCCGGGGCCCAGCGGCGTCCGGTGCCGGCGTCGGCCTTCCCCTCCGAGGGCGGCAACAGGATGAGCATGGATCTCCTCGACGGGCGAAACGGCGGCACCCCACGCGCCGGTCCGGCCAGCGTACGACCAGCCCCTACCGCCAGGGCCGCACCGGGGTGTCGGGGTGGTACACGCGATAGCCGCCGACCTCGCGCACCGGTGCGGCGTCGGCCCGGTCGGCGAGCAGCCGGCGCAACCGCCGGTCCATCGGCGAGTCGGCCTCCACCACGTAGCCCGGCCGCTCGGCCCGCCCCACCTGCCGCCAGTACGGCCGGTAGCGGTTCTGCCCCGGCGACAGGTCCCCGTCGAGGACCCCGCAAACCACCGACTCCTCCGTGTTGAAGATCAATCGGTTGCAGGTCCAGTAGTCCCCGTACACCTCGTGGGGTCCGTCGGCGCGCAGCGCGGCGGCCAACTCCCGGGCCTTGCGCTCCTCGGTCCGCGACGCCGCGGTGCCGGTGGCCGCGAACAGCACGGTGATCACCAGGGTGGTCACTGTCAGCGCGGTCAGCACGGCGGCGGACAGCGCGCCGGCGAACCGCCCCAGCACGCTGCTGGTGCCCCGCCAGGCGGTCAGCGCCGCCACCCAGAGCGGCCAGAGCACCGCCGGCAGCGACAGTTGCAGCACCGACAGGTAGCGGGCGTTGTCGAGCGGGCTGGTCGCGGCGAGCGGACTGCGCACGTACGACAGCACTGTCAACGCCGCGCCGGCGACCAGCGCGAGCTGTACGACCGGCCCGACCCGCTCCCCGCGCAGCGCCCCGGCCCGTTCCTCAGGCGGTGCCCCGGCGGCGCGACGGTACGCGAGCACAGCGAGTGCCGCGCCGGCCAGGAGCAGCAGCGGGTACAGCACGCCGAACCACTGTTGCCAGCGTCCGCAGCCGTCCACCGGGCAGAGCCCGTGCGCCAGCGGAACCCCCTCCAGCAGGCCGCCCCGGATCCGGTCGGATAACGGCGGCTGCGGCCCGGCCTTGGTGCTGACCTCCCGGAACACCGACAGCGAGTCCTCACCGGGCCCGGCCCGCAGGTTGTCCACGATCATCGGGGCCACGCCGACGACCACCCCCGCCACCAGCAGCAGACCGGACCAGCCGAGCAACTCCCGCCGCACCGCCCAGACCAGGGCCAGTCCGGCCACCGCGAGGTACGGCAGGATCAGCCAGTCCGACCAGACGGACAGCCCGACGAGCAGCCCGAACAGGACGATCGCGAGCCGTCGGCGGTGGATCGTGCCGGCCGCCAACCCCACGGTGATCAGCAGCATCAGCAGTACCGCCGGCTTCACCTCCGGCCGCCCACCGACGACGGTGAGCTGGTCGCGCACCACCCGCTCCGGCCCGAGCGCGAGCAGACCCACCACGAAGGCCGCGAACCACGGGGTGCCGAGCCGGCGGGTCAACCGGTGGATCAGGTAGAGAAAGAGCGCGTACAGCGCGAGCATCGGCAGGCGCAGCACCGGCCAACTCGGCCCGGCCACCGCCACCAGGGGAGCGGCCAGATACGACTCCAACATCCCCATGTAGTGCTGGCCGTAGAGGAAGACCGGGAGTTCCCGGCCCTGCCCGATGTGCAGCGCGGCGAGCCCGAAGGTCGCCTCGTCGCTGTTCGACACCGGCACAATGAACAGCGTCAGGACCAGCCGGTAGACGACACCGACGAGCCCGAACAGCAGCGCGACGAGCGCCGGCCGATCGAGTCGCGGGCGCCATCGCCCGCGGTGCTGCTCTGGATGCGACACGACCAACGCCCCCGTCGTCGTCCCGACCGGAGTGTTTCACGTTCGGCCGGGTCGCCGAGGTGGATCGGCGCAGCCGGAGCTGGGTCGGGTCGATGCCACGCTGACCGGGCCGGATCGGCGCGATCGGGGTCGGCTCGCGTGGCCGTGGCTGTCGACGTGTGGCAGGGTTGGCGCGTGCCACCCACTCCCGCCGGCCAGTTGGCCGTCACGAACCTGCACCGGGCCGCGCGGATCGAGGACGCCGTGCACCAGCTCGTCGAGCGTCGGCTGCGGCGCACCGGCTGGCGGGTCAACATCGTCGCGTACACCGGCTATGGCGCGCCGGGTTGGGTGCGGGTGATGTGTCGGGTGCTGCTGGGCCGTCCGGACACCCGCCAGCGGGGTCGGCTGGACAAGGTCCGCGGCTGGCGTAGCTTCACCACGCTGCCCAACAAGCACGTCACGGTGACCATCGAGGCCGGCGGGGTGCGGCACGAGACGCGGGCCGACCGCAGCGGCTTCGTCGACACACTGGTCGAGGCGGACCTGCCGCCCGGTTGGGGCACGGTCCGGCTCAGCGTCCCGGACGCCGAGCCGGTCGACGCCCCGGTGCGCATCCTCGACCCGGAGGTCAAGCTCGGCATCATCTCCGACATCGACGACACGGTGATGGTGACCGCGCTGCCCCGGCCGCTGCTCGCCGCCTGGAACACGTTCGTGCTCGACGAGCACGCCCGCAACGCGGTGCCCGGCATGGCGGTGCTCTACGAGCGGCTGGTCACCGCGCACCCCGGCGCACCGGTCTTCTACCTCTCCACCGGCGCGTGGAACGTGGCGCCCACGCTGACCCGCTTCCTATCCCGACACCTCTACCCGGCCGGGCCGCTGCTGCTCACCGACTGGGGCCCGACCGCCGACCGCTGGTTCCGCAGCGGCATGGAACACAAGCGGGTCACCCTCGCGCGGCTGGCCCAGGAGTTCCCCGACGTGCGCTGGCTGCTCGTCGGCGACGACGGCCAGCACGACCAGGAGATCTACCGGGAGTTCGCCGCCGCCCACCCGGAGAACGTCGCGGCGGTGGCGATCCGGCGGCTCTCCCCGGCGCAGTCGGTGCTGGCCGGCACCCTGCCCGCCCCAGCCGGTCGGCCGTCGTCGGGGCCGGTGGGGCAGAAGTGGCTGTCCGCCCCGGACGGCGCCGGCCTGTGGCAGCTGCTGCGCGACGCCGGCCTGGTCTGACCGGGCCGCCTCAGCCCTGCCGCAGCCAGACGGCGCCCAGCGGCGGCACCTGCAGAGCCGCGGACGCCACCATCCCGTGCCACGGCACGTCCTCGGCCCGTACCTCGCCCAGGTTGCCCACCCCCGACCCGCCGTAGTGCTGCGCGTCGGTGTTGAGCACCTCCTGCCACGCCCCGCCGGCCGGCAACCCGATCCGGTAGTCGTGCAGCGGCTGGGCGGAGAAGTTCGCCACGCACACCAGCGTCGAGCCGTCCGGGGCGATCCGGACGAACGACACGGTGTTGTTGGCGACGTCGTCGCCGGCGATCCAGCGGAACCCGGCCGGCTCGGTGTCCTGTGCCCAGAGCGCCGGGGTGTCCCGGTAGACCCGGTTGAGGTCGGCGACGAGTCGTTGCACGCCGGCGCGGGCCGGGTCGTGCAGCAGGTACCAGTCGAGGCCGCGCTCCTCGCTCCACTCCCGGTCGTCGGCCATTTCGGAGCCCATGAAGAGCAGCTGCTTGCCGGGGTGCGCCCACATGTACGCCAGCAGCGCCCGCACGTTCGCCAGCCGTTGCCAGGTGTCGCCGGGCATCTTGCCGGCCAGTGAGCCCTTGCCGTGCACCACCTCGTCGTGGCTGATCGGCAGCACGTAGTTCTCGCTCCAGGCGTACGCCAGGGAGAAGGTGAGCTGGTGGTGGTGGTGCTGGCGGTGGATCGGGTCCTTCGAGGTGTAGAGCAGGGTGTCGTGCATCCAGCCCATGTTCCACTTGAACCCGAAGCCCAGCCCGCCGTCGGCGGTGGGGCGGGTGACCCCCGGCCAGGCGGTGGACTCTTCGGCGATCATGACGACGCCGGCGTGGAGCTTGTAGACTGTCGCGTTCACCTCCTGCATGAGCGCGATGGCCTCCAGGTTCTCCCGGCCGCCGTACTTGTTCGGGGCCCACTCGCCGTGGTTGCGGGAGTAGTCCAGGTAGAGCATCGAGGCGACCGCGTCGACCCGTAGCCCGTCGACGTGGAACTGGTCGCACCAGTAGAGCGCGTTGGCGACCAGGAAGTTGCGGACCTCGTTGCGGCCGAAGTCGAAGACGTACGTGCCCCAGTCGGGGTGCTCGCCGCGCCGCGGGTCGGGGTGCTCGTAGAGCGGGGTGCCGTCGAACCGCGCGAGGGCCCACTCATCCTTCGGGAAGTGCGCGGGCACCCAGTCCAGGAGTACGCCGATGCCGGCGGCGTGCAGTTGGTCGACGAGGTGGCGGAACTCGTCCGGGTCGCCGAACCGGGAGGTCGGCGCGTAGTAGCCGGTCACCTGGTAGCCCCAGGAGCCGCCGAACGGGTGCTCCATCACCGGCAGGAACTCCACGTGCGTGAAGCCCAGTTCGGTGACGTACGCGGTGAGTTGGTCGGCCAGCTCGCGGTAGCCCAGGCCGGGCCGCCAGGAGCCGAGGTGTACCTCGTAGACGCTCATCGGCTCCTGGTGCGGCTGCCGTTCGGCCCGCCGGGCCAGCCAGTCCCCGTCGTTCCACCGGTACGTCGAGTGGTGCACGACCGAGGCGGTGGCCGGCGGCACCTCGGCGTACGCGGCGAGGGGGTCGGCCTTGTCCCGCCACTGCCCGTCGGCGCCCAGAATCCGGTACTTGTAGCGGGCCCCGACCCGGGCGTCGGGGACGAACAGCTCCCACACCCCGCTGGAGCCGAGCGACCGCATCGGCCAGCCGTCGTCGGGGCCCCAGCCGGTGAAGTCGCCGATCACCCGCACCCCTTGGGCGTTGGGCGCCCAGACGCTGAAGGCCACGCCCTCGTCGAAGACCCGGGCGCCGAGCGCCTCCCACAGCCGCTCGTGCCGGCCCTCGCGGATCAGGTGCAGGTCCAGCTCACCAAGGGTCGGCGGGTAGCGGTACGGGTCGTCGTGGGCGGTGCCGTCGACCTCCACCCGGTAGTCGAGCACGGTGCCGTCGACCTGCGCCTCGAAGACGCCCACGTCGTGCACCCGCTTCATCGGGTGCCGCTCGTCGCCGACGAGCAGCGCCACGTCGCCGGCGCCCCGGCGCATCGTGCGGATCGTCGTCGAGGAGTCGGCGGGGTGCGCGCCGAGCAGGGCGTGCGGGTCGTGCGTCGCGCCGCTGATCAGCTCGTTCATCGGGCATCCTTCCGGCCGCGGCGGGGCGGGGTCGGCTTGGGCTTGTGTTTGGGCTTGGACCTTTGGTGAGGCTTATCGGCAGTTTTGGCCTGAGGAGGTACGTCCGGCCCGACGTCGGTCGAGCCAGCGTCGGTCGAGCCGGGACCGGCCGGGGCGGGACTGGTCGAGCCGGGACCGGTCGAGCCGGCGTCGGTCGGGGCGGTGCCGCCGGACACGTCGTCCGGCACCTCAACGACGGTGAGGTCCGCTGGCTCGACGCTTGCAGACTCGGCGCCCGCCGGCTGCGGCATGCTCGGCAGGGTCGGGCGACGCACTGTCAACACGTGCGCGGGTTGCAGGTACGGGTCGAGCCGCACCGCGTTGCGCTGACCCCAGTCGTAGCTGGTGCCGGTCAGCTCGTCGTGCACGGTGAACCGTTCGTGCCAGTCGAACCCGAGCGCCGGCATGTCGAATGTGGTGTTGCCCCACTGCACCTCGCGCGAGTCGAACGAGCAGATCACGATGACCGTGTTGCCGGTCGCCGGGTCGTGCTTGGACCAGCAGAGCAGCGCCGGGTTGTCGATCTCGTGGAAGCGCAGGTTGCGGAGCTGGTGCAGGGCCGGGTTGTCCCGGCGTACCCGGTTGAGGGTGGCCAGGAACGGCGCCAGCGAGCGGCCCTGCGCCTCGGCCCCGGCCCAGTCCCTCGGCCGCAGCTGGTACTTCTCGTTGTCCAGGTACTCCTCGGCGCCCGGCCGGGCCACGTGCTCGAACAGCTCGTAGCCCGCGTACAGACCCCAGGAGGGGGAGAGCAGCGCGGCCAGCACCGCCCGGATCTTGAACATCGGCGGGCCGCCGTGCTGCAACGACTCGTGCAGGATGTCCGGGGTGTTCGGCCAGAAGTTCGGCCGCATGTAGTCAGCGGCCTCGATCAGCTCCTCGCAGTACGCCCGCATCTCGGCCGCCGTCGTGCGCCAGGTGAAATAGGTGTACGACTGCGTGAAGCCGACCTTGCCGAGGCCGTGCATGATGGCGGGCCGGGTGAACGCCTCGGCCAGGAACAGCACGTCCTCATCGACCGCCTTGACCTCGGCGATCAGCCGGTGCCAGAAGTCGAACGGCTTGGTGTGCGGGTTGTCCACCCGGAAGATCCGGATGCCCTCGCCGACCCAGTGCAGCACCACCCGCAGCACCTCGGCCCGGATGCCCTCCGGGTCGTTGTCGAAGTTGACCGGGTAGATGTCCTGGTACTTCTTCGGCGGGTTCTCCGCGTACGCGATGCTGCCGTCGGCCCGGGTGGTGAACCACTCCGGGTGCTCGGTGACCCAGGGGTGGTCCGGCGCGCACTGCAACGCCAGGTCCATCGCCACTTCCAGGCCCTGTGCCGCCGCCGCCTGGATGAAGGCCCGGAAGTCCGCCGGCGTACCCAGATCGCTGTGGATCGTGTCGTGGCCGCCCTCGGCGGCGCCGATCGCCCACGGCGAGCCCACGTCGGTCGGCCCGGCGGTGAGCGCGTTGTTCGGGCCCTTGCGGTTGACCCGGCCGATCGGGTGGATCGGCGGCAGGTAGAGCACGTCGAAGCCCATCGCGGCCACCCCCGGCAGCCGCTCGGTGGCGGTCGCGAAGGTGCCGGACCGGCCGCCCACCGCTCCTTCGGAGCGGGGAAAGAACTCGTACCAGGCCGAGTGGAGCGCCCGCTTGCGGTCAACCCAGATCGAGTACGTGTCACCGGCGGTGACCAGCTCCCGTACCGGGTGCTCCCACAGCAGGTCGGCCAGGGCCAGCGCCCTGTCGACCCGCTGCGCCAGCGGCAGGTCGGTGTCGACGAGCGCGGTGAGGGCGTCGGCGAGCCGGGGCCGGTCGGCGGTCGGCACGAGATCCCGGGCGGCGGCGAGCACACGCGCGCCCTCGGCCAGGTCGTTGGCCAGGTCCTCCGGCCCCTGCCCGGCGGCGATCTTCTTAGTCACCGCGTTCTGCCAGGTCAGGTACGGGTCCTGGAACGCCTCCACGGAGAAGGTCCACGAGCCGACGGCGTCCGGTGCGATGGTGGCGTGCCAGCGGTCCTGGCCGGGCTCGCCGGGGCGCATCCGGGTGAACGGCCGGCTCGCGCCGTCCGGACCAGCCCACACCACGTTGCAGCCCAGCGCGTCGTGCCCCTCCCGGTAGGCGCGTGCCGACACCGGAACCGGTTCGTCGACCACCGCCTTGGCCGGGTATCGCCCGCACGAGACGACAGGGGAGACGTCTTCGATCGGGAACCGTCCAGTCACCCCGCCAACCTACTGCGCGAGATCCGTTCGCGCGCGGCCAAGCACGCTCGTCAGTCTTCGCGCGAGCACGGCGCACAGGGCCCGCATCGAGATGTGTCACGTATCGTTGGTATTACGTGACGGAGGTGCAGAGCATGCGGTTGAACAGCAAAGGCCAGGTGACCATCCCGGCGGCGCTGCGGGCTCGGTACAACCTGCATGAGGGCGACGAGGTCGATGTGGTGGAGGACGGCGGCGCTCTGCGCATCGTGCGCGTGCACGGCGCTGACACCCGGGGGCAGCGCCTGGTCCACCACATGCGGGGCCGGGGCAGCGCCAAGGAGACCGAGCACATGTCGACCGAGGAGCTGATGGAGTTGCTGCGTGGCGAGTGACCGGCTCCGCGCCCTGCCTGCCCGCTCACCAGACTCGACGACGACCCTGGTCGACAGCAATGTGCTGCTGGACATCCTCACCGATGACCCCAAGTGGGCGGACTGGTCCGGAACCGCCCTCGCCGAAGCCCGCGACGCCGGCAACCTGGTGATCAACCCCATCGTGTACGCCGAGGTGTCGGTCCGTTTCGCCCGTATCGAAGAGCTGGACGAGGCGTTGCCCGCCGGGGACTTCCTCCGCGAGGAGTTGCCCTATCTGGCTGGCTTCCTCGCAGGCAAGGCGTACGCGCGGTACCGGAAGCTGGGCGGCACGAAGCGGTCGCCGGTAGCCGACTTCTACATCGGCGCACACGCGGCCGTGTGCCGGTACAACCTGCTGACCCGCGACGGGGCCCGATACCGCACCTACTTCCCGACCCTGACTCTGACCACACCGGGCAACTGACCGTCGCTCCCGTCGTCCGGCCGTCGCTGCGAGGCCGCCCCGTCGAGATCCACACGCGTTCAATGAAAGCGCGGTGTCGACGGGACCCGGATGCGGCGTTTTCCTGAAACCCGAGTGGATCTAGGTCGGGCGAGGGGCCTGGCCGGAATCAGACGGGCGGCTGCGGTGCCACAAATGAACCCTTGCCCTGGTGCACCTCGATCCAGCCCCGCTCATCCATGATCCACAGCGCACGCTTGATCGGGTTGTCGGACGAGTTGTACTGGCGGGCGAGTTCAGCAATGGTTGGCAGCTTGTCGCCGGGCTTGAGGGTGCCGCTCCGGATCGACGTCGTGATGTCATCGACGACCTGCTCGTAGACAGGCTTGCGGGGCATGGTGGACCACCTCTCGTCAGCCTGTACAGAGTCTCACCACGCGCGACATGGTCTGGACCCTGTGTTGACTCTGGCTACTTAGGGTTCTAAGTTGGACTGCGTCGGAGGCCCTCTCGTCAGCAGCGGAGTGCCTCGTCAGAGGTGAGGTGGATTTCCTGTCATCCCCCCCCGACCTGCATCCCCCATCACCCACCACTTCCAGCACCCATTACCTCCATCACCCGTCAATCCGTCGCGCCGCGAGGAGGCACAGTTGGACGAGCGTTTGCCGGACGGGCCGTTGCCGCCCGTCCATCCCGTTCCCGGGGCGCGGCCTCCGCAGCCGGACGGGGACCGTGTGCCCGGCCCGCCGATCCCGGAGCGGGCGCCGCTCACCCGGCGGCAGTACACCTACGGACTCGTGATCGCTGTGGTCGTACTCGGGCTGTTTGTGGTTGGGGTCCTGCGGTGAGCGCGACGGGCCGGCGGTGAACGAGCTGCCGGTGGGTCGCCGCGTCGCGCAGTGGCGGGTGCGGCGGAACATGACGCAGCAGCAGTTCGCCGACCGGCTCGGCAAGTCGAAGAGTTGGGTGGACAAGGTCGAGCGTGGGGTACGCCGGCTGGAGCGGGTGTCCAACCTCCGGGAGGTCGCCGAGACGCTGCGCATCGACGTGGAGGTCCTGCTGGCGGCCCGGCCGGTGCGGCCGACTCCGGTCGCCGCCGGGGTGGACGGGATCCGGACGGCGCTGGCCCGCTACCACCTGGCCGGTGCGGACCGACCGCCGGTGGTGGAGGAGTTGCGGGCCCGGCTGGAGCATGCCGAGCAGAGCTATCGGCACGCCCGGTACGCGGCGTTGCTGGCCCTGCTGCCCGGCCTGCTCGACGCCGTCCGCGAAGCGCAGGCAGTTCGGCCCGGCGCGACGGACGCCCTGCTGGTGTCGGTGTACGCGCTCATCGCGCTGGTGCTGGTCAAGGTCGACCAGGGGGAGTTGGCCTGGTTGGCCGCCGATCGTGGGATGACCGTCGCCCTGGCGACCCACGATCCGCAGGTGACCGGCTTCGCGACCGTGTCACTGAGTCAGGCCCTGCGCTCTCGTGGTCGACGGCGGTCCGCCCTGGACGCCGCGCTCGTCGCCGCTGACCGCATCGACGCGCAAGGGTTCGGCAATGGGTCACCGGCCGGCGGGGCGCTGTGCGGGACGCTGCTCCTTCAAGCCGCCCTCGCCGCCGCAGGCGGGGGAAACGAACGCCTCGCCCGCCAGTCACTCGACCAGGCCGCGACGATCGCCCGAGACATCGGCCCGGACGGCGGCGGGGGTGGCGCGGGCTCTGGTGGTGCTGGCTTCGGTGGTGCTGGCTTCGGTGGTGCTGGCTTCGGGGTCGGGGGGTTCGGTCGGGCGGCAGTTGAGGCGGCCCGGGCGGTGGCCGAGGCGGCCCTCGGCGACGCCACCACGGCGACGGCTCGGCACGAGCGGCTGGTGGCTGGCGAGGAGTGGCGGTGGCTGCCGCCCGAGCACCGGGCGGCGCACCTCCTTGATGTCGCCCGCGTTTACGCCCTGGCCGGCGACATGCGCCGCGCGGGCTGGGCGGTTCTCGACGCGGAGCGCACCGCGCGTAGTGAGGTGCACGACCGGCCGGCGGTACGGAAGCTGGTCGCGGTCGTGGGGAGGTCCGCCGACGCGCCGGCCGGCGTGGCCCAGCTGGCCGCCACCCTCCACGTCACGTGACGCACGCCCCGCGGTCGGGCAGCGGGCAACTGCCTCGTTGGCTATCTGCGTCGGTGGTAGTGGTTGCGGCGGGGGAGCTGTTCGGGGTCCAGCCAGGCCGGCGGCACGAACTCGGGGTGCCGGTCGCCGCCGAGCTGGACGGCCCAGTCGCCGTGGTGCAGGTGTCGGTGGTGGTGGCCGCAGAGCAGCACGGCGTTGTCGAGGCTGGTGTCGCCGCCGTCGGCCCAGTGCCGGATGTGGTGGCCCTCGCACCAGCGGGGCGGGCGATCACAGCCCGGGAAGGTGCAGCCCCGGTCGCGCAGCACCAGGGCGCGTCGCAGCGGACCGCCGATGAGGCGGCGTTGCCGGCCGACGTCGAGGACCTGGCCGGCGCCGTCGAGCACGGCGGGCAGGATGCTCGCGTCACAGGCCAAGCGGCGCACGGCCCCTGCGGTGAGATGCGCGCCGATGTCGAGAGCGCCGCTGCCCAACTGCCGGGTCAGCCCGTCGTAGCTGCTGGTGACGACGACCTGAGTGAGGTCGCCGCCGTTTTCGGGCAGCTCACCGGTACGAAGGACGAGCCGGCACACGTCGGCGAGGGCGTCGTGGCGGCGTTGCCCCGGGGTGCGGGTGTCGTCGGGCCCGCAGGGCGCGGTCAGCGGGTCGATCGCGGCGCGCAGCACGGCGGCGGCTTCGGTGTCGAGGATGCCGGTGAGGCGTAGCCGACCGTCGGTCTGCTCGCTGATGGTGACGTGTCGATCGCGCGCGGCCCGGGACTCCTGCGCCCGCAGCGCCGCCTCGGCGGCCGCGTCGGCGACCTCCGGGGCGACGTGGTCGAGGATGCGGGTGCCGAGCCTGCGTAACAGGGCGGCGTCGAATTGCGCCGCCCAGTCGACGAGGACGCCGACGGCCTTGTCGGCAGCCTCCGTGCCGGCGGTGGCGTGGACGGTTTCCACCGTCTCGACGATGACCCGGACCTGCTCCACGTCGACAGACCCGCCGCACAACGCGTCACGCACCCCCGGCGGGGCGGCGTCGAGCGTCGCGGCCAGCTCGACCAGACGGCGGGCGACACCGACGCCGAGGCGCAGCCGGTCCCGCAGCCACACGGCCGTCGAGGACGCGCCCTGCGCTGTCGCGGTGCCGCGGCCGTCCAGCTCGCGCACGAGGGTGAGCTTGACCGCCGCCAGGCGCTGCTCCAGGCGATGCGTCGCATCCAGAGCTGCTACGAGATCGTGCTCGCTGACAGCCCAGGCGGCCGTGTCGAAGCAGGCCGCCACCGCGGCCTCCGCCTGCTCCAACGCATCGATCACGACTAGAGACTAGGACAGGTGTACGACACTTCCGGCGCCGGCCGCTCCGCGCGTTTCTGAGCCGTCAGCCGAGCGACCGTCAGCCGACCTGCCGTTGGTGGTCCGGCCGGAGCGGATCGCCGCACAGCCGAACGCGCCGAGGTGACGTAGCCTCCGACCATGATCGAACCGGTGAGGGTCGCGATTGTTGGGGTCGGCAACAACACGTCGGCACTGGTGCAGGGGCTTGCTCTCTACCGCCAGAGCGGCAGCCTGGTCGGAATCCGCAGGCCGATGATCGACGGGCTCGGGGTGGGGGATGTCGACGTCGTGGCGGCCTTCGCCACCTCCGCGGAGAAGATCGGTCGGGACCTGACCGAGGCGATCTTCCTAGCGCCCAACAACTTTCCTCGGCTGAACTGCGACCTGCCCACAGCGGGCGTGCCGGTCACGAAGGGCCTCGTCGACGCGACCGAGGTGCCGCGGGTGGCAGCGGCACTGGCGGGGGCGGAGGTGCTGCTCTACTCCGCGCCGAGTGGCCGGCCGGAGACCGCGCGGGCGTACGCCGAGGCGGCCCTTACCGCGGGTGCCGCCTTCATCAACACCACGGCCGACCCGGTCGCTCGTGATCCACACCTGCTGACCAGGTTCGAGGCGGCCGGTCTGCCGCTGCTCGGCGACGACCTGGCCAGCCAGTTCGGCACCTCGGTGCTGCACAAGGCGCTGCTGCGGCTGCTTGAGGAACGCGGCCTCACCCTGGTCAGCTCCTACCAGGTCAATCTTGGCGGCACCGAAGACTTCCGCAACCTGGTCGAGAACCCCAACACCAAGAAGCAGTCCAAGCTCAACGCCCTGTCGGGCGCTGACCGTGTCGAGGTGGCCCCGCTCGGTTACCTGCCGCATCTCGCGTCGCAGAAGGTGGCTCACCTCAACCTTGAGGCGCAGGGTTGGGGTGAGACCTCGGTCAGCCTCGACGTGAAGCTGAAGGTGCACGATCCGAGCGGTGCCGCCGGCGTCAACATCGACCTCATCCGCATCGCCGCGAGCGCGCTACGGGACGGGCGTGGTGGTCATTGCGCCGAGGCGTCGTCGTTGCTCAAGTCCCCGCCGGGAACGGCGATCTGAAGCCCCTCAGGCCGCGCCGACCGAGCGGTAGATGTCGAGCGTCTGCCGGGCGATGGCGTCCCAGGAGAAGTGCTGCACCGCGCGCCGCCGGCCAGCCTGGCCGAACCGGGCGGTGCGCGCCGGGTCGGCGAGCAGCGTGTTGATCGCCGACGCCAGGTCGGCGACGAACTTCTCCGGCTCCAGCGGGGTCCCGGACCCGTCGGTCACCTGCTCGATCGGCACCAGCAGGCCCGTCTCGTCGTCGGCCACGACCTCGGGGATGCCGCCGGTCGCGGTCGCCACCACTGCCGTCTCGCAGGCCATCGCCTCCAGGTTGACGATGCCCATCGGCTCGTAGATCGACGGGCAGGCGAAGACTGTGGCATGCGTGAGCACCTGGATCACTTCGGGCTTGGGCAGCATCTCGGCCACCCAGACCACGCCGGAGCGGTTGGCGCGCAGCTCGGCGACCAGCCCCTCCACCTCGGCGGCGATCTCGGCGGTGTCCGGAGCGCCGGCGAGCAGGACGAGCTGGGTGTCCGCCGGCAACTCCCGGGCGGCCCGCAGCAGGTACGGCAGCCCCTTCTGCCGGGTGATCCTGCCCACGTAGACCACGCTGGGGCGGGACGGGTCGACGCCGAGCCGGTCGAGCACGTCGGTGCCGTGATCCGGGGCGTACTGAATGGTGTCGATGCCGTTGTAGACAACCCGGACCCGGTCGGGGTCGATCCGCGGGTACGCGGTGAGCACGTCGTTGCGCATCCCGCCGCTGACCGCGATCACCGCGTCGGCGGCCTCCATGGCGGTGCGCTCGATCCAGGAGGAGAGCGCGTAACCGCCGCCGAGCTGCTCGGCCTTCCACGGGCGCAGCGGCTCCAGGCTGTGCGCGGTCACCACGTGCGGCACCCCGTGCAGCAGCTTCGCGGTGTGGCCGGCCAGGTTCGCGTACCAGGTGTGGCTGTGCACCACGTCGGTGCCGGCCGCGCCGGCGGCCATCTCCAGGTCCACGCCCATCGTGCGCAGCGCGGCGTTCGCGCCGGTCAGGCCGGGCGGTTCGGGGTACGCGGTGACGCCCTGCTCGGTGCGCGGCAGACCGAAGCAGTGCACGCGTACGTCGGCGAGGCGGCGCAACTCCCGAGCCAGGTACTCGACGTGCACGCCCGCGCCGCCGTAGACCTCCGGTGGGTACTCGCGGGTGAGCAGATCGACGCGCAGGGGGGTTGGTTCCGTCATGACCCCGCACCCTAGTGCAGAAGACTCCCCGTACGAGTGGTGAAGTCCGACGCGGGTGGATAGCGTCGGGGCATGGCTGCCAAGGTGCTCGCGATCGTCCTGGCGGGTGGGGAGGGCAAGCGCCTGATGCCACTCACCACGGATCGGGCCAAGCCGGCCGTCCCGTTCGGCGGGATGTACCGCATGGTCGACTTCGTCCTCTCCAACCTGGCCAACGCCGGCTATCTCAAGATCGTCGTGCTGACCCAGTACAAGTCCCACTCCCTCGACCGACACATCACCAAGACCTGGCGGATGTCCACGCTGCTCGGCAACTACGTCACCCCGGTGCCCGCGCAGCAGCGTCGTGGCCCGTGGTGGTTCGCCGGCTCGGCCGACGCCATCTACCAGAGCTTCAACCTCATCAACGACGAGCAGCCCGACTACGTGATCGTCTTCGGCGCCGACCACATCTACCGGATGGACCCGCGGCAGATGGTGGAGGACCACATCGCCTCCGGCGCGGCGGTGACAGTCGCCGGCATCCGCCAGCCGCTGTCGATGGCCGACCAGTTCGGCGTCATCGAGGTCGGCGAGGACGGCAAGCGGATCCGGGCGTTCCGCGAGAAGCCCACCGACGCGGTCGGCCTGCCCGACGCGCCGGGCGAGATCTACGCCTCGATGGGCAACTACGTCTTCACCACCCGGGCGCTCTGCGAGGCTGTCGAGCGCGACGCCGAAGACAAGTCCAGCAAGCACGACATGGGCGGCAGCATCATCCCGATGCTCGTCGAGCGCGGCGAGGCCAACGTCTACGACTTCCGCGACAACGAGGTGCCGGGCAGCACCGACCGTGATCGCGGCTACTGGCGGGACGTGGGAACGCTCGACTCGTTCTACGACGCGCACATGGATCTGATCAACGTGCACCCCGTCTTCAACATGTACAACTTCGACTGGCCGATCTACACCGAGCAGCCGCCGTGGCCGCCGGCGAAGTTCGTCCACCAGTGGGGTGAGCGGGTCGGCCGGGCGGTCGGCTCGATGGTCTCCCCGGGCGTGGTGATCTCCGGCTCGCTGGTGGAGAACTCGATCGTCTCGCCGAAGGTGCGGGTGCACTCCTGGGCGCACGTCGAGGGCTCGGTGCTGATGGAGGGTGTGGAGATCGGCCGGCACGCGGTGGTCCGGCGGGCCATCCTGGACAAGAACGTGTTCGTCCCGGAGGGCGTCGAGATCGGCGTCGACCTGGAGAAGGACCGGCAGCGCTACACAGTCTCCGACAACGGCATCGTGGTGATCGGCAAGGGCCAGAAGGTCGTGCCGTGACCGACCAGCACTCCCCGAGGAGGATCCCGCAGTGACCCACCCCCGTGCCGGCCAGCCCGCCGAGCCCGCCGACCTGGTCGACGTGCCGCGCCTGGTGACCGCCTACTACGCCGAGCATCCGGATCCCGCGGACCCGGCCCAGCAGGTCTCCTTCGGCACCTCCGGCCACCGCGGCTCCAGCCTGCGCAACGCGTTCAACTCCGACCACATCCTGGCGGTCACCCAGGCGCTCTGCGACTACCGGCGCGAGCAGGGGCTGGACGGGCCGCTCTTCCTCGCCCGGGACACCCACGCGCTCTCCGCGCCGGCCGCTGTGGACGCCCTGGAGGTGCTCGCCGCCAACGGTGTCACAGTGCTGCTGGACAGCCGTGACGGCTACACCCCGACCCCGGCGCTGTCGCACGCGATCCTCAGGCACAATCGGGGGCGGACCAGCGGGCTCGCCGACGGCATCGTCATCACCCCGTCGCACAACCCGCCCGACGACGGCGGTTTCAAGTACAACCCCACGAACGGCGGGCCGGCCGACACCGACGTGACCCGGTGGATCCAGGACCGGGCCAACACCATCCTCGCCGCCGGGCTCAAGGAGGTCCGCCGGATCACCTACGCGCGGGCGCGGGCCGCCGACACCACCGGGGAGTACGACTTCCTCGCCAACTACGTCGACGATCTGCCGGCGGCGATCGACATCGACGCCATCCGTGACGCGGGTGTCCGGATCGGCGCGGACCCGCTGGGCGGGGCGAGCGTGGCGTACTGGGGTGAGATCGCCGAGCGGCACCGGCTGGATCTGACAGTTGTCAACCCGACGGTCGACCCGACCTGGCGGTTCATGACCCTGGACGGCGACGGCAAGATCCGGATGGACTGCTCCTCGCCGAACGCGATGGCGTCGCTGATCGCCGCGCGGGCCGACTACCAGATCTCCACGGGCAACGACGCCGACGCCGACCGGCACGGCATCGTCACCCCGGACGCCGGGCTGATGAATCCCAACCACTACCTGGCGGTGGCGATTCGTCACCTGTTCCGCACCCGCACCGAGTGGGGGCCGGCCGCCGCGGTGGGCAAGACCCTGGTCTCCTCGTCGATGATCGACCGGGTCGCCGCCGACCTCGGTCGGCCGCTGTTGGAGGTGCCGGTCGGCTTCAAGTGGTTCGTGCCCGGCCTGCTGGACGGCGCTGTCGGCTTCGGTGGCGAGGAGAGCGCCGGGGCGTCGTTCCTGCGGCGTGACGGCTCGACCTGGACCACCGACAAGGACGGCCTGCTGCTCTGCCTGCTCGCCGCCGAGATCCAGGCCACCACCGGCCGCAGCCCGAGCGAGCACTGGGCGGAGTTGGCCGAGCGTTTCGGCGCGCCCGCGTACGCCCGGATCGACGCCCCGGCCACCCGGGAGCAGAAGGCCGTGCTCGGCAAGCTCTCCCCGGAGCAGGTCACCGCCACCGAGCTCGCCGGTGAGCCGATCACCGCGACGCTGACCACAGCCCCCGGTAACGGCGCACCGATCGGCGGCCTCAAGGTCACCACCGAATCCGGCTGGTTCGCCGCCCGCCCGTCCGGCACCGAGGACGTCTACAAGATCTACGCCGAGTCGTTCCAGGGCCCGGAGCACCTTCGCCGTCTCCAGCAGGAGGCCCAGGACCTCGTCACGCAGGTTCTCGGCTGAGCCGTCGGGCTACTTCTCACCGCAGCGGGGCCGACGCCGGAAGGCGTCGGCCCCGTTCCCGTGAGGTCAGCGGGCCAGCGAGGTCAGCGGGCCAGCGGTATGCCCCCGCGCCGTTGGGGGAGCGAGCCGTTCAGGATGCCGCAGAGCCGGGCGAGCTGGTCGATGACCTTGGCAGGTTCGTCGAACGGGTCCAGTCCACTGACCTCAAGGGGGTCCAGGGCTGGAACTGTCACGTGCGAGATCAGCGGGTGCAGCGGTCGGTGGTCGGCCTCGCCCTGACCGAGCAGGTCCTCGTGCAGCTTCTCCCCGGGGCGTAGCCCGGTGTAGACGATCGGGACGGGGCTGGCCGCCTGCTCGACCATGCGGCGGGCGAGGTCGTCGATCCGGACCGGCTCGCCCATGTCGAGCACCAGCGCCTCCCCGTCGCGGCCGATGGCGGCTGCCTGGAGGACCAGGTGGACCGCCTCCTGCACCGTCATCAGGTACCGGGTCACGTTGGGGTCGGTGACGGTCAGTGGCTGCCTCGCCTCGATCTGCCGTTGGAAGGCGGTCACCACCGAGCCCCGACTGCTCAGGACGTTGCCGAACCGGACGCTCAGGAAGGTGCCCGGGTAGGTCGCCGCAGCGTGCGCGGTCAGCATCTCGGTGATGCGCTTCGAGTAGCCGAGCACGCTGATCGGGTCGGCGGCCTTGTCGGTGGAGATGTTGACGAAACGGGCGACGTCCCGGCACGCGTCCAGAACTGTGAGCGTCCCCCAGACGTTGGTCTTGACCGCCTCGCCCGGGTGCCGTTCCAGCAGGGTCAGGTGCTTCAGCGCGGCGGCGTGGAAGACGATCTCGGGGCGGCGTTCCCGCATGATGCGTCGGATGCCCTCGTCGTCGCGCAGGTCGGCGAGGATGAGTTCCGGGCCGTCCAGCAGCGCGCGCCCGGTGAGCGACATCTGAAGGCTGTGCAGGGCCGACTCGTCCCGGTCCAGCATCATCAGCTCACCGGGGTTGGCGCGCATGATCTGCCGGCACAGTTCCGAGCCGATCGAGCCCCCGGCGCCGGTGACCAGAACGCGCCGACCGGTGAGCCCGTTGTCGTCCAGCGTCAGGTCGCCGACCACCTGGCGTCGGCCGAGCAGGTCACTGATCTGGACGTCCCGCACGTCGCTGACTGTGATGCGGTGATCCACCAGCTCCCGGACCGGTGGCAGGACCTTGAACGCCGCGCCGGTGCGCAGGGTCGCCTCCCGCACCTCGCGGATCAGCGTGGCGTCGGCGTTGGCCACCGCGAAGATCACTGTGGTGGCGCCGGTGCGGCGGATCACGTCGACGAGGTGCTGCCGGCCGCCCAGCACCGGGACACCGGCGATGCGCAGGTCGTGTTTGCCCGGGTCGTCGTCGAGCGCGCCGACGGGCAGATAGCGGCCCTTCGGGTCGCTGAGCATCGCGCGTACCAGCCCCTGCCCGGCCTCGCCGAGACCGAAGAGCAGCACCGGGGTCGCCGAGCGGGCGTCCGGTCGCATCGCACGGTCCCGCCGGTGGCGGTGCAGGAGGCGGCAGCTGAGCATCAGCAGCAGCGCCAGCGCGGCACCGATCACGGGGGTGCTGGCCGGCACCGGACGTTCGCCCAGCGCGAGAAGGGCGACGAGGACGATCGCCGCCGTGGTGGCGGTGGTGCCGGCGAGCCCCCGAACCTCCTCGACGGTGCCGAGGGGCTGACGACCGGACCGAATGCGACGCAGTGCGCTGACGCCGACGTGCAGCACGGCGGCCCCGCCGCCGAGCAGTACCGCGTTGACCGCCTGATCGACTGTGAGAGCTAGTTCGTACCTCGCCCAGCCCGCGACCGTGAACCCGCCGACCCAGCCGAGGGCGTCGGCGGCGAGGAAGATGGCGGTCCGACGACGACTCACCCTGGCCCGGCCGGTGGCTGTTGATGTCGTTGGCTCAACCCGTTGTATCTCCGGCGGCATCTACGACTCCCTGTCCTGTCCGTGGCCGGGGGTGACCCAGGGCAGGTCAGGGGGCCACGTACGTCCCCTCACTGCTTAGCGGAATATGCGCCGCAGAATCCGGTTTTCACATTTCTATGACCGGTTGTCTGATTTAGTGTCGGGAATCCCGATGGGAGTGCCGTTACCGGTGCGGCTCTTCGCGGCGGCCGAGCTGGCGACGCAGGCTCTCGGGAAGCAGCTCGCGAAGCTGCTCCGGCAACAGGGGCAGATCCAGCAGCCCCAGCTTGAGCTGATTGCGTTCCTGGTGGCGGCGCGGATCGAGGCGGACCACCAGGCCGGCGTCGTGGCGGTAGTGCACCTCCACAGCGCCCGTCGTCGACCGGTTGCGGATCACCCGTCCGTCGACCTCCACCGAGACCGGCCCGGACCCGGGGCGCAGGTCCAGCCGCACCGTCTCCTCCGGCGAGAGCACCACCGACCGGGAGATGCCGGCCATCGGAGCGCTCGGCGTCACCACCACGGCTCGCGTCGCCGGGGAGATCAGCGGTCCGCCGGCGGCGTAGCTGTAGGCCGTCGACCCGGTCGGGGTGCACACGACCACCGCGTCACATCGGTAGTAGCCGTACTGTTGCCCGTCCACCGCCAGGGTGGCGCTGACGAAGCCCTGCCCCGGATGGCGGACCAGCGCGATGTCGTTGAACGCGACGACGTCGTCGCCGCAGACGGTGCAGGCCAGACAGCTGTGTGCCTCGAGGGTGTACTCGCCGGTCAGCAGTCGGGCCAGCGCCGCCGGCAGGTCCGGCGGTTCGACCTCCACGAGGAACCCCAGCTTGCCCAGGTGTACGCCGAGCACCGGCTTCGGGTCGCGGACGGCCATCCGCAGCGCGCCCAGCATCGTGCCGTCACCGCCGATGGCGATCAACATGTCCGACCCGGGTGCCAGCTCCCCCTCCGGCACCGCCCGGACCGCCTCGGGCACCCGGTGCCGGTCCTGTTCACGAACCGTCAGGGCGGCGTGGTGCTGGGCGGCCCAGGCCACGATCGTGCCCACCACCGGGGACGCGTCCCGGGTGGGATGGAGCACCAGCCCGAGCCGGAACCGATCCATATGCCCAGCTCATCACAGTTTGGGTGTCCGGCACGGGCCTACGCGCAACGACCGCGTACGCAAGGGCGTTTCGCCTGGTCGGGTGGCTCGTTGGATCAGGAGCGACCATCCACATCCCAAAGGGGGCCCGCGCGCAATGACCTGGCCCGGGGCTGCCCTCGACCCCGGCGGGGCGACCGGTGCGACCGAGGCGCGGACGGCTCCGCCAACCGCAGACCGGGTGTCGGGTCCCCAGCGGGATCTCGTTGGTCGGGTGCTCCGCTGCTACCCGGTGACCGTCGTCGTGCTCGCCCCGTACGCGCTGCTCATCCTGCCGATGGCGATCTTCTACCGGAATCCGGAGACCGGCTTCATCGTCTCCCTGGTCGGGCTCGCGTTGCTGGGCAGCGTCGCCGTCGAGACGATCGGCAGGTTGTCCGGACGCGCTGACCCGCGCTGGCGAGATGGCTTCCGGCGCGCCCACGCCCGGTATCCGTGGCTCTATCCGGTCGCCGTCGGTGTCACGCTGACCAGCGTCGCCGCGAACGTGCTCGGGGCCCACCTCGGTCGGGGAACCATCGTCAACCAGGTCTCCGGTGACCTGGCCGGCGGGCCGCTCGCCATGGTGAGCACGCTCTTCTCGGGGTGGACGGCCCTGGGCTTCGCGTTGCTGGTGGCCAGCCACCTGGGTGGTCGGCTGTCGCGGGCGAAGCTGTACGGCTGGCTGGCCGTCGTGGTCGGGGCGGAGGCCTACATCGCCGTGTTGACGGCCAGATCGGCGCCGCTGGTCGCGCTGCTGTTCTTCGTGGCCTCCACCGGGGCGCTCTGCGGCGTCTTCCGACTACGCCACCTGGCGTTCTGCGCGGTGGTGCTCTTTCTCGCCTGGCCGGCGGTGTTCGAGCACCGCAACGCCCTTCGGGAGGATCGCGGCGTCGCGGTGGACACCAAGGTCACCGCCACGGACCGGCTGCGACTGGACAGTCAGCTCAGCGTGGTGGCGGGCTTCGACGTCCCGGTCGACCTGGGCCAGCCCGGGGTGACCGACTACCTGCGGTACGGGCTGGTGCCCCGGGTGCTGGATCCGGACCGGCCCGCGATCTCCACCGGGCAGCGAATCAACCAGTACATCGGCGGCGGGCCGACATCGGCCTACACCTTCCTGCTACTGGGCAACATCTGGTTCTTCGACGGCGCGGTCGGCGTGGTCGTCGTGCACGCCTTCTGGGCCGCTGTGGCGTCGGTGCTGCTGCGCTGGCGGGGGCCGCCGGGCCCGATCCGGCTGAGCCTCTTCTGCCTGGTGCTCTTCGACCCGCTGCTCTGGTCCAACACCTACCCGGACTCCACCATCAGCTTTCTGCAACACGTGGTGGCGGCGACGCCGGTCTTCGTCCTGCTGGGGCTCAGCCGCCGCTCCCTGCACGGGGCCCGCAAACGCCCGGACACTCCTCGGTTGCCCACGGTCCCGGGGGCGCCCCGGTGACCGTACGGGTCGGCCGGCACGCGGTCGGCCGGCCTGATGTCCCAGCCGGTCCACGCGCCGGTCGCCGGGCGCTGCTCGCGCTGGTCGTCGGCGGGCTCTCCAGTGGTGGCAACCTGCTGCTGGCGATCACCGTGACCCGACTGGAGTCGGTCGGTGGGCTGGGTCAGTTCGCACTGGCCTTCTCGTTCTACATCGTCGGCTCCGGGTTGGTGCGCAGCACCGTTACCGACACCGTGCTGGCCACCGGGGTCGGGGTGGCGTCGGCCGCCCGGCGGGCGATCCTGCTCGGCCTCGTCGGTGGCACAGTGGTCGGCGCGGCCGGCGCGGCGTACGGCTCGCCCTACCTGCTGTTCGCGGGTCTCGCCCTGCCCGGGTTGGTCCTCTACGACTACACCAAGGCGGTCGCCGTCGGCATCGGCGCTCCCTCGGCGGCGATGGCCCAGGAGATCGCCTGGGCGGCGCTCACCGGGTGTGCCGCGCTGGCCGGCCTGCTCCGGGTGATCGACACGCCGTACGTCTTCGCCCTGTGGGCCGTCGGCGGCGCTCTGATCGGCGTGGTCGTCGCGGCCCGGCGCCGATACGCGCTGGTGCCCGGCTGGCGGGTCGGCCGGGCCGAGACCCGCGTCGCGGCGGGGTTCGGCGCGCAGTTCCTGCTGACCACCGGGTCGGCGCAGCTGGCGTTGACCGCTGTGGCGCTGGTCGCCGGCACGGCGGTGGTCGGCGCGTTGAGCGCCGGGCGCACGCTGCTGGGGCCGGTCAACCTGGTGCTGTCGACGGCGGCCACGCTGATCCTGCCGCAGTTGGCCCGCACCCGCGCCGAGTCCCGCGCGGTGCGGACGCGGGCGGCTGTCCGGCTGGCACTGCTGGTGGCCGCCGCCGTGCTGCCGCTGACCGTCGCGGTCGCCCTGCTGCCGGACGCGGTCGGCAAGGAACTGCTCGGCGCCAACTGGACCGTCGCCCGGAGCCTGCTGGTGCTGCTCGCGCTGGAGAGCCTGCTCGCCGTGCCGGCCACGATCGGCTTCGCCGGGCTGCGGGTCGAGCGGGCGAGCCGGCGGGCGATAGTGCTCGGCATCCTGCTCGGCGGGCTCCGCGTACCGGCGGTCGTCGCCGGGGCGGTCCTGTTCGGCGCGCCCGGCGCGGCCGCCGCGCTGGTCCTGCTGGCCCTGGTCAGCGCGGTCGCCTGGGGCGGCAGCTATCTCCTGCTGCTGCGAGACCGCGCGGCGGACCGCCCGCCGGCGGTCCAACCGGTCTGACCGCCAGGCCCGCGCCGACGGGGTCGGCGCGGGTCCGGCGGGTCAGACGATTGTCGCCAGGGCGGCGCGGACGCGCTCGACCACGGCCTTGACCGCCGGTTCGGCCAGATCGGCGTACGTGGGCAGGTTGATGCCACGCCGACTCAGGTCCTCGGTCACCGGGCAGTCCGCGCCCGGATCACGATGCGCGGGTAGGTCCGGGATCGGCACGAAGAACGGGCGGGTCTCCACGCCGAGCCGAGCGAGCGCACGGGCCAGCGCGTCCCGGGACGTCGCGTCGCCCTCGGCCCCGACGAGGAAGGCCGCCATCCAGGGCGCGCGGCGAACTCCGGAGGCCACCGGCTGCGCCGACAACGCCGGCTCGTCGGCCAACTGCTCCTCGTAACCGGCGATCACCCGGTCCCGCAGCACGATGATCTCGTCCGCCCGTTCCAGTTGGGCGCAGAGCACAGCGGCGCACAGGTTCGTCATCCGGTAGTTGTAGCCCAGCACCGGGAAGTAGTACCGCCGTTGCGGATCCATGCCCTGGTTACGCAGCAGGCGCATCCGATCGGCCAGGGCCGCGTCGGAGGTGGTCACGCAGCCGCCCTCGCCGGAGGTGAGCACCTTGTTGCCGAAGAACGAGAAGGTCGTGACGTCGGCGAGCGAGCCGGTGGGTCGCCCGTCGAGGGTGGCGCCGAACGACTCCGCCGCGTCGGCGACCAGGAGCAGACCGTGCCGGTCGCAGAGTTGGCGCAGGGCGGTGTAGTCGGCCGGGTGTCCGTACAGGTCGACGGCGATGACCGCCCGGGTACGCGGGCCGATCGCGGCGCGTACCCCGGCGGGGTCGACACACCAGCTTCCCCGCAGGACGTCCACGCAGACGGCGCGGGCGCCGCAGTACGCGACGGCGTTGGCGGTCGCCACGTAGGTCAGCGCGGGGACGATCACCTCGTCCCCCGGCCCGATACCGGCCGCCGCCAGGACCAGGTGCAGCGCGACAGTGCCGTTGCTGGTCGTCAGGGCGGCGTCGGCGGCGCAGCGCCTGGCGAAACGTTCCTCGAAGTCACGCAGGTACGGGCCCTGCGAGGAGATCCACCCGCTTCGCAGCGCGTCGACCACGTACCGTTCCTCCAGGGTGGAGAGGCTCGGTCGGGCCACCGGGTAGGTGTCGTCCGCGATGCTCATGTTCCATCCCCTCCGCTGGCCGCGGCGTCGTTGGCGGCCTCCGAGACGAACGGGGACCGTGGCACCGGGCCCGATCCGCCCCGCGCCGCCCAGCCCAGGACGTCCAGGTAGTCGCGGCCGGTGGCCGCCCAGGTGCGACCGGCCAGTCGGTCGTTCGCCCGCCTGGAGGCGGTGGCGTAGCGCTCCCGCTCGTCGAGCAGGTGCCGCACCGCGTCGGCGAGGGACCGTGGATCCCGCGCCCGGAAGACCGCCGCCTCGGCACGGTTGAACACCAACTGGTCGCGCAGCGGCTCGACGTCGGCGCAGGCGACCGGGAGACCCCAGGTGAACGCCTCCAGCATCGCGCCGCTGGCCGCCTCCCAGAGCGAGGGTACGACCACCGCGTCCGCTCGGGCGTAGATGGCGTTCAGCTCGTCCAGGCTGACGAAGCCGGGGAAGGACACCCGGCCGCGCAGGTCGGGTTGCGCGGCACGGGCGAGCAGCCGGCTCGCCTCGGGCTCGACCAGCGGCCCCGGGCAGATCAGGCGGCAGTCGGGCAGCAGCGCCATCGCCTCCAGCAGGGTCGCGTGGTTCTTGTGCTCAGCTGTGGACGACGGGTAGACCAGCAGCCCCGGCTCGGGCCGTGCGTGCGCGCGCTCCGGTGCGGGTTGGAACGCCGGGGTCGGGATGAGCACGGTCCGCTCCGCGGCCTCCGGGAAGAGGCGCAGGGTCTCCCGGTACGGATGCGGCCAGGTGACCACGATCGCCGCCGCGCGGGCCACGTTCTCCCGGACCACCGCCGCGAAGCCGGGGGCGTGGAACTCGCCCCCCAGGTGGCGTGTGTCGTGCAGGACGACGACCGAGGTGCCCGAACCGATCGGGGCGGAGTGGAACGGGAACAGGGTGACGTCGGTGTCGGCGTGCCGCGCGACCGACCGTTGCCGGACCGCGTTGACGGCGGTGCGAACCGTGCGGGAATTGCGCATCACCCTCGGCGTCCACCGGCGCAGCAGTTGGCCGGTGGGGTTGTCGGAGCGGAGCGGCTGCGCCACCTCGGTCCAGTCGATCCGTGCGTCGCGCACCTGTTCCCGCCACTGTGTGAGGGTGCCCCGCAGCACGTTCACCCGCAGGTCGCAGGAGTCGTCGGCGACCATGCCGGTCAACAGGCCGTAGGTGAAGGCTTCGAGCCCCGCGGCGTGACCGGGACGGATGGGTGCCGCGTCGACAGCGACCCTCACCGGTCCACCCGGACCAGTCGCCCCATTCGCTCGTCCTCGAGGAGTTGTCGATCGGCGTCGACCATGACCCGGACGAGGTCGCTGAAGAGCGTCTTCGGTGCCCATCCCAGGGTGCGTCGGGCCTTCGAGTAGTCGCCGATGAGGGCATCGACCTCCGCCGGGCGGAAGTAGGCGGGGTCCAGTTCCACGTACCGCTGCCAGTCCAGCCCGACCCGGTCGAACGCGGCCTCGACGAACTCGCGCACTGTGTGCCCCTCGCCGGTGGCGACCACGTAGTCGTCCGGGGTGTCCTGCTGGAGGGCGAGCCACATCGCCTCGACGTATTCCGGCGCGTAGCCCCAGTCCCGAACGGCGTCCAGGTTGCCCAGGTAGAGCTTGTCCTGGATGCCGGCCTCGATCCTTGCCACCGCGCGCGTGATCTTGCGGGTCACGAAGTTCTCGCCCCGGCGCGGGCTCTCGTGGTTGAACAGGATGCCGTTGGCGCAGAACATGTTCCAGGACTCGCGGTAGTTCACCGCCGACCAGTAGGCGTACACCTTGGCGCACGCGTACGGGCTGCGCGGGTGGAAGGGCGTCTCCTCGCGCTGCGGGGGCGGGGTCGAGCCGAACATCTCCGACGAGGACGCCTGGTAGAACCGGCAGCCGACGTCGGCGGAGCGGGCCGCCTCCATCATGCGCAGCGCCCCGAGTCCTGTGACGTCCGCCGTGTAGCCGGGGATGTCGAACGACACCCGGACGTGACTCTGCGCGCCCAGGTTGTAGATCTCGTGGGGGCGGATGTCCCGGATCAGCGCGGTCAGCGAGGCCGGGTCGGAGAGGTCGCTGTAGTGGAGGAAGAGGCGGGCGTCGCCGCTGCGCGGATGGACGTCCACGTGGTCGATCCGCTCGGTGTTGAAAGAGGACGACCGCCGTTTGATGCCGTGCACCGTGTATCCCTTGTCGAGCAGGAACTCCGACAGGTAACTGCCGTCCTGACCGGTGATGCCGGATATGAGTGCCGTTCGTGACATGAAGTCCCTCTCCTGCTGGGCCAATTATCCCCGCCGGATCCTTATATCGCCTTCGGGGTCGGCGCTCGTGAGGTTTCATGTAACTGGCGGAATCTAATTCTCTGTGCCCCAATCTCGCAGCTCACTTGGGAGAGGTGCTCAGTCACGGAACGAGCAGCCGTTCGTTAGGTGAATCGATCCTGTGGCACGAGCGAGGAGCGAGGATGGCCGGCGACCCCACCCCCGCGGCGGACACCCGAGAAAGACCGGCGACTGTCGACGAGAACAAATTCCACGTCCTTGTCACTGCCGGCTATTTCGCTCCCGGTTGGCGGGCCGGAGGGCCCGTCCGGTCCATTACCGAAGTGCTCGCCCTGGCCAGTGACGACATTGAGACGTCCATGTTGACCCGGGACCGCGACCTCGGTTGCCGCGACCCCTATCCGGGGCTCTCCGGTCGCTGGGGCCGGGTCGGGCGGACGAACGTCTTCTATCTCGGCGTGCGTCGGCCGGGGCACTGGCTGTCGCTCTGGCGCTCGCTGCGCGCGGGCCGTTTCGACCTGCTGTACGTCAACAGCGTCTGGTCGACGTTCTCGATCCTGCCCATGGCCGCGGCCCGGCTCGGTCTGCTGCGGGTGGGCCGCATCCTGGTCGCCCCCCGAGGCGAGTTCGGCGAGGCCGCCCTGCGGGTGCACCGACTCCGTAAGCGGATCTTCCTGACCGCCTGGCGGTGGATGCTGCTCGACCGTCGGGTGCTGTGGCACGCCACCACACCGGTCGAGGCCAACGACATCCAGCGGGTGCTGCCCCGGGCGCGGATCGGGGTCGTCGCGGTCAGCCGGGGCCCCGAGCCGGAAGAGGCGCCGGTCGAGATGTCCGCCACCCGTCACGCGCGGCTGGTCTTCATCGGGCGGATCTCGCCCATGAAGAACCTCGACCTGGTGCTGGCCGCGCTCGCCTTCGTGCCGGTGCCGGTGCGGCTGGACATCTACGGCCCGGTGGAGGACCAGGCGTACTGGCGACGCTGCCGGGAACACCTGGCCGAGCTGCCCGACTCGATCGCCGTCAGCTACCGGGGTGAGCTGCCACCCGAGCAGGTGCGCACGACCTTCTCCCGCTACGACGCCTTCGTCATGCCCACCCGGGGGGAGAACTACGGCAACGCCATCGCCGAGAGCCTCTCCGCGTCCTGCCCGGTGCTCTGCTCGGATCGGACACCGTGGACGGCGGTGCTGCGCGACGGCGGTGGGCTGGTCCTCACCGAGCTGACCGCGGCGGCGCTGGGCGCCCTCGTCACCCAGGTGGCGACCGCCACCCCCGACCAGCGGCACGCGGCCCGGGTCGAGGCGGGGGCCGCCTACCGCAGGTGGCGGGCGAGCAGAGCCCCGATCAGCGTCCTCGACCAGGCGCGGCGGGTGATCCGCGACCCGGGGCACCGGGACCCCTGCCCACTGCCCGCCCAGCGGGCTGAATCCGTGAAACTGCCACCAGGAGGCGTCAAGTGACCCGCGTGATGACCGTCGTCGGGACCAGGCCGGAGATCATCCGGCTGTCCCGGGTGATCGACGCCCTCGACCGGACCGTGGACCACACGTTGGTGCACACGGGCCAGAACTGGGACCCCTCCCTCTCCGATGTCTTCTTCAGCGAGTTGGGGGTCCGAGCGCCGGATCTCTTCCTGCGCGCCGACACCCGATCACTCGGCAGCCTCCTCGGTGCCGTCCTGGTCGGCACCGAGAAGGCGATCGCCGAGCTGCGCCCGGACGCGCTGCTGGTGCTCGGTGACACCAACAGCGCGATCTCGGCACTGATGGCCCGGCGGATGAACGTGCCGGTTTACCACATGGAGGCCGGCAACCGCTGCTTCGACCTGAACGTGCCGGAGGAGACCAACAGGTGCATGGTCGACCACATCGCCGACTTCAACCTGGTCTACTCGGAGCACGCCCGGCGCAACCTGCTCGCCGAGGGGCTGCACCCGCGCCGCATCCTGCACACCGGCTCACCCATGCGTGAGGTGCTCGACCACTATCGGCGGCAGATCGAGCGGTCCACAGTGCTGGCCCAACTCGCACTCGAACCGGGCGGCTACTTCGTCGTCAGCGCGCACCGGCAGGAGAACGTCGACCATCCGGACCGGCTCCGTCGGTTGCTGGAGTGCCTGCGGGCGGTCCGCGACGAGTGGCGGCTGCCGCTGCTGGTCTCCACGCACCCGCGTACCCGCAAACGGCTGGAGGCGCTCGCGGGCGACGGCCTGGACCTCGACGGCGTGGCGTTCCACGAGCCGTTCGGCTTCTTCGACTACGTGACCCTGCAACGGAATGCCCGGTGCACCCTCTCCGACAGCGGCACCGTCAGCGAGGAGGCCGCGATGCTCGGCTTCCCGGCGGTGACCCTGCGCGAGTCCATCGAGCGTCCGGAGGCGCTGGACAGCGGGGCGATCGTGATGACCGGCCTGGAGCCCGACGGGGTCGTCGAGGCCATCCGGGTGGTGGTGGCGCAGGTGGCCGAGGGCTCCGTCGCCTGCCCGCTCGACTACCAGGTCCCCGACACGTCACGCCGGGTGGTCGACTTCATCCTGTCGACTGTGCGCCGCCATCACGACTGGGCGGGCATCCGCCGCTGACCGGTCCATCGGCCGGGCCGGCACGCCCGTGACCACGAGGCCCGGGGCAACGTCGCGGGTCACACAGGCGCCGGCGCCCACTGTGGCGTCCCGGCCGACGGTCAGCTTCGGCAGGATCGCGGCAGTGGTGCCCACCAGAACGCCGTCCTCGAGCCGGCAGTATCCGGAGACCGCGGCGAGCGGATTGACCGACACGTAGTCACCGAGCACTGTGTCGTGCCCGACAGTGCAGTTCTGGTTGAGGTGCACGTGCCGCCCCAGCAGCACGTTCGTCGTCACCCGGGCGCCACCGGCGGCGAACAGCCCCTGCTGGTGGACGCAGTCGGGCCCGATCTCGGCGGCCGGGTGCACCACTGTGGCCGCCGGTAGGCCGTACCGGGCGATGGCCTGGTCGGTCTCGCGACGCAGCCGGGGATGCCCGACGCCCAGCACCACGTGGGTGCTGGCCGGTTGGGCGGCCAGCCACCGGGTCGGGCCGAGGAAGGCGACGCCGAGGCGGTGCACCGACTCGACGTTGGGCTCGGTGGGGTAGTCGTCGACGAATCCCAGCACCCGCCATGGCGGCACATTGTCCGAAATGGTGTTCAAGAGGTGAATAACCCCATATGCCTCACGGCCCATTCCGCCGGTGCCTACGATCACTACGTCGGTCGTCAACCGCGGCTCCCTCGGCTACGGAGAACGCTGGCCGCTCTCCGTCATCGCAACCGGTTACCGGTGCCGATGGTGACGGCTGAGTCCCGGGCGCCCTGGTCAAGCCTCGCGCGATCCAGGTGCCGGTGTGCCCGTGCCGACGTCGGGACAGCAGTCTGGAAGGTGAGCCGAAGGTGAACGAGCTGGCAAGGACGCGTCTCCCCGACAGCACCGGAGCACCGAGGGGGCGATCCGCGACCTCGACGGGGTACCGGGTGCTCGCCACCGCTCGCGTTTTCGAGCCGGGCTTTCGTGGCGGCGGGCCGATCCGCTCTCTGCGGTTCATCCTCGACACCCTGCCGGACGACCTCGACGTCACACTGGTCACCGGAGACCGGGACCTCTCCTCGCCCACACCCTACCCGGGCCTGTCCGGACGACTGGTGCGCCGCGACGACCGCTGCGCCGTTTTCTACCTCGGCCCGTTCGCGCTGCGGCACTGGGTCCGACTGGCGCGGCACATCAGGTCCCGCCCGCTCGACCTGATGTACGTCAACAGCCTCTGGTCGCTCTTCTCGGTGCTGCCGATCCTGGCGGTGGCGCTGCGACTGGTGCGTGTCCGCGCGATCATGCTGGCCCCTCGCGGCGAGCTCTCGCCCGGCGCGCTCGCCATCAAGGCACGCAAGAAGCGGCTCTTTCTGGCGGTCTGGGCCCCGCTCCTGCGTCGGCTCGACGTGCGGTGGCAGGCGTGCAGTCGGCTGGAGGAGAACCAGATCCGCGCCACCATGCCGTGGGCGCAGATCATGGTGAACGGCAACGAGTGCCCGATCCCGGAGCAGCCGGCGCCCCGGGTCGTCGCGCACGACGGGCCGCCGCGGTTGGTGTTCGTCGGTCGGATCTCTCCGATGAAGAACCTCACCAGGGCGTTGGAGGCGGTCGCCGGCGCCACGCACCCGCTCGAGTTCGACATCTACGGTCCGCGGGAGGACGAGCAGTACTGGGCGAGCTGCCGACGTCTCATCGACGCGATGCCCGACCATGTCCGGGTCCGTTACCTCGGGGAACTCGCGGCGGACGAGGTGATGGAGACCTTCAGCCGATACGACGCCTTCCTCTTCCCCACGCTGGGCGAGAACTACGGGCACGTCATCCTGGAGAGCCTCGCGTCCGGCTGCCCGGTGGTCTGCTCCGACGCGACGCCGTTCAGCGAGTTGATCGCCACCGGCGGGGGAGCCGTGGTCCGGCCGGCCACGGCGGCCGCGCTGAGCGAGGCCCTCGACCGGCTGGCCGACCGGTCCGCCGGGGAGCGCGCCGAGGCGAAGGAGACCGCGGGCCGGCGGTACCGGCTCTGGCGACAGCAGCTCCGGGAACTCAACGTGCTTGACCACGCCCGAGAGTTCTGCGCCTGAGCCGGCTCGCCGGGACCGCGTCACTCGTGCTGGAACTGCGTCGTTGCAATGGCGGGGCCCGCGTGGGCGGGTCCGGCGTCCACCACCCCGGTAGGCCCCGATGAGCGAGGACAGCACGTGCCCAGTCGCGTTCGTACGATGGTCCGACGAGTCCAGGACCACCTGGCCGCCACCCGTGACCCCGAGGCGTTCGCGCGGTCCCTGGGGGTGAAGCTGACCGGACGGGTCAGGTTCTACGGGATCAGCCGGGCGATGTTCGGCTCGGAGCCGTGGCTCATCACCATCGGAAACAACGTCTACATCACGTCCGAGGTGCAGTTCGTCACCCACGACGGCGGCACGCTGATCCTGCGCAAGGACCACCCCGACCTGGACTGGACCGCCCCGATCACGATCGGCGACGACGTCTACATCGGTATGCGGTCGATGATCCTGGCCGGCGTCTCCATCGGAAACCGGTGCGTCATCGGGGCGGGCTCGATAGTCACGCGCGACATCCCGGACAACACGGTGGCGGCCGGTGTCCCGGCGCGACCGCTGCGGACCACCGACGAGTACCTCGAACGGTTGCAGGCCAAGTCGCTGGGCATCGGGCACCTTCCCGTTCCGGAGAAGCACGAGGCGATGAAGAGGATCTACGGGGTGACCACCGTCTGACCCCGCGCGCCGGCCGCGACAGTTCGCTCAGGCCCGCCGGTACGCGACCCGTGGTGGCGGCAGTTGGTGGACGCCGGCGATGGTGATCGCCGCCAACGCGCCGGTCGTCCCGGTCACCTCGTAACCGAACCGGTCCCCGGTCATCGCCGCCGAACTGGTGCCGAGGTTGAGGGTGGTGGCGGCGCCGGTGCTGCTGGCCCGCAACGTCGGCGGGGTGACGCCGTTGCTCTGCCAGGCGTGCCCGTACCAGTGCCAGCCGGCGGGCAGCACCACGGGGACTGTCAACACCGACTCCTGGACACCCACGGCCGTGACGTCGACGCTGCCGAAGTCGGCGAGCGGGCCGAGGCCGGCGGGACGACCGGTCGTCGGGTCGTGGGCGTACACGCCGTGCCGCACCACCCCGGTGCCCGCCACTGTGACCTCGACGCACGCCCGGTCGACCGGGGTGGGCTCCGCCAGGTACACCGGGTGCAGCAGCAACGACTGGTAGGTGCCGGTGTAGGTGACCTGCTGGGTCGGGCCGGCGAGGGGGAGGAACCAACTGCCGCGCGGACCTGTCGCCCCGGGTAGCGGCCCCACCCGCGTCGGGCCGGGCTCCGCGCGCCACATCCCGTACCCGGTGGGGACAGTCATGCCGTACGAGATCCCGGCCGCGGCGACCCGGTCCGCCACTGTGAGATTGGTCGGGCCGGCCGGGACCAGCAGCCGGTGGAACAGCTCCGGCGCCGCCATCTGGGTCTGGGCGACGGCGTCGACCCGTTCGATCATCACGAAGTCGCCTGTGGAGTCCGACACCACGATCTCGGTGGCCGCCGAGGGCGGCGCCAGGTAGCGCCGGTAGGCGGTGCCGGTCACCGACTCGCCGGCTTCGAGGGTGCGGCCCCACACCAACTGGGGGTAGTTCTTCCTCAGGCTGGAGGTGATGAACCAGCCCTTCGCAGTGGTGTACCGGGCCCGGATCTCGGGCACGCCGTCGGCGACCGGCAGCAACCCGACGGCGATGCCCCACTGCTGGACCTGGCCGCTGTTCAACACCCACTGGGTCATGCTGCTGGCCGGCGTCAGCCGGTTCGTGAGGGCCGCCGGGGTGAAGTCGGTGAGGGCGGGCATCGTGTCGATGTTCGCCCACCCCGACCAGTTCAGGCCGCCGGCAGTGCCCACGTTCGGCATGAACTGCCGGCGGGTGCCGCCGGCCACCGGGGTCAGCGGATGGCACTGGGTCACCCCGGCGTTCACTGTGAACCGCTCCAGCGCGGCCACCGTCTGTCCCACCAGCAGACCGCCCTGCGACCAGCGGTAGACGTTCGAGATGCGGCACAGGGACGGGATCCGCGACATGATCGTGGCGATGGGCGTGCCGATGTTCGCCCGGGCGGTGTCGATCATCCCCTGGTAGGACGGGATCAGGTACGACTCCCGGATCGTCAGCTCCTGCCCGGTGAACCGGCCGTCCGGCACCGGTCGTCCGTCGAGCTCGACAGCCACCGCGTGGGTGTGGGTGACCGGGCGGATCTGCACGTCGGGCGTCAGACCCGTGATCGGCACCGTGGTCGTGTGGGTCGCCCCGGAGAGGTGGGTGAGGGGCGCGGCCGGCTTGACCCGCGCGCCCTGCGCGATGCCGTCGACGATCGTGTACGGGTTGCCGAAGAGCAGGCTGTCCGCGTTGGTGATGGCCAGCAGGGTGAAGGTGCGTGTCCCGTCGGTCCACTGCGAGCCCACGTCGACCGTCGTCTTGCCGTGGTTGGTGACGACGATCTGGTTGCCGACGTTGTAGCCGTGGTTGCCGCCGACGTACGACCAGCCGGTGTTGATCGGGCAGTTGTCGTCGGAGGTGTCGTGGATCTTCGTCCCGACGGCGGACATCACCGGCCACACCTGGGCGTCGGTGGCGGTCGATGGCACCAGCGTGACCTGGGGGAGACCGGAGTGCCACATGCCGACCATCGCCTCGGCGTACGCGAGGTTGGCGGGCATGACCAAATCCCGGGTGCTGTCGAAGCGCGACCGGACGGACATCAGGGCGTTGGACCGGTAGACGATCAGCTCGGGCATGGTCGGCACCTCCACCTCGGTCGCACTGACGACGAACCTCACTGTGCGCCGTCGGGGCGAGGCTGGTCGTTCTCGGTCAGCACCCGGACAGGGTGAAATTTCCGCCGTCGCCGTCACGCGACCCGTGTTCAGTCGATGAACAGGTGTTCTGGCGTATACGGGGGGTTTCATGCGCATTCTGATCACCGGCGGAGCCGGCTTCATCGGGTCCAACCTGGCCCGCGCCGCGATGGTCGAGCCCACCGTCGGTGGGGTCACCGTCCTCGACGACCTTTCGGTCGGGCTGCGGGCCAACCTCGACGGCCTGGACGTCGAGCTGATCGAGGGCTCGATCCTGGACGAGGCCGCCCTGGACGCCGCGATGGCGGGCCGCGAGGCGGTGGTCCACCTGGCCGCGCTGCCCAGCGTCCCCCGCTCGCTGAGCGACCCGTTGGCCTCCCACCACGCGAACGCGACAGGCACGCTGATGGTGTTGGAGGCTGCCCGGCGACACCGGGTCGGGCACGTCCTCGTCGCCTCCTCCTCGTCGGTGTACGGCATGAACCCGGCACTGCCCAAGACCGAGCTGACCTGGACCCGCCCGATGAGTCCGTACGCCGCCAGCAAGCTCGCCACCGAGGCGTACGCCCTGGCCCACCAGGCGTCGTTCGGGCTGCCGACGGTGGCCTTCCGCTTCTTCAACGTGTTCGGCCCGGGCCAGCGACACGACCACGCGTACGCGGCAGTGATTCCCCGCTTCGTGCACGCCGCCCTGCGCGACGAGCCCGCCGTGGTGCACGGCGACGGGACACAGTCGCGCGACTTCACCTACGTCGGTACGGTCTGCGACGTCATCCTCGACGCGCTCCGCCGCCGGGTGCACCACCCCCATCCGGTGAATCTCGCCTTCGGCGCCCGGGCCAGCCTGCTGCGGGTCCTCGACGAGCTCGAGTGGTTGTGCGGCAGGCCGATCGCCCGCGAGTACGCGCCGCCGCGGACCGGCGACGTCGCGCACTCCCTGGCCGACAACGCCACGCTGCGGCAGCTGTTCCCGGACGTCGCACCGGTCGCCCGTGCGGAGGGCCTGCGCGCGACAGTCGAGTGGATGGCCGGTCGGTTGGACGCCGAGCGTGCCGTAGCCGCCGTGCCTCGGTGACCCCCCGGGCAGCGAGTCGGGCCGTACCGGAGCCGGTGGCCCCGGTGGCGGCGGTGCCGGCCGCCGCGCCACCGGCCGGCACCACTGTCGCGCCCGGCGCGCCGACAGCTGCGGCGTCGAAGGATCGGGATCGCACGGTCACCGTGGGCATCGCCGCCGCGATGGTGGCGAAGGGTATCGGCCTGGCCGCCCCCCTGGTCATCACCCCGGCCTGCTTCCGGTTCCTCGGCGACCAGCGGTACGGCCTGTGGATGGCGGTCACCGCCCTCACCGGGATGGCGTGGTTCGCCGATCTGGGGCTGGGCAACGGGCTGCTCACTCGGCTCAGTCACCTGGCCGACGACCCCCGGCAACAGGCCCGGGAGGTCTCCAGCGCGTTCGCCACCCTGGGTGTGGTCGCGGTGGCGCTGCTGGTGGGTCTCGTGCTGGTCGCCCCCGTGGTGCCCTGGGCCGCGCTGTTCAACGTCAGTGACCCGGGTGTCGCCGCGGAGGCGTCCGCCCTGGTCCTGCTCTGCTTCGGCGCCTTCGTGGTCAACATTCCGCTCTCGCTGATCCAGCGGATCCAGTACGCCCGTGGCCAGGTGGTGCAGAGCAACATCTGGCAGTCGGCCGGGGCGCTGGCGGCAATGGCGGCCGTGCTCGGCGCCATCGCCGCCGGGTGGCAACCACTGGCGGTCATCGCCTGCGCGGTCCTGGCCGTGCCGGTGACCAACCTGCTCAACTGCGTGACCTACTTCTGGTTCCAGGATCGCGGCCGGCGGCCGGGCCCGAAACTCGTGCACCGGGCCACCGCCGTCGGTCTGCTCCGGCTGGGTCTGCGGTTCTTCGCGCTCACCACGATGTCGGCGATCGCGCTGAACGTGGACAGTCCGCTGGTCGCGAACGTCCTCGGGCCCACCACGGCCGCGCACTACGCGGTGGTGGGGAAGCTGTTCGGCGTCCTCTCGATCTTCGTCGGGCTGGTCGGTATGACGGTCTGGCCGGTCAACGGCGCCGCTCTGGCGCGGGGCGAGGTGGCCTGGGTGCGTCGCAACACGCACCGCATGGTGCTGCTGTACGGGGTGATCGTGGGGGTGGTCGGTGCGGTGCTGGTCGGCTACGGCCACCGGTTGATCGACCTCTGGGTGGGCGGCATCGATCGCACCGAGATCCCGGTCAGCGTCCTGGTCGGGCTGGCGAGCTGGTCCCTCCTGATCGCTGTCACGTCCCCGCTGATCCTGGTGCAGAACAGCATCGGGTTGCTCCGGCCGCAGTTCGTCGGCTGGGCCACGTTCCTGCTGCTGGCGACCGCGCTCAAGGTCTGGGCGCTGCGGCAGTTCGGGCTCGCCGGCCTGCCGGTGGCGGCCAGCGTCGCGTACGTGCTCACCATGTGGCCGGCCGTGCTGGTGGGATACCGCCGGGCGCTGCGCGGGGGAGAGCCGACGTGACCGGACAGTGCCGGGTGCTGCGGGTGGTCGGCGAGCTGAACTTCGGCGGCACCGAGATGCGGACCGCCGAACTGCTACCCCGGCTCTCCGCGGCCGGTGTCCAGGTGCACCTGGTGACGCTCAGCGACCGGATTGGTCCCGGCCCGCTGGCCGGTGTGGTCAGCCGGCACGGCGGCACTGTCACCCCGATCCCGCTGGACCGCCGCTTCGCCACCCGCTTCCTGGGCCTGCTGCGGCGGCTGCGCCCGGACGTGGTGCACGTCGACTGCGCCAACTTCTCCGGGGTGCTGCTCGCGCTCGCCGCCCTGTGCGGTGTGCCCGTCCGCGTCGCCCACTTCCGGGGAGACGACAACCAGCGCCGCAACCTGCGCCGACGCGCCTACCGCTGGATCTGCAAACGGCTGCTGCGGATCTCCGCCACCGACATCCTCGGCGTCTCGCCCAGCTCGCTCACCTGCGCCTACGACCCACGCTGGCGCGACGACCCCCGCTGCCAGGTGGTCCTCAACGGACTCGACCTGGACCGGCTGCGCCGCCCCAGCCCTGACGACCTGCGCGAGTTGATCGGCGCACGCCCGGCCGAACTGGTCTGCGTCAGCGTCGGCCGGGCTTCGCCGGAGAAGCGACGCTGGCTCCTGCCGCCGATCCTCGCCGAGCTGCGGGCCCGGGGAGTGGAGGCCCACGCCGTCCTCATCGGGCCGGGCAACGACGCCGACGACGAGCGCGTCCGGGTGGCGGCGGCCGCCGCCGGTCTCGCCGACCGGGTGCACCTGCTGGGCCCGCGCGACGACGTGGGCGGGCTGTTGAGCCAGGCCGACGTGGTGGTCCACCCGTCCTGTCTGGAAGGGCTGCCCGGGGGCGTGCTGGAGCCCATCGCGTTGGGTGTCGGCACGGTGGCCGCCGACCTGCCGGGGGTGCGCTTCATCGACGAGCACCTGCCCGGCGTGACCATTGTCGACACCGACGCCCCGCCGAGGCGGTGGGCGAGGGCGGTGTGCGCGGCGGCGTCGTACACCGAGCAGACCTCGGCCTCGGCGGCGGCGGAACGGTTCGCGCGCAGCGTCTTCGCCATCGACACGGCAGCCGCCACCCACCTGACGATCTACCGACGGTGGGCGTCGGGCCGTCCGCACCGCCCGGTGCCACCCCGGCCGCCAGCCTTCTCGACACGGGGAGAGTAATGAACGATCAGACGACGGTGATCGGCCGGCAACCACGGCTGGACGCGGGATCGACCGGCCGGCCACGTCCACTGCTTGTGGGCGCGTACGCCTTTCCGCACGGGGACGCCACCTCCAATCGCCTGTTGCAACTCGCCCGGTCCGCCGCGCCCGACGGTGCGTGCACGCTGGTGGTCAACGACTGGCCCTGCGAGGTGGCCTTCCCGGCCGGGCAGCCCGGCGTGGCCGGCATCGACCTGGTCACCCTGCGGATCCGGGGTCGACACCACCTCACCCGCGCGTCGGCCCGACTGGCCCGACCGCTGCGGGTGCTGCGGGCCGTCCGCCGGGTCGGCGTGGGTCGCGGTGAGGTGAGCGTCGTGCTGTTGCCGATGGCCCTGCTGACCCTCGGCAACTGGGCGACCCTGCGCCTCGTGCTGCGGTGCCCGGTGGTGGTGGACGCCAGCGAGCGGCACGACCGGCGGCAGTTCCGCCGTGGCTGGCTCACCCCGTACTTCGTCCGGCATCGCTGGTCGACGTTCCTGGCGACCCGGCTCGTCGGCCGGGCCACGGCGGTCTCCACCACGCTGGCCGACTACCTGACCGGCCACGGCCTGGACGTGCTGGTGGTGCCGCCGCAGGTGGACTGCGACGAGTTCCGGGCGCCGCAACCACCCCCGATCAGTGACGGCCTGCGGCTGCTCTACGCCGGCACCCCCGGGCGCAAGGACATGCTCGACGTGATCCTGCGGGGGATCAGCCGACTCGCCCCGGAGCACCAGCGGCGGGTCAGCCTCACCATCGCCGGGGTCAGCGCCGCCGACGCCGCAGCCCACTCCGACCTGGACGTCGGGGTGCTGGACGCGGTCTCGGCCGACGTGCGGTTCCTCGGTCGCGTTCCGCGCGAGACCGTGCTGACGCTGCTGTCGGAGTCGCACTTCTCGATGCTGGTCCGCCCCACCGGCGGGTACGCGGCCAACGGGTTCCCCTCCAAGGTGCCGGAGAGTCTCGCCGCCGGGTGCCCGGTGCTGCTCAACCACACCAGTGACCTCGCCGCCTACGTCCACGACGGGGTCGAGGGGTTGGTGCTCGACGGCAACGGGCCGGACGATGTCCGGTCGGCGGTCGAGCGGGCGCTGCGGCTGCGCGACGAGGAGTGGACGGCGATGAGCGGGGCGGCCCGGTCGCGGGCCCGGGAGTCGTTCGACCACCGGGCCTGGCGGGACCGGGTGAGCGCCTTCGTGACGGCGGGCCGGGGCAGCTGAGACCGACACCCACCGGCCGGGCTCGTGCGGGCGCTAGCGCAGCAGGGCTGTGGGCCGGCGCGGAACGCCCTCGTCGAACACGCCGGCCCGCTGCTGGCGTGCCTCGGCGTGGGGCAGGTTGGCGCGGGCCACGGCCTCCCGGTCGGCGGGGTCCCGCTTCCTCGGCAGGTGCAGCAGCGCGGCGGCGACAACGGTCCAGAACACGTACGGGTAGGTCTGGCCCGTGCCGAACATGGCCGACTCGGTGACCTGGATCAGCAGACCGGTGACGACGAGCCAGACCAGACCCGCGTCGGCCCGGCGCACCGGGGCCCGCAGGACGACCCGCCCGGCGGCCACCAGCAGCAGCAGTAGCGGTAGCACGGCGGCGAGCCCCAGCTCCAACAGCAGCTGGAGGTAGCTGTTGTGCACCACGCTGACGCCGGCGGTGCCGAAGAACTCGTCGGCGCTGGCGAGCTCGAACAGGTGGTTGCGCGACGCGTACCCGAAGCCCAGCGTGGGGCGGTTCTGCCACCACAGGTCGATGGTCGTCTGCCACATCTGGGTCCGACCGTTGGACAGGTCGCCGCCGGTGGGGTCGGTGAAACGCAGGACGAACTGGCGCATCCAGGGTGCGGCGAAGATCGTGGGCAGCAGGTTGAGCAGGTGTGCCACCAGCAGCAGGGCGGTCACCCCCGCGGCCAGCCGGACCATCCGGCCGAGCCCGTAGCGCAGCACCAGCCAGAGCGCCCCGACGAGCACGGCGATCAGCGCGGTACGCGACTGGGACAGCAGCAGGCTGGCGGCGGCCGGCACCATGCCGAGCAGCGCGACCTGCCGCCGGGACTGCCGGTAGACCGCCCAGCCCAACGGGATCGTCAGGGCGCAGACGATGCCGAGCATGTTCGGGTTGTTGTAGAGGCCCTGGAACCGCGTGACGCTGGAGGTCGCCGCGACGAGCGTGCCGTCGGCGAACCCGATGCCGAGACTGACCACGATGGACGAGGTGAGGACCAGGTAGACAACGCGCAGGTCGGCCATCATGACCGCACGATCGGGCCACCGGCGCCGGACGAGCACGTGCACCAGGGCGGCCAGCAGCAGCAGCGCGACGCCCCGCTGGAGGGTCTCCATCGGGACCACCGACCAGGCGAAGCTCACCGTGGCGAGGCCGCCCATCGCCCAGAGCGCGGCGACGAACACGCGGGTCCAGACATCGGTGCGTGCTGGCGTGCGGCCCGGCAGGCAGAGCCCCCAGAGGACCAGGCCCGCGACCGCCGCGTACCGGGGATAGAAGCTGGCCTCGACCAGCGCCGGCACATTGGACGAGGCGCACACCAGAAGGCCCATGGTCAGGGCCAGCATCCACCGCCAGCCGTCCACCCGCCGACTGAAGGCGAGCAGCAGCACCAGCGCCACCAACCCGGTCGCGACCAGCGGGACGGTGATGGCCGCGATGGTGGTGACCACCACGAGACACGTCGCGCCGACGAGCAGGCCCAGTTGGCCCATCCGGTTTCCCACGTGATGTCCTTCGGAGTCCGGCCGCAGGCGTTGCCGGCGGTCGTCGGGTGGGCCGCCCTCAGCGAGGCGCGTCCTGTAGGCCCGGTTGGGCCGGTTCGACAGCCCAGCGGGCCCTGGCGGCGTGCATCGCCCGGATCATGTCCGGCCAGTTCGGTGGCCGATAGCCGGTGGTCTGGGCGAGGGCGTCCGCGTTCATTGACCGGTCGCAGGTGAACTCGTCGTCCGGCACGATGTCGCCGGGCCACCCGTACACCTCGGCGATCAGGCGGAGCAGGTCGTACTTGGTGATCGGCTCGGCGGCCACGTGGTAGAGCCCGGTCAGCTCCGCCCGGGGCAGGATCACCGTACGGAGCAGTCGGGCGAACTCGACGGTCGTCACGCCGCTGTAGATGGCCCGGGTGAAGCCGCGTACCTGCCCCCGCTGGGAGAGGAACCAGTCCACCAGCGAGCGGTTCGTGACCAGCTCGTGCCCGATGATCGACGTACGGAGGGTGAGCGCGGAGACCCCGCGCGCCTCACCCAGCAGCTTGGACCGCCCGTACAGGTCGGGTGGGTCCGGAAGGTCGTCCTCGACGTATCCGCCCCGCCGGCCGGAGAAGACGCAGTCGGTGCTCACGTGGATCAGGCGGCTGCCGAGTTTCCCGCAGGCGTCGGCGAGCAGGTGGGGAAAGAGCGCGTTGAGGGTGACAGTCTGCACCGCGTCCTGCACGTCCGGCCGTTGCTTGATCACACCCACACAGTTGACCACGACGTCCGGCCGCAGGTCGTCGATGAGCTGCCGGACCTGGCCGAACCGGGTCGCGTCGACGGCCGTGGTGATCCGGTCGAGCAGGCGTTGGGGATACCACCCCGCGCGGTCCTCGATGCTCCGGGCGACACCGTGCACGTCGAGGTCCGGATCGTCGCCGAGTTCGCGGATGACCGCGTGACCGAGCATGCCGGTGACGCCGACGACGAGGACCCGTCGCGCCGGGCGCGGTTCCTCCTCGCCGGGGCCGCTGCGTCTGCGGGGGACCAGCTCCGGCCGCCGGCCACCGGTACCGGTGCTCATGCCGTTACGACCGCCGCCGCCGCGGCCTCGACCTGCGCCCGCACCTCGGGCAGCGTCAGCAGCAGCGCCTCGATCTCCGGTACGGACAGCCGCCGGGCGTTGTGCGAGTGGTAGTCGGCCATGTTGCCGCTCTCGACGTCACCCTCCTCGAAGTAGAGGGAGTAGTTGAGGTCACGGCTGTCCACCGGCACCCGGAGGAACTCGCCGAGATCCTCGACGTGGGCGAGCTCCTCGCGGCTGGCCAGGGTCTCGTACAGCTTCTCCCCGTGCCGAATGCCGAGCACGTTGAACTTCGCCGGGACCCGGAACAGGTTGCACAGCGCGGTGGCCAGGTCGCCGATGGTGCAGGCGTCGGCCTTGCGGATGAAGACGTCACCCGGCTGGCCGTACCGGAAGGCGTGCTCCACCAGGTCGACCGACTGGGGCAGCGACATCAGGAACCGGGTCATCGACGGCTCGGTGACCGTCGGCAGCCCGCCCCGCAGGATCTGCTCGATGAACAGCGGGATCACCGATCCGCGCGAGTACATGACGTTTCCGTAGCGCACGCAGCAGACCCGGGTACGGGCTTCGGGATTGTTGCGGGAGTGCGCCTGCGCGACCTTCTCCATGAGGGCCTTGGTCATGCCCATCGCGTTGACCGGATAGACGGCCTTGTCGGTGCTCAGCAGCACCAGCGCCTCGACGCCGACCCGCTCGCAGGCGTCCACCACGTTCGCGCTGCCGAGCACATTGGTGCGTACGGCCTCCAGCGGAAAGAACTCGCAGGAGGGCACCTGCTTCAGCGCCGCGGCGTGAAAGACGAACTCCATTCCCCGCGCGGCCTTGAGCACACTGTCGTAGTCCCGGACGTCACCGACGTAGTAGCGGACGCGGTCGTCGCCGAGGCGGTGCCGCATCGCGTCCTGTTTCGACTCGTCACGGCTGAGTACGCGCACCTCGGCGGCCCCGGCGTCGAGCAGTCGGGAGACCATTGTCTGGCCGAAGGATCCGGTGCCACCGGTGATAAGGAATCGCCGGTCCGAAAGCGAGGAAACCACATCTTCTCCTGCCTGTTTCCCGGGAGGCCATCCTCGGGAATCGGATTCTCGTCGAACGCGACCCTACGCGTGGACAAGTGGCGCCGTGACGTCTTCCGCCAAAAGGAATTCGAGTCGCGTTCGCTGTTCGTTGCGACTCGTTCGACAAATACGCGAACAAGGCTCGGCGTTGCCGAAGTAGCCGTTCGGCCCCCCATTGTCGACGCGCCGAAGTCGTTAGCGCTAAAGACGGAGTTGGTGCTCTGGAAAGGTGGTATGCGTACTCCATGCCAAAAGTTGCTCTCCACGCGGCGCACCCGCGAGCCGGTGCTTCCGACCTGACGACCGGTCGGGAAACACCTCGGGACGGCACTGCGACACGGCGACCCTACGACCGCTGGAAACGGCTTCTCGACGTCCTCGGCGCTCTCCTCGTCCTGGTGCTCGGCGCTCCCGTGCTGGCGCTGGTGGCGCTGGTCGTGCTGGTGACGCACGGGCGTCCGGTGCTGTTCCGGCACACCCGCCCCGGGCTGCACGGCAAGCTGTTCGAGGTGGTCAAGTTCCGGACGATGCGCCACCCCGACCCGACCCGGGGGCTGGTGAGCGACGCGGACCGCCTGACCCGGGTGGGTCGCTGGCTGCGGGCCAGCAGCCTCGACGAGCTGCCGGAGTTCTGGAACGTGCTGCGGGGCGAGATGAGCGTCGTCGGTCCCCGCCCGCACCTCGTCGGCTACCTCAGCCTCTACAACCTGGAACAGGCCCGCAGGCACGACGTGCGGCCGGGCATCACCGGGCTGGCCCAGGTGCGTGGCCGCAACGCGCTGGACTGGGACGCGAAGTTCACCTACGACGTCGAGTACGTCGACCGCCGTTCCTTCCTGCTGGACCTGCGGATCGTCCTGGCCACGATCTGGGTGGTGCTCAGCCGCCAGGGAATCTCCGCGCCGGGCGCGGCCACCTGGCACGAGTTCACCGGCAACCCGCCCGCGCAGGCGACCGCCGAACACGACTCCGCCCACCGGCGATGAACCGGGTCCTGCTCCTGGGCGCCGGTGGATTCCTCGGCCGACACATCCGGACGGCGCTGGCCGCCCACACCACCGTCCGGTCGATCACCCGCGCGGAGTGTGACCTGGTCCGGGTCGAACTGCGCGACCTGACCGCGCTGGTCGCCCGGGAGCGACCGGACGTGGTGGTGACGGCGGCCGGGCGGATCGTCGGCTCCGGGTACGACTTCGTGCAGGCGCACGTCGTCGCGACCGCGAAACTGATCGAGGCGGTGGCCGCCGCCGCCCCCGGAGCCCGCCTGATCCGGATCGGCTCGGCCGCCGAGTACGGCACCGTGCCGCACGGCCTCGCGGTCAGCGAGGAGTACCCGGGCACACCCGTCAGCGAGTACGGGCTCAGCCACCTGGCCGCCACCCGGCTGGCGGAGCTGGCCGGCGGGGCCGGCCGCCTCGACACGATGGTGTTGCGGATCTTCAACCCGGTCGGGCCGGGAATGCCGCCGGGCAACGTGCTCACTCGGGTGACCGCGATGGTGAGGTCGGCGGTCGCCACCGGAATGGAGGAGATCGCCGTGGGGCTGCACGACACGTACCGGGACTTCGTCGACGTGCGGGACGTCGCCAGCGCGGTCCTCGCCGCGGCACGCTGCCGGCCGGGGCCCGCGCGGGTCTTCAACGTGGGCAGCGGAAAGGCGGTGGCGACGCGCGACGTCGTCCAGTTGCTGGCCGAGGTGTCCGGCTTCACCGGCGAGATCCGCGACGGCAGCTTCGCGCCGGACGCCAGCCGCTCGGCAGCCGTGCCCTGGATGTGCGCCGACACCGAGCGCGCGAACCGGGTGCTCGGGTGGGCGCCCGCGTACGACCTCGGTGAGTCGCTGACCACGCTGTGGCAGGCCGACGGCGAGCAGTCCGCACGCCCCGTCGCCGGCTCAGCGGCGAGGTGAGGCCGATGCGGATCGGCCTGCTCACCCAGTGGTTCGACCCGGAGCCGGGCGCCGCCGCGCTCCCCGGAATGCTCGCCCGGGCCCTCGTCCGCCGAGGGCACGAGGTCCAGGTCCTCACCGGCTTCCCCAACTACCCGACCGGCGAGTTGGCGCCCGGCTACCGGGTGACGCGCCGCCTCGACGAGGTCGACGGGACGACCCGGATCCGCCGGGTGGCCCTCTATCCCAGCCATGACCGCTCAGCGCTGCGACGAATGGCGAACTACGGCTCCTTCGCCGCCTCCGCGCTGGTCTCCGGCACGCCGGCGCTGCGCGGCCTGGACGCCCTCTGGGTCGGCAACTCACCGATCAGCGTCGCCCTGCCGATGTGGTTCACCAGGTACGTGCAGCGGGTGCCGGTGCTGCTGCACGTCCTGGACCTGTGGCCGGACAGCGCGTTGGCCAGCGGCTTCATCGGCACCGACCGGGTCTCGCGGATGATCGAGCGGGGAATGGCCGGCTGGTGCGGTGGGATGTACCGCAGCGCCGGCCGGGTCGCGTACGTCTCGCCCGGCGCCGCCGACCTGCTCGCCAGCCGAGGCGTGCCCCGGGAGAAGCTCGTCCACATTCCGGTCTGGGCCGACGAGACACCGCGTACCGGCGTCGCGGACCTCCGCGCCGAACTCGGGCTCCGTGAGGACCAGGTGGTGCTGGTGTACGCCGGCACGCTCGGCGAGGCCCAGGGCCTCGACTCGCTCATCGACGCCTGCGCCCGGATCCGCGACCCGCGGCTGGTCTGCCTGATCGCCGGCTCCGGCACCACCGAGGAGCGGCTACGCCGCCGGGCCGAGGAGGCGAACGCGACACACGTACGTTTCCTCGGGCGGGTGCCCCGGGAGCGGATGCCCGCCCTCATGGCCACCGGCGACGCGCACTACGTGAGCCTGCGACCCGGCGGCATGTCCGCGTACACGATGCCGAGCAAGGTACAGGCCACCCTCGCCGCCGGGCGGGCCCTGCTGGTCGCCGCGGAGGGGGACGCCGCCGCCGTCGCGCGGGACAGCGGTGCGGGTATCACCGCCCGGCCGGGTGACCCCGACTCCATCGCCGACGCCCTGCGGGAACTCTGCGACCTGGGCCGGGAGAAGCTTGAGCTGTTCGGTCAGGCCGGTCGGGCGCACTACGACCGGGTCTTCTCCGTCGCCGCCGGTGCCGAGCGGGTCGAACGGGCGCTGTGCGAGGCGGTGGAGAGCCACCGACGGCGCTGACCCGGGGCGGGATCAGCGTCAGTCGTCGCCCGCCGCGAGGCGCTGGCTCAGCAGCGCCTCCAGCGGCATGGACTCGCCGTCGCGGCCACCCCGGCCGATCACCAGCGGCGGCGGGGACGCCTCGGGCGTCGCACCGAGCACCAGCGAACGCAGGCTGGCCGGCACGGTCAGCAGGTAGAAGCGCCCCTGGGTGTCGACCGCCCGGCTGCGGGCCCGATCGACGTACCAGCCGGTGAGGTTGGTGCGGTAGCGGTGCCGGCCGTCGTAGGACGTCGCGGTGAGCCGCACCGGACGCAGCCCGCGCTCGGTCGCCTCGGCCGCGAAGCGCGTCACCAGCGTCGCCGCCGTGGCCTGCTCGGCGGCGCGGGCCCGAGCGTCCGCGTCGGCGTGCGCGCGCACCGCCCGCTCCCGCTGGTCCCGCCAGTCCTGGTCGTCGCCCGCCACGGCAGCCACGGTACGCGACCAGACTCAGTCGAGGACGGCCAGCAGAGTGTGCCGGGCGATGCCGGCCATCACCGGATTGGTGTCGACGTAGTAGGGCAGCGCGTTGATCGCCTGCAGCAGAGCCCAGCCGCGCCCCCCGCGCCGATCTAGCAGTTTCGGTCGTCGAGATAGGTGGAATGCCGGCTTATGTCGGGACAGTAACTGCAAGATCGACGGAGAAGGTCAACTCGACTTCGTCGATCATGGAGTTGTGGTGCCTGGCTTGGCGTAATGCGGTTGATTTGTCACCCACCACAACTCCATGATCGACGGGGCGGCGCGGGATTGACGTGCTGAGCGGGGTCAGGCCAGGCCGGCGCGGCGCAGGGCCTCCGCCATGGCGTCGTTGGCCGGCGCCGGTGCGCCCTGCCGCTGCTGCCCGCCGCGACCGCCCTGCCCGCCGCCGCGACCGGCTTGGCCTTCGCGACCGCCCTGCCCGCCGCCGCGACCGGCTTGGCCTTCGCGACCGCCCTGCCCGCCGCCGCGACCGGCTTGGCCTTCGCGACCGCCCTGCCCG